>JAAZLE010000114.1 GCA_012799455.1 Clostridiales bacterium | reverse complement strand
TCGTTAAATATTGTTATATTCATATATCACCTCAATAAAAATTACTTATTGCAATTAAATTATGGTTTAGTAATCTCTGGTTGTCAATGTCTTTTCATTATTGACTTTACACTAGTGCGTGCAATATAATTATAATAACATTCTTTATTTTTATAAGGAAAAATTTTTTGGGAAGGAGATGGATATGAGTAAAATAAGACGCAACATAACCGTTGGTCGTGTTTTTCAAGTGTTGTTTTACGCACTTGGTTTTCCACTGATGGTACACCTAGTTTTAATTTCCTCAAAACCCCTTATGGACAATCCCTTGATTGGAAGTGGCGAGACACAGCTGTTTGGCACGCTCAACTATTACAAGGGTGAGGGCATTTTGGGTGTTTATTTAGCCTTAGGACTATGGATAGTATTTATACTGTTCCAAATACTATTTAGGCTGATTATTAGGAAAAATGCATGGACTAGGACAGCAATAGCAACGCTAATGGCAGCTATATTGTTCGTAGGGCCAATCATGGCTATGGATTTTGTCTTTAAGGGCAAGTTTGAGGAAGAAAGAACTCAAAACATCGAAGCAACAAATGTTGATGTAGGTAGTTATGCTGTAAACAATCAAAAGTACAAAGACAAGTCTGGCGAAGTAGGTGATGCAGTCGATGCGTTTATGAAGTTATATAATCTCAAAGAATTTAATGGCAAAAACTATTCTGGGAAAAATACTGATGGTTCTGAAACTGTACATAACGAAGACGATGCTGCATGGTATAGCCCAAACGGCATGTATGCTGATGGATATGTTTTCAGTGTCAAACAAGCCAGAAAGATTTTAAGAGATTATTATGAGAATAAATATGCCTTTGAAGAAGAGCATAAGAACGATCCTGAACCTATTATAACAATAAATCAGGCATTGAAAAATGCTATTACTGCACTGGAGGCTGATTCTGGTTCTGATTGGAATAAATATAAAAATGGAGATCCTGAGTCTACATTTGCAATGGAAGGTTTTGAATATATAGATTCTCCACAAGAATATGATTTAGCATATGGAGAAGAAGGAACTGCTAAGAAATATTTCTTATCACCTGCAAAGTTAGATGCAGTTTTGAGTGTGCTTGGCAGAGAATTAGGCGATAACGATGAAGTAGCTTCTTTGATAGGCATGCTTTCTACTTTTGGCATTGATTTAGGTGGTATTAACATTGCAGAGCTTTTAACTGAAAATCTTAAACTTGCAGATTTAATCACACTAGTTAATGGAATGGGGCTCGGTGGAACATTAAGACAACTAGTTGATCCAAGCAGTACCGAAACTACCATTGATGAAGCATTTATATTTTCATTACTTGAAGGATTTAGTTCATATCAATCCCCCACCACATATCCAGTATTCTATTTTATAGAAGATGAGGGGCTAAAGGCATATGCATATGCAAACTACTATGCAAAAGTACATGGCGCAAAAGTAGGGTCAGTTTTAGTTGATGATGAAGGAGAAGATCCCAGAGTAGGTCTAATTACATTGGATGCTTCTGGAGAGCCTGCACCAAACGGACATGAAGTATTAAAAGAATTAGACTGGTTTGATGCAAATGAGAAGATGGGAAAGAAATATTATCCATTATTTGCTCTAAGAGACAGGCTTGTTAAATGGTCAGCATTTTGTACATTAATGATATTCGCTGCATATGCAATGACTATATACATTGATGAAAAATACAAAAAACTTACAGTGAAGGCAGGAGGTAAATAAAATGAAAACAGTACTTAAAATATTTTTATTTGTCATTGGTTTTCCTGCATTAATTGCGCTTACTGTTCTTTCTTCAATTAAGATAATACAGGAAGGAAATAGTTATGGATTTTGGGTTTTCATAGGCTTAATACTAGCAGTGGTGTTTTTCCTAGCATACTTAATTACATTTATTGTAACCGAAGTTAAAAACAAAAAATCAGGAACAAGAAAAACTGCAAAAAATGGTCTAATAGCTTTAGTGCTAGTGGCATTCATATTTACATCAGGATTATGGTTCGCTATCGACATTGTTTTACCTGGTATTTTAGATGATGCAACATCTGGGACTCTGCTATTTGATGATGTTAGAGAAAACTTTGAAGATCAAGCAGAAGTTAATGGTAAGTTACTAAGCGACTTTATTACTTTAAACTATGAAAATGGAAATCTTGATAATGATGTGGAACTAGATACTTACTTGAAAGAAGGGTATAAAAATGAGCGCATCAAGACCTTAATTCACACAAACTTTACAAACATTGATAAAAATGGTTATGCATCATACACATCTACAGGTCCTTGGATTGGACTAGCAGACGGTTCAAGACTAACAATTCCAGTACTAATTCACTTGCTTTTCAATGAAAGAGATATTAACAAGGAATTACCATACCTAATGGACTATAACTATATTCCGAAAGAAGTCACTGTAACTATTAAAGATTCAGAAGGTAATATAATAAAACAAGATCCAGACGGTGGCGATCCTTACTATCCTCTTGAGGAAAGAGAAGATCCTGAAGGTGGAGTAACCTGGTCAGTTTTAGACATGGATGGAAATCCTATGGAAATCAAAGTAGGTGAACTGTTACAAGGAACTGGCATGTATGGTTTAATCGCTCCAATCATTAAAGGAATAGGCCCAAGTATAGTAGGGACTTTGAGAAAGATTGTAGCTGATGAAAACGTTGTAGGTGCTCCTATTTACATTGCTATTAACATTGATGAGGTAGACCCAAACAATACAGCATTAGTTTTAGCTCCAAGCAATACTTCAAGAGGTATGTTAGGATATAAAAATAGCGCATGGCTAAACAGTAATAATTTATTGTTTGCGGTTATTTCCGTATTCCCAACTAGAATTTGGTTATTAATATGGGGAGCTATTGTTGTAGCAACCAGCGTACTAATAGGCGTTATTAACATCAACGGTACTAAAGCTGATGATGAGGATGATGACGAAGAATATGATTATGACTATGACGAGTTCGATTACAAAGTAGAGAAGAAATACTACGATGATTCAGATGTATATAATGATCCAAACTTAAGTCCTTATGAACGTGCATATATAATTGCTCAAAGGAATAGGGAGCGTCGTGGCTAGTTAAAACCAAGCATAGTTTACTTATCAAAATAGAGAGGTTCGCCTCTCTATTTTTTTGCAAAAAAACTAGAATGTAGAGAGGATTAAAATGAGTTTAGGATATAATGCATTCATAAACTAAAACAGCAAATTAGGGGTGCAAAATGCGCAATTTATGCGTTTTATGACAGTTTTGCGTATTGACTTAAAACACTTATTATAGTATTATATTTTGACAGTATTTATATGTTTAAACAAATGTGCGAAAAAACTAGAATAGGTATTTAAGGACAGTAAGGGCTTAAATTATGGGTGGATACGGAATATTTATAATGTTTTTTGTGGTCATATACAGTATGTATATGGGCTATAATGATGGTTCTCTGGCAATTTCAACTACGATCGTGACCAGAGCAACTAAGCCTAAAACCGCACTTTTGCTTACCGCGCTTATTAAGTTTACTGTGCCTATTTTTTCATTAGTTACAACACTAATGGTTTCTGGGGGCGTAGGACTTGAGGTTGCAAATAAACTAGGGACACAACTGTTTATAACGACACTACCTACTGGGAAGGAAGGGTTTGTATTTTTATTTTCAGGGCTAATGGGGTCGCTTCTTTGGGCGATGATATCTTACTTTGCAAAACTTCCTAACTCAATTACCCATACTCTAATTGGTGGAATCATTGGTGCAGGGATAGTGAACATGGGCTTTTTATCTGTAAATTGGAAGGGCTACGTAATTTTAAATGTAATTGCTATGGTTGCCATTGCGCCACTTGTTGCGTTTATACTTGGATTTGTTCTACTAAAAATAATCAAAAAACTAGCAAGTAAAGGTCCGAACAGACATGTTGGTAATATTTTAGTCTGGGTACAAAGAATTAACTTTATATTTCTGTCGGGATCTTTTGCTTCTAATAACTGGCAAAAAACGTTTGGCGTAGTGCTTCTTGCTTCCTCTATTGGTTTAATCAACATGGGAGGAAATACTATGACATGGGTAGTTATCATTATTGCGTCCTCTATGATGATTGGTATCTTGACTGGTGGTACAAAAATAATAATGACAACAGGAAAGAAATTATTTAATGTTGGTCCCATACACTCTGTAACCGCTCAATTGACTGCAAGTATTGTATCAACAGTTAGTAACACTGCAGGAATTGCGCTAGGGGTTGGGCAAGCCATGACAGCATCAATTATTGGTGCAGGCACAGCTGATAGAATGAATGCGGTTAAATGGGCAAGAGCAAGAAAAGTCGCGACTGGCTGGGTTACCACATTCCCGATAGCTGCATTATTTGGAGCTGGATTTTATGCTCTTATGGCTACAATAATGGGCATACCGCTATAATAACGAAATAACACACATATTAATTTTAAGCGAACAGCTTTGAATAAGGAGAGAAAGATGTTTAAATTTAGAAGTAAAAAAAGAGACAACTTTTATGATATGTTGTTAACACAGACAGAAATTGTGTCAAAAGGAATGAAAACATTATACGAGTACTGTATTACTCATGACGATGAGCTGGGCAAAAAGGTTATCTTGATCGAAGAAGAAGGAGATATGGCTAGAAGAATTTTAACAGATGAATTAGACAATACTTTTATCACTCCAATAGATAGAGAAGACCTTTATAAACTAAGTAGTGAGCTTGATGAAGTATTAGATTATGCTAAAACATCGGTTGATGAAATTCGTGTTTTCAATTTAACTCCTGATGAAAATATGATTGAACTAACGGGTGCCCTTTTAGATATGACAGAACACATGGTGCTTGCTATTTCGCACATGGAAAAACATAAATCTATCTGTCAAGATGAAGCAATATATGTTAAGTCGCTTGAAAATAAAGTTGGGCATATGACAACAAAAATATTAGCTAAACTCTTTGAAGAAGAAGACCACAGAAAAATATTTAAGTACAGAGAAGTTTATAGGCACTTAAATAAAACTGCAGATATTGCAGATGCCGCTATGGACACATTACTTAGAATTATTGTTAAGATGGGCTAGGTAGAAGTAGAAATATAATAGGAATGCTGGTTATAGCTTTTTAAGGATAGAGTCATGAATTATAATTTTTATGCATATTTAAGTCGAATGAAGTTCATTCAAAGATGGAGCTTAATGCATTCCATAATCCCTGAAAATATCATGGAGCATAGCGAACAAGTTGCACAAATTGCATTTGGCCTCGCCGTAATTAATAATAAAATATTTAATGGTAGTGCTGATGTTGGAAAATGTGTAAGTATTGCAATCTTTCACGATGCAAGTGAGGTTATAACAGGCGATTTACCGACTCCAGTAAAGTACTACAATAAAGAATTAAACGAGGCATACAAAAGCTTAGAAAGTGTTGCGAATAATAAGATTATATCCATGCTACCTGATGAACTAAAAGACGCTTTTGAAGAAGTAATATCGGTAGATAAAGACTCATATGAAGCAGAGCTTGTAAAGGCTGCAGATAAAATAGCTGCTTATGTAAAATGTATTGAAGAACTAAAGTCGGGTAATAAAGAATTTACAAAAGCTAAAAAAAGTAATAAGGCACAAGTTGATGCGATTGAACTGCCTGAAGTTAAATATTTTATGGAAAAGTTTATAAAAGGGTTTGAGCTTTCGTTAGACGAGCTTGACTAACTATAGGCTTATTTTTGTTAATAAAGGCTGGGAAAAGAGCGGTTTAGCTCTTTTTTTAAACTGAATCTCTTATATATCTGCGAATAATTTATCCACGTCTTCTTGCTTTGCTTTGAGCTTGCATAGCGCGATTTCGTTCGTTATGAGCTATATCTAAAAAGTATGCGCGGTACATGCTATTAATGCGTTGTTTTGCTTTTTCAAGGTTCGCTGCATGAGGTATGCAAATATAGCCAGAGCGATCTACACGGTTATCATATCTTTGGAAATTTTTATTAATATTAAAGTACATATGACCATTTGTGCAGTGTAAAATACCGAATAGGTATCTTCCTATATACGCAAGATCGCAGTCAAAACCTGGTTTAAGTTTCATCCCTGAGGATCTAATAAATGCTGCTAAACTTTCGTAAATGTATAAATTTTCAGTGGAAAGTCTTTCTACATTAACTCCTTCTGGAAACGGGCTTCCTAATTTATTGCGTCTAGCTTGTAGTATTGCAATCAGGATAGGAATCCCTATTAAGAAAATTGAAATTCCAGCAAATGAAGCAATTGCGACAATAGTAGAGGAGGTTAGATACTTAGAAATTGTACCAAGTACTTTGATAGATGTAACATGCTTACCTAATATTTTCCCAGAGTCTATGGTGTATTCGTTAATTTCCATATCGTCAACGTTATGAGAGTAATATGTTGCAATCCCTGTTTCTTCATCAACGACTTTATCAATAAAAACTTGAGTGATAATGGTGTTGACGGTGTTTTCGGTAACATAATAGGCAAAAAGATCGTTTTTAACTAGTGGGTCGTTTTCTCCGTCATAGTTTTTAACGAGTATTTTACTACCTGCAGGGATATGAGTCATGAACTCGCCTTCATCGATTTCATCATACTCAAAAGTACGGGTGACATCGTGAAAGTCATAGGCTTTAAAGCCGAAAATAGAGGCATCAATTATGAAATAGTTTAGATAAAAAACGATAAAAATCAAGCCTGCAATCAAGGCCATGACAAATGTCCATATTATAGGTATAACAACTTTTTTCTGTTCGTATAGATTTCTCATCTTTACCTCATACGCTTTTGTTACTGAATAAACGTAAGATTATTATATATTAATATTATGTGAACTTCAACATTTTAAATAAAAGCGCGCATATAGCATAGAGTGTTGTCAATGGTTAAGCGCTCCTTTATGTTAAGTATAGGGCTTATAATATTAGTTATGTGGTGTGATTCCCGAGTATGATTTTATATAATAGTCAATTTTATCATTAATAATACTTAGAGCTTCTTCTGGCGTGGCTGCAGCGTATATTTTATCTTCAGCGACCCCATCGTTTCCGCCGTTATATCTAATTCTCGAATCGAGAGGAGCTCCTGCGAGTTTGGATCCCCAGCCTTCGGAAGGAGTAAGTCCTACAATTAGTTTATGCATAGCCCAGGCGTTAGCAATTTCGGAAAGAGTACCACTCCCGCCACCTACAGCTATAACAGCATTAGCATTTGCTACAATTACATTTCTGTAAAGGTCGAGTCCCGTTGCAATAGGGATGTCAACGTAAGGGTTATGAACAGTGGAGTCGAATCCTGGTAAAATGCCAATTACATCACCTTCTCTATACTTTTTTGAAGCATGCGCTCCTTTGCATGCAGCTAGCATAACACCATTTAATCCGCCACACTGCAATCTATAACCATTGTCAATAAGCAATTTACCTATTTCAAAGGCTAATTTATAATTAACTGAATTTTCATTAGCAAGTGAATTTCCAACGACTGCAACTATTTTCCTCATATAAACCTCGTGAATATAATGTTTTTCAATTATACCATACTTAAAAATAAATGTTAATTAATCATAGCGTCATCATTTTGCAACTTTGGTACACATGTTGGTGTTTTAGATGCAGTACTGCATGTTGCTTATGCGCTATTAGTGTGGTTTTAACGATTTTATTTTACAATTAATCAAAAACATTGTAGTATAATGAAAACATGGAGAGATGGCAGAGTCCGGTTGAATGCGCACGACTCGAAATCGTGTGAGTTAGTGATAGCTCCGTGGGTTCGAATCCCACTCTCTCCGCCATTAAAAGCCAAATCCGAACAACTTAGTTTGGGTTTGGCTTTTTCTTTTGCTAAAAATGCGCTAAATAGTGTGTTTTCTCGTGTTTATCGTCTGTTTTCGGAGTTTCAAAAATAATTAATATGCCCTTTACGGGTTCAAAACATAAATTTTTATTTCGTTTTAGGCAATCGTTTCAAACGCATTTAAACGGCGGTTTATGCCGCGAAAGGTTCTTGACGGGAGTTTGGGCGTGGTAGGCTTTTGCCAAGGCAAACAAAGCCGCAAAACAACTTACAGCGATAAAACGGGGGCTCCCCCACGCACGAATGTGTGAAGGGGGAAAAGGAGCAACCGAATGTAAAGTTCGCTTTTGGGGTGAACATCACAAAAGCGAAAAGATAAAAACCATGGGGAAGCAATTAACCAACAATGGTTAGAAGATCTAATATCGGCAAACAAAGATATAAGAGATGAGACCAATCCAAGAATAGATGTTAATCATATAATTAAAAATGTAGATGTATCAGGGCTATTAAGCACTAGGTA
This sequence comes from Clostridiales bacterium, assembly GCA_012799455.1. Classification (GTDB taxonomy): domain Bacteria; phylum Bacillota; class Clostridia; order Christensenellales; family DTU072; genus MWEH01. The sequence goes on along the minus strand of JAAZLE010000114.1, from coordinate 944 downwards.
TAAAGTAAGTAAAAAGCATAAGAAACACAAGCAATAGAACTTAATATGAGTTTAATAACTTCTCTAAAATATTAATCACTTGTGAAAACTGATAGTACTTTTTAGGATTTCAAACCTAATAAGAATCTCGGATGCAAATAGAGGGAATTATTATGTTAAAGCAAAAGATACAAGAAATGTTAAGAGTTCGACAATCTTTATATGACCAAAATTACTTTGATTTAGTAGGGCTAACTGAGTTAAAAGAAATACTAACAAAGGATTATCAAGAAACATTAGAGTTTTTGAAGGATGCAGATCAGTACGAAATCATGTGTGCCTCCGATGTGTTAATAGGAATTATAGAGGCGTTTCCGCAATATAATTGGATAAAGTTATTTAAAGAAAAAGCAGATATCATAACAGATTTAGAAAGTCCACACATTAATAAAGAAGAGTATCTGCTTAACATAGAAGAGGCAGAAAGTAATGTTATAAAGCCAGCTAAAAAAAGAAAATGTTTAGCTAAAAGGAAGCATAAATAATTAGGTTTTACTTCCAATACATAAGTTTAATATTGGTGTTATACCAAACATGTAGCTTTAGATGATATTGAATAGTTCGTACTTTTTCATTTTACTCAGATTATACAAAATTCACTCTTTTACACAAAAACAAGTGGTTAGAATAGGTGTGCGGAATTTTTGCTAACTGTACGGAAAATTTAAAAGGTGTACGGATTGTAAGTGCAAACACATAAGGCTTGAGTGGATTCTTGCGATGCTGCTTGCAAAGAGCATGTCGTTTTTTTATGCTTATATTTTTGTTTTTAGAAAACCTAAATAACATATTTAACGCCATAATAAGTATTGATTTGTTGCTATGGCTACAATATATTGAGATGCTTGATGCTTTAGCGTAGATGTGCTCCGAAAGGCTAATATGAAACTAAGTTTCCTTTTTTG
>JAAZLE010000019.1 GCA_012799455.1 Clostridiales bacterium | reverse complement strand
TACTAATTTGAACTAATTAATTACTTATGTAGAAATCAGCCCCGGGTAAAGTCCCTCCAACAGTTTTACTATCCTTATCGAAAAGAACCTTTAAATACGCATCTATAGCAACTTTCGCATTAGCGCTCGAGATATATGCCATATTAGTTCTTTCCAGTAACTCTGCATTAATTTTAACGGGTGAACTCCAAGCATTTTTATTTTTTAATGCAACTTCTGTATCGTTCGGATTTTGATGTACCCAATTAACACTTTCTTCCAGTTTTAAAGAAACCCAATTCAAAAGTGTTAAATCATCTAATGCATCACCAATGCCAAAAAAACTTGCTTGCGGAAAGCCGTTAGTTGTGCCAGTTGCTCCATTCCAAAGTTCATTTAAACTAAATAATTCTGAAGCAATATTTGCATTATTTGCATTGATAACAGTCGTAACAGCAGGCTCCCCTAATATGGCAAATTGGGCGGTTCCTTTATTTAATAAACTAATTGCTGTAGGTCCATCTATAACATATTGTATACCAATCTCGTACAACTCTGGATTTTCTGTTTTGGAATATTTAATTCCCTTTTTAGATAAAACATATGTAAATGTTAAATCGGGAGTAGCTCCTTCCCCGATGTTATAAACAACTTTTCCCTTTAGATCTTCAAGATTCTTTACTGTGTTATCCGTTCCTACAATATATAATAATGAATTAAACACATTGGCAATTAGTTTAAATTGAGTACCATTAGGTTTAAGTTTATTATGTAATATGGCGCCTAAATTCGTTGGTGCAACAAGAAAATCTACCTCATTGTTTATTACGGCAGCACTAATCGCGGTTGCTCCACCTTCTATTACTTTATAAGTTATGTTATAACCCTCAAGTTGAACGTTATCATCAATCATTTTAGCTATTGCAAGTGCTGGAGCCCCGTCTGGTACTGCAATTACTACATCTTTTTTTTCTCCATTTAGTGCTATATTTGCATCATTCTTGATACCCTCATTTTCTTTTGCGCATGATACACCCGAAAATGATAACATTAACACTAACATTAATAAAACTACCAATAATAATTTAATTTTCTTCATTTTTAACTCCTAATAATTTGATTTAAGATACATCACTTATTGCTGTTTTTACAGTTACATTTTTCATTCTTCCAAGTTTTCCAGTTATTGCTGAAATCCTTTCCATACTACATTTAACTATTGCACTAATCATAAAGAGGTTATTTTCAATATCTGGAATTCCCATTCTGCCCTTAATTACATCCGCATTATCTGACAAAACTTGTTGTACTTCTTTAGCAATAGACCTATTTTCTTTAATTATAATTGCTATTACGGCTACCCTATCCATTTGCCACCTCTATTCATTGAAAAAATAAAAAACACTCCCATGCAGAGAGCGTAGTAAAATGTTAAATAATGAATATATATAACACCAAGCTGCCTCTCCGAACTTATCATCGATTTAGGTTGATTAATTTATAGTTATAGATTATCAATTATGTGTTAGCCTGTCAATTCTTTTTTCTGTACTAGAATCATAAAAGCGTATATCTTCATGAATTCTAACATTGTAGTAATCTTTCAATTTATGCGTTAAGAAACGTCCTATATCGGTAATAATTAAATAATAACCATCTAAAAACAGAATATCTTTAGGGTTTACTTTTATTGCATTGTTAATGTCTGATGTTTCTTCAATTACGTATGAACATATTAAATCTTCAAAAGAATTGTTAACTGGTAAATTACTTAGATTTATATTGTTAATTAAAGCTTGAATTTTGCTTAGTGGAATAAAATTTCTATTTTTATTCATTAATTTATCAACATATAGCGTTGCAGGATTATTAATAACTTCTTTTTTTTCTGAAAACTGCTCTATAAATCCCTGTCTAATAACCATAATCTTACTTCCAACGTATAGAGCTTCGTTTGGAGAACTTGTAAGAAATAATAATGGACATTGAAAAATAAAAAGATCTTTTAAATCGTATATGGTTGCATATATACATCGCTTTTCTTCTGAAGAAAGTTTCGAGAAAATATCATCAATTATTATTAGTTTTGGCTGGCGAAGCATTAATCTTGCCAATTTTAACAAAGTTTTGTCTACATTGTTCAGTTTTTTAATAGGACAGTCTATAACATGTAGAAGACCTAAAAGTCTTAGTGCTTCTACTACTTTATCTTCGGCTATACTATTGTGATTCTTCCTAATACTAAACAACTTAATTAGATTATACTTTACTGATTTACTATTATAGAAGCCTCCTTCCTGAAATAGAAGTTGTATATCTCTAAATTTAATCTTGGTTTTAGTTAAATCACTTCCGTTCAAAACAACAGAACCAGTTAGACCATCTTCAATAAGTCCAGATATTGCTTTTGCTATAGTAGTTTTACCAGCGTCACTTTCGCCTAAAATTGAAATCTTTTCGCCATTTAAACACGAAAAATTAATATCATAAACGCCATAGGCTCCATAAAAATATTTAACTGTAAGATTTTTTACTTCTAACATAATAACAGCCTATTAATATTTATAAATATAGTATTTTTCGATTTTCCAATCTTACTCAATTATAAATCTTTGAGACTTTGGTTTAGATGACCTAAGTTCTTTAGCTTTAGCTTCGTAACCTTTTCGTCCCAATAATGCATATGTGGCATTTTTCCCTTCCTCTACTCCTGGTTGATTGAATGCGTCAATTTCTAAAAAATACCCCATATACGCAGTTTCTAGCATCATCAACATCATAAGTTGACCCAAGTAATATTCATTAACTGCAGGTAATGTAATTGTTCTATTTGGTCTTTTATTTTTCATAAGTGCGTACTCTGTAGCTTTCTTTTCACTGGAAATTAATTCATTAAGAGTATGTCCTGATAAGAATGAAACAGATGGAAATTCTTCATATCCACCTGGGATAGTAATTTTAGATCTATATTCCTCGACATTAATAAACGTAACTATCTTATCATAGGGACCTTCGGTATATAATTGAATTTGACTATGTTGATCCGTTACACCAATCGCCTTTACTGGGGTTTGACCTACGTTAACGGTCTCACCATAGAGGTTTTTTGCTTTTCCTAAACTTTCCCCCCATAACTGACAATACCAATCAGCCATAAGTTTTAAACTATCTGCATATGGCATCATTACACTAATATTCTTACCCTTTTTATACATAATATATTGAGTTACAGCAGATGCTAATGCCATATTTTCAAACATATTCGCTTTCCTGCAAGACTTTTCCATGTCTAAACAGCCTCTTAGAATATCTTTAATGTTCATACCTAATACTGCTGCAGGGAAAAGTCCAACTGGAGATATAACACTAAATCTGCCACCAACATCTTTAGGAATATAAAATGTTTTTAGGTCTTCTTTTTTAGCTATATTAATCAAATTTCCGCTAGTTTCATCAGTTGTAGCAATAATATGATTTTTTGCATTCACTCCATACTTTTCTTTCAGCATATCCATAATAATTAAAAACTGACTAATTGTTTCGGATGTTGATCCGCTTTTTGTTATAACGTTAAAAACAGTTTTATCTAAATCAATTATGTCCAACAATGCTTGCATCCTTTCCGGATCTATGTTGTCTTCGACATAAAACTTAGGAGCTTTACGTTTAGACCTTTTTAGCTCGTTATGATGTAAATGACAAAGAGCTTGAAATAAAGACATTATGCCTAGAGCAGAGCCACCTATTCCTAAAACAACAAAATATTCTGCTTTTCTAATTTGTTTGGCAGTAGATAAAATATCACGTATAACATCTTTTTGATTATGCGGGAGATCCAGCCATCCCAACATATTACCATTGGAAACCCTATCCTCTTTCAAGCTAATGACAGCTTTCTTTTGTAACATTTTTGTTGCTACAAGTTCTTTTTCGGTAATTCCTTCACTCCCTATGTAATTTTCCATCATATAATTGTAGTCAAATTTTATAAATTTTTTTTCTTGTGCCATTTTTCCCTCCGTACACAATTTATTAATTATTACTTTTAGATATTTTTTTAGCAGTATTTATACAGTATTCCAAATACTGTTTACTAACTATAATCTCATCTAGATTATTATAGTTATTTGCATATACCTCGATAATTAAAGGACCATTATAGTTTATGCTTATTAGGGACGAGCATAGTTTTATAAAATCAAAAGTCCCTTGACCCGGTAGTTTTAAGTTCCCTTCTTCATCGTAATCACATACATGTACATTTACTATGCGATCACCCATTACTTTAATATAATCGTAAACATCAATACCTGATTGTTTAGCCTGTTTTATGTCTAAACATCCTTTAATTGGCGAAAGGCGCTTTAATTCACCGAAAAACTCTGGTTCAGAGAAATATGTCCAATGTACATTTTCATATGCTAATTCACACTTGCCGTCTGTGCAATCAAACAAAATTTTGTTTAGATGTTCCAACCGCTCAGCTATCCAAGGATAGTTATGGGTATATTTACGTTTTTTTAACTTTGCAGGACCGTGAAACGTATAATAGTTTGCATTAAGCTCACTAGCTGCATATGCTACCTGCGTAAAAAAAACCTCACAATCCTCTCTGGTTCGGGCCATAATATTAAATAACTCTGGTTCAAACTGTTGATTTAACGTATGAATACTAAACACTTTAATTCCATCAAGTTTTTCTTTAAAAAGAGAAACGAATTGCGGGGTATATTCTCTAAAAGTCGTTAAAAAAACCTCGCAAATATTGAATCCAAGATTTTTGATTATTTCAAAAGTTCTCTCAGTAGGAAACTTTGTAAAAAATGATGCTGTAGAAATACCAACTTCCATATAAAATTAGTACTCCGGTGAAATTAACCCGTAGTTGCCATCCATACGCTTGTAAACAACGGATACCTTATTATCTTCTGCATTCAAAAACACATAAAACGAATGATCTAAAAGCTCCATTTCTTCTATTGCTTGATCAGGTGTAATTATTGATATATTATAATTTTTAACTTTTACGATTTTGTTGTTATAATTTTCATTTGAGGGAAAATCTACTTCACTTTCAACAATAATGCTGTTAGGTTTAGTATTATATTCTCCTTTTTTCTTTCTTATTTTTGTAAGTTGCGACTCTAGTTTTGGTATAACAATATCTATATTATCCCACATATTATATGATGTGTGTTCTGACCTAATAGTTTGACCTTTAACTTGGATACTGATTTCTAATGTAAATTTATATTGTTCACCTTCTTTTCCAAAACTTTTTAACATTACTGTAGCAATAGTATCTTCTGGTACAAATTTATTCAGCACTTCTAATTTACTTGTAATTACTCTTTCTATTCGCTTATTATCACCATAGTTTTTAGTTTTAAATTTGGTAATCATACAAAATCCTCCTGTGTATAGTTATTGTAAAAGAATTATTTCCACATAAAACAGTATCGAATGAAGTTAACTTCATAGCGTATAGTTCATCATTTTGTTTTCTCATTGGTTACATATTTATTATACATCTATCGGTGCTTCTGTGCAATATTTAAAGATATTTCAATATATACTTAAAGCGTATAACTTTTGTTTTTAATAGGATTTTTTATTATTATGTTGACAAAATTTATTGCTTGTAATAATATACAACTTAGTACTTGCGGGCGTGGCGGAATTGGCAGACGCGTTAGATTCAGGTTCTAATGGTTGCAAGGCTGTGCAGGTTCAAGTCCTGTCGCCCGCACCAATATATCCAATTCTAGTAAGTACTAGTGCTTTGCGGTCGTGGCGGAACTGGCAGACGCGTACGTTTGAGGGGCGTATGGTTATACCGTATGGGTTCAAGTCCCATCGACCGCACCAATCTATTTGACTTTATCCACTTATTTTAATGAATATTATCTTTTAGGGCTAAAAAAGTAATCTTTTGCATCTTTAAACATCCCGTCAAGAATATTTGCTGTGCCATCTTTTATATGATAAGTTTTTTCAATTGGGGGAAAGAAGCCAATTATTCTGCCTGTAGGGGACATTATACTACTCATTGCAAAAGAAGAACCTAGTGAATTATCTAAAATTTTTGAAGTAACATCACCTCGATCATCTACATACTGGGAACAAATCTGTGCATTTTTAATCAAATCAATCTTTAACCTGTCTTCGAATTTAACTTTCATTTTATTTTCAGGACACGCGACATTGTAAATAGCTCCTATTTTAGCAGTAGTCAGCCAAACTGGCTTATTAATAGAAACACGTATTTTTTGTGTTAACGCTTTTATCCCATCAATGTTATTTTCAATAAAATCAACAGGTAAGTTCTCCGCAGTGCCATATGGTAAATAGCCTAATCTAAAAAGAGTTCTCGTACCTTCAGCGGACCCCATTATTAATCCTAAGTTTCTAATTACAACCTCATTTATCGCATCAAGAATTTCAGGACGTTTTAAAATAGAATACATAACATCTCCCGCAAACTGATGCTTACTTATGTTTTGTCCACACAATATGATAACATTTGCTTTGGAAATATCTACTCTTAATCCACGTATAAACATATCATTTATATAAATAGCATCATTGAAATTCCGTATATTTACATTGAAACCCGCTTTGTAACATATTTGTTTAAAAATTTCACCAGAAACCCTATCAAACGTCAAAATCAACGCTTCTGGATTATTGAGATATTTATTAAAGAACTGGTTGTTAGTTTCTGTATTTTTCATTGTAATGGCTAATACGTTTTTTTCTTGACTGAAATCTATATTTGCTTCTTTGACTATATTATATTCTGCATTATATGACTGCCCCTTCATATCTTTAAGAACGCCCGTCGCATCAACAACTCCAACATAAACACTTTTCAGAGATCCCATTTCTTTAATATCTGAAACTGCTATTAGAAGGCCTCCCTTACCCCCTTCGTGGATATATTTATCTTCGCTTAGGGCAAAAGACAATCCCAGCCCATTACCAACAATTGAAGATAATATTGATTCACTTATAGAGGACTCAACCAAGATTGCCGATTGTATGTTACCTGAAACAATCTGCATATTAACTGCACTTGTTAATTTAAGGAAATATCGTAAATCTGGAACATTAAACTCATCCTTTTCTATAGGGAAATAAAATAGTTTTTGTCCTACTCTAAATTGATTTGAAATTGTTGTACTATTTGAATAACCAACTGCGTGCGATATTACATGTAGTTTTTCACAACTTTCAATTTTTTTTATATCCCACTTAATGGTAGGAATTGATAAAATCATTTGTGTATAAAATATAGAAAGAACTGCCTCTAAAATTTTTCCCATATTCCCTGAAATGGCTGGATAATAAATGGAAATTGTTGTCGCTATATGATGTGTTGGCACGCCTAATAATACAAGTTTCAAAATCGAAAATAATATTGATTCTAAAACACTGATAAACACACTTTTGTTTTCAAACGCAACATCTGACGCAAAAAACACTTTTAGTAAACCAAACTCTTCTTCATTAAACATAAACATAATCGCTTGTGATTTTGTATTTTGCCTCTCCCCAATAAACTGCGGCATAGCAGTTTTACCACCTCTAAATATATCAAACTTTAAGCACTCATTATCGCTAATTATACTTAGTTTCTTATCACACAATCTGCACTTTGCGCTACTATTATTTTCAATCCGTAGAACGGTTTCATCGTATTTATCAAATAGCAATTTATGAGATACATTAAATATTGTTATAGGTCCCTTAATAAGTCTAATTGCTTTATTTTTTACAATTTTACCAACATCAAAAACTGAAAAACCACGCTGTTCACAAAATTCCGTAAAAGCAAATTTTTCTTCCAGCTTAATCGGCACGACGATAACTTGTTGCGTCGGTTTCAAAAAGAAATCATCAAAACTAGCTGTTTTTACTGGCAACTTATCAAATACAATGTCAACTCCTTTGCTTATTTGTGCAAGCGCATTAAAAAGCCCATATTCACAAGTATATGGTTTAACATCAAAATGGTAAAAAGCCCCTTCGTTTGCGAGGTTACAAAAATCCAAACCTTTAAATGGGTCTTGTTGTCCTGTAAACACTAGTAAAATCCTATCACCATAATTATGCTCCACTTTGCCTTTTGATTTAAAATTAGAGGTTTTTAACAAAACGACTTCATTTACACCTTTGATATGAGTAGAATTGTTTATAAACGGTATTTGTAATATACAGGAAATATCCATCTTGTCTGAAATTTCGGCAATTGTTTCATGGGATGTCTCTTTATTAATCGTATTTTCAACTATAACTAGGGGCTCGAATCCGTTAACAGCAGATAAATACACAACCTTTTCTACCGATGATATATCATTACTAAATGAAGTAGCCTGGTTAATATTAATATAAAGATTTTTACTTTCTTTTTCTCCAGTCCCCTTGCAACAAAAAAGTATATCATTATTTTTACCAGCCTTAATTGTACCAAGATTTTGGGATGATAGTTCGGATATTGCCAACTCAAAAAACGATTCCAGTGTTCTCCCACTAGGTACGTTGTATTTCGTATTAATTTTATTATATATATCAAGAGATTTTTTTATATGTGGATTATTAGATGATATTTCAATCTTATTAATATAAGAATTTAAGACATATTCATCCGTACTTCTAAACCCATCAATCGCCATCAGTTCTAAAACAGTAGGCTCTGTATTAATAGTTTTATAATGTTTGGCAAGTTTTACCAATTCGTCTATGGTAATCTTTAAAGCTAGTTCCTTTATCAACTGCACTAATGTACTATTAGTAAATGTCGTGAAACCAGTAAGTTTTTTATGTATAGGCTGAAATTCAAAAGATTCTGAATCTTTTTCAAAAATAAATTTACTCATACTACAATAACTCGATCAATGTATTGCTTGCTACATCGAAATATGCTGTTACAAAAGGATCAATTTCATAGGCACTAACGTCTTTTACTCCTAATTTACAGGTTGTTGGAATGCCCTTAAATGTATTTATTGCAAAATCCACTTTAATGTCCTTTTGAATAGTAATCATATTTAAAACATTACATCCTAAAAAAGCTTCATCACCAATAAATTTAATTAAACTTGCGCTAGTAAATGTTATATTTGTTATGTTGCTTGGTATGTTTGCAAGCATATTCGTTTTAAAAGCTCCATCTGCTATAGAAATAATATTGTCAGGAATTACCACGTCACTAGATAGGCTATTTGCATAATTATATGCTAAAAGAATTTCGCCTAATTTTACAAACAACTGTTCATTTGATTCAAGAACATACCAAGGATTATCATCGCTTAATACACATTCACCCAACTTGTATAAATTGGAATTATTTCCTATTGATATATCTGTTAACTTGTAACATCCTTGGAAAGCATAGCTATCTATAGTAGTGACTGAGTTTGGGATATTAAAAGATAATAAGTTTTCACAACTAGAAAATGACATCTTTCCTATTACCTCTAACTGTGGACCGTCAAAATTCTCATCCATGTTACAAAAATTAACTTGACTGATAGTTTTACAATTTGCAAATGCCCCAGGTGCAATTTCAATAGTAGTAGATGATATATTATATGTTTCGTTAGTATATGTTTTATTAGCGGGAACTAAATAGATTTTTTTACCGTCTGAGGATAAAAGAGAGCCTTGTGTATCTACGGTAAAAAAATCGTTATTTGCTAAGTTAATAGTTTCTAAGAAACTACATCCTAAAAAAGCCATATCGCCAATATGCATGATTGAACTTGGAATGGATATTGTAGTAAACTTAACTCCATGGTCATATGTTACAAATGCCTCCGAAGCAATTGAAACAACTGGCTTACCGTTATGTTTCTCAGGTATAACCAACTCTCCTATTTCAACATTTTTAATTGTAGGATTATAGTTAACTAGTTTATATGAATTATTTTCTTCTGAATAATATTCAAATTCCAAACCTTCCGTTCCGGCTAAAATATCAGTCCAATAAGAGTAAAAGCTAATTTCTCCCGTAATTCTAAACTCAACATCTTTTTCAATTATTTCCGAGCTATAGTTGCTATTCGTGAAACAGCCTATATATCTAAAATCACTTTCTCTTCCAGTATATACAGGTATTTCGGTAAAGTATGTATCCGGCTTCAAAGTTTCACCATGCTTCACTGGTAAGGTAGATTGTGGGAAGTTTTTATTAATTTCATAATTTGGATCCGTTCCAGTTATTTTCCATGTGTAAAAACTTATCGTATACTCGTTTACTACAAGAATTGGCGTAAAAGATCTATCTAATAATGGATCATCGCTATATTGTCGAAAATCACTAACTTCAAGCTGAAGGGACTCAGTAAAATGAAATTCTACTTTTGGATGAATTGTCCCCTCATTCTTCCAATACTCCTCGCTGCTTCCAGATGAAGGAATTACTCCTATGGTATCATTTTGCTTGCATCGATAAAATACTCCGTCATAACGAACTAAATCATTTTCTTTGTATGTTGTGTTTGTACTAAAATCAATATAATCTTCATTGTGACGCCATCCAATTATGGTATATCCTTCAATATTGTAGCTTGGTGGAGAAATTTGAGAGTTAGGATGAACTGTTTTTCTTATAGTGTTATATTCTCCATGCATTGGTGGTATTATAAAATCAACAATATAATCTTTGTACCCCCACACGGCATTTAAAGATCTTTCATCTGTAATATGTGAAACTTTGTATGGGAAAACTATGGGTTTTCTGTTAACTTGCCACTTAACGTATATGTATTTGCTGTTATAACCAACATATTCTTGTCCGTTTATAATTAAGTTTTGATATAAGTTTATCATATCAACTTCATAGAGCTCAGTTCCATACTCATATTCCTGAGATATGGTTAATGCGTCTCGCGAGCCTCCTTCTTTATTAATCATCTCAAACTTGAATTGTACAGTATATTGGTTAGCATCATATATTGCGTAAATATTAGTATCTGACTTAATTTGAAATTCTAAGAGATTAATTGGTTCTTTTACGCCAGCAATAAGTAACGACCACGCACCTGTATGTCCATCTTTGCTAGGAGTTGATGGAGGATTTTGCAAGAAAGTATTATATTCAACTTCCATTCTTCTAAAATCCATTATTTCATTTTCATTTTCATCTAAAAATCTTACTTGGTATTTTAACTTTGTATATCTTGCTCTGATAGTATAATCTCTAAAAACACCAACTTTGAAATCGTTGATAACCGTGTTGGTTTCTGTATCTACCCATTCAACTTTGTGACCTTCTACCATCACTTCAGATAATGAAAAATAATGGGCAGCATTTGTCATCCCATATCTAATACCTGTCTCTAGATGTCTAAAAACAGCATTATCCAATGGAGAAAGAGCCAAGTATTCGACTGTAAACGTTTTGGTTTCGTATATTAAAATGATCCTAAGATTGGATTTAACTTCAATATGAACTCCTTGATTTTCAATATACTCATAATGAGCTGAATGCGTTACTACATTATTCTCAATTGCCTCCACTATGTATTTTATGAAGTTATTACTTGGGAATTTCTCTGGGGCTCTCAATGTTATTACAGAACCATGTTTAAATGTTTGTTTATTAACTCCAACAATGTCTTGGATAGCACCATCTAAGCTTAGTTTATATTCAACAGACCAATCATCTGGGAAGTCCCATTTTGCATGTAAAACCACATCTTTTGTAATGATTTTGCCAGTTATATATTGAGTTTCACTCTTCCCAACATCTTCAAACCATCCAGCAAAAACGTAAGATTCTCGTTTGGGTATAATAACTGCATCCATCTCTGCTAAAGACTTAACTATAATCTTATCACTTTCATTGGAACCAAAATATCCATCTCCAGCATTAAATGTTACATTAAATTTTGTAACAATTGGTTTTTGTTTTACTGTTACAGTTACAAATGCTGTTTTTCCTTTGTATAAAACTTCAAGAGTTTTTGTCCCTATTGTATTTAACTTATCAAGTTCACCATCTTTTAGCATATCTGGTGAGAGACGAGTCTGCTCTAATAGATTGTCTCCTGAAAACACATTTAATGTATAATCTTTCCATTCAAGTGTGTCTCCTTTTAAAAAAACGATATCCTCAAGTGCCGAAACAGTAATATTAGTATCAACTTGCATAGTCTCACTAGGTTTACATCCAATTAATGTAAACAATAAAACTATAGTTAGCATAGTGAATATCGAAATTAATAAAAATTTTTTATCCATAATTATAGTAAGAGCATGACCTCACGTATATTAATAACATATAAATAATTTAACACCTATATCAAATGTAGTCAATGTATATATCCGAATTTCGCGAGCAGCATCACTCAAAATTCAAACAAATTTCAACATTTGATTCGTAATGTATTGCTAATTAGCTTCATTATACAATTAATTAAAAAAGCGACTATTTTTAGTAGCCGCCTCTTTATCATTTAGTAACGCTTCGTTCTACTTGACTATATTAATCAACTTTAAGTTTAGCCAGCCTTTTCTTTCATCAATCTTAATTAATTTGACTTTAACAATGTCTCCTTCTTTTATTACATCACTAACCTTTTCAACCCTTTTATCAGACAGTTTGCTAATGTGAATCATTCCGTCTTTTCCAGGGAATAAATTAACCCAAGCACCTAAATCATCTTGTATTTTGACCACAGGACCTTCGTAAATATCACCCACTTCCGGGTCTTTAGATATGCGCAATATAATGTTTTTAGCTTCATTAGCCATTTTTGTATCAGATGACGCAATAAAGACTTGACCATCATCGCTAATATCTATCTTTACACCCGTATCTTCAATAATTTTGTTAATAACCTTACCACCCGAACCAATAACATCTTTTATCTTATCAGGGTTAATATTAAATTTAATTATCTTAGGTGCATATTCACTTAATTCTTCTCTTGGTTTTTTAATCGTTTCTAGCATAATGGATAAAATATGCAGTCTTCCCACTCTAGCTTGTTCTAAAGCTTTAGTTAGTATTTCTTCGTTAATTCCAGAAATTTTAATATCCATTTGAATGGCTGTAATACCATGTTCCGTACCTGCAACTTTAAAGTCCATATCACCAAAAAAGTCTTCGATTCCTTGGATGTCAGATAAAATATGTATTTTATTTCTTTCATCGTCTTTTATAAGTCCCATTGCAATTCCAGCTACAGGCGCTTTAATTGGGACACCTGCGTCCATTAGTGACAAAGTACTACCACAAACACTCGCCTGCGAAGTTGAACCATTACTCGATAAAATTTCTGAAACCGTACGTATCGCATACGGAAAAACATCCTCTGATGGCAAAACGGGTTCTAAAGCTCTCTCTGCAAGTGCTCCATGTCCTATCTCTCTCCGCCCAGGACTTTTCATAGGTTTAGCTTCACCAGTGCTGTAAGGAGGGAAGTTATAATGATGCATATATCGCTTAAACACATCATCATCCAAACCTTCTAATTTTTGAGCGTCACTAATTGTGCCAAGTGTAGTAATTGTTAATGCTTGTGTTTGACCTCTAGTAAACACTGCACTTCCATGCGCTCTTGGAAGTAAGTCAACTTCACACCAAATAGCTCTAATTTCCGTTAATTTTCTACCATCAGGTCTAACATTTTTTGTCGAAATCATATCTCGAACAGCATCTTTTTTCATACTGTATAAAATATCAAATATTTCACTTTTTGAATTTGGATATTTTTCATCAAAATATGTAACGATATCAGCACTTACTTCATCTTCTCTCTTTTCTCTTTCCGCTCTATCAAACGTATCAAAAACAAATGCAATTTTATCTTTTGCATATTCCTTAACCTCTTTTTCTAAATCTTTGGTTGGGAGTTTTGGCGTAAATGCTTTTTTGGGTTTTCCTACTTCCTTAACTATATCTTCAATCCAAGTTACTATTTTCTTAATTTCTTCATGTCCAAACATTATGGCATCTAACATTTCTTTTTCTGTTATTTCATTTGCCCCAGCTTCAACCATCATGATAGCATCCTTTGTCCCACTAAGGGTTAAGTGTAACTTCGATTGTTCCCTTTGTTCGATATTAGGATTTACAATAAACTTACCATCTAGATACCCTACGACAACCGAACCTGTCGGTCCGTTAAATGGGATATCCGACACCGACAACGCAATTGAGCTTCCCACCATTGCCAATGCTTCTGGAGGAATATTGGGGTCGACGGATAATGCAGTTGCTACCACAGCAACATCATTATAAAACCCTTTTGGAAATAATGGACGAATAGGTCTGTCGATCAACCGTGACGTTAAAATTGCCTTATCACTTGGTCTGCCTTCTCTGCGCTTAAACCCTCCTGGGATTTTGCCAACGGAATACATTTTTTCTTCGAAATCAACACCAAGCGGGAAATAGTCTAGTCCATCCCTTACAGAATTAGCCATTGTTACATTTACCATAACAACGGTCTCTCCACATGTTATAAAACATTCTCCATTGCTATGTGAACAATAACCACCTATTTCTACGCTTACTTCTTGACCTCCAATTGTTGTTCTAAATATCTTACTTTTTTTCATCTTAATAATTTCCTCCAATTTGTATAGAAAAAGAGGGTTAACGCCCACCCTCTTCTTCAGCTTATTACATTACTTTCTTAATCCTAGTGCGCTTATTAGTTCCCTATATCTCTCTACATCTTTTTTTCTAAGATAGTCTAAGAGACTTCTTCTTTGACCTACCATTTTAAGCAAACCTCTTCTACTGTGGTGGTCTTTTTTGTGAGTGTTTAAATGCGCAGTCAGTTCTAGAATTCTTTCTGTTAATAAAGCAATTTGAACCTCGGGGGAACCAGTATCGCCATCTTTTTTTCCAAATGTTTTGATAATTTCTTGTTTTCTTTCTTTTGTCATATTTAACTCCTTTTCTAATGAGATTATTCACCATATCCCTAGCAAACACATTACGAACAAGCCAAGGTATAGGCACGCTTTGTATATTAACACATAACTAATAATATTTGCAAAGGTTTTATGGCTTGTAACGAGTATAACCTTAGATAAAAAGAACTTAGTATCCTTGAGTAAAACTTAGAATATCCTTTATATACAGTTCTATGTTTTTTTTATTTCTTGTCCTTTCTATCCGATTAATATCATTGAACACAAACTTGCTCATAGCGCCAGCTCCAATGCCTATTACAGTGTTTGTTTCTTCCATGTAGTTTATATTATATCTACATTGTTTACCTGGTTTGCAATACCCTACATTTTCTAAGTTATCAAAAGTGTTCTTTTGCCTATACATATAGTACGGGATATAACCATTCTTGTAGAGTTTAAACTGTGAATAATCAACCATTTCAGAAACAAGTCCCGATACGTCTTTCTTACTGTTAACTTCCATTAATGCTGACCCTTTTTTTATAGAGAGCGAATGAACGGTAATATTAGCAGGAGATAGCTCAATTACCTTATCCAGGCTAAACATAAAGTCATCTATTTTCTCTCCTGGCAAACCTGCTATTAGGTCCATATTTATATCAAATGGGAATAATTTTGCTAGATAGTACGCATCATATATTGATTGAGAATCATGGTT
>JAAZLE010000018.1 GCA_012799455.1 Clostridiales bacterium | reverse complement strand
GGGGTTACAAATATTACAGCAATATCCAGAGCAGAGGGAAGTAACGTAGAAATAAAACAAAACGTTTTAATACATGTGCAGTATTCGCCGCTTAATTATAGGCTTGCGCTTGTAAATGAGTTGGTTGGAAATGAACTTAAGTTCGTGACGGGTGATACTGATCAGATTAGCTTTTCAGTACAAAGACTGGATAACACCTGTGATCCCGCTCCTAAAATTACCTGGTCGCTTGGTGGTACTAGAATAGAAGGTAGGGGGATACAAGATAATCCCTCATTAACATACAACCCTGGTCAATTATCGCCAGGAGTGTATAGTATAACCGTTAAACTTGAAAGTGGCTCTTCACAAATGCAAATTTTAGAGTCTATGCCAATAAATGTCTATTATCCGTTGGAGGCACTGTCTATTGACCCAAGAAATGATGGTGATTATACAACTAGTGATGTAATCAGAATTGGAGCTTCATATAAAAATCAAACATATCCACCAGAAAGTTATAAATGGATAATAACAACACCAACTGGGATAGAAGAAGTATACAGACTATCAGCTGGTATGTCGCCTATAGTTGCTGACTTGGAGTATGCCTTTGATGAAGCAGGGGATTATTCTTTTACCGCAGAGGCCATAGTCAAAGGGGCGCCATCGGGAATTATTTCCCAGAAGTTAACAAGAACAGTAGTTCCTGCTAGTCATGGAACAGATATTTATGGACTCACTATAGAAGGCAAAAAAGATGGAACTAGAGTTATTCCATATGTGTATTGGGATGCGCTACCATATAAGACAGCATATGAAGTAGAAGTAATAAAAGAGTTAGGCGGAGGGCAAACTGCTACATATAACTATGATTCCTCGAAAGATGCAGGACTATTTGGTAAAAATAGTATAGTTTTAAGAGAAACAGATGTAACACTTGCAGATACCTTTGAAGTTAGGGTGCGTGGAAGTAGGTATAATTGGTCTGAAAAAGCATCGTACCAAGGCGGGACAATAACTCCTCTTGTACATTCGTATTTAGATGAGATAGTTCCGACTATCAATAGGTATATCTCCAGTATGGAAGATCTTGGTAGGTTTATGAATTATATTACAATCTTTAGGCCAGAAGCGTTAGAAATAGATGTAAACAAATATCAGTTTGATTTATATATTCCATTTACGTACAGCAGCTTGCCTCAAGGAGTGTATTCAGTTGGAGCTGCAGGCACGCCTAGTACAGAAGATCCAGCTAAGGTTAACCTGTATTACCTGATCGCTGCATCAATGGCAACATATGCAGAGTCGACTTCATACACTTTAACTTATGGTGACACCCAGGTTAGAGGGGGACAAAACAAATTCACGTTAAAGCTTAATACCTCTCCCATTCCTACAAGTGA
Organism: Clostridiales bacterium; assembly: GCA_012799455.1. Lineage (GTDB taxonomy): Bacteria > Bacillota > Clostridia > Christensenellales > DTU072 > MWEH01. The sequence goes on along the minus strand of JAAZLE010000018.1, from coordinate 3,396 downwards.
TAGAAATATAAATACTCGTCAGGAAGCCAATGTAGTTAAAAACTACGCACTAACACCACGTGGAGAATCTGATACACTTCCAATAGATGTATTACCTCCTTTAGCTGTGAGAACTTCCAACCAGTTAGTTTGGGCTGTGCTGAATGGATATAGACCAGCGCCAGTTGCAGGAAGCTCAGCAGCGGATATATATGCGATTGCTAGGACAGTGCTAAAGACCATAAATGCTTCTGGTATGAATGATAGGGAAAAGATTGTCGCAATATATGACTGGCTATCATACAACGTGGGATATGACCACGAACTACTCATACAAAGTCAATCGGGAGCTGGATATGATGCTACATGTACTAGCTTCTTCTTAGAGGGTGTATTTAGAGCTATTTTCGATGATAATAGAGAAGTTAGCCAAGTATTAAGAGGTATAGCAGTTTGTGATGGAATAGCTAAAGCTTTCTCGCTACTTGCTGGTATGGAAGGGATCAATAGTTATAGGATTGTAGGACAAACTAGAGATAATCCTCCCATAAGCCATGCTTGGAATAACGTTATGATAGGTGGTAGGTGGTATGTTGTGGATGCAACATGGGCTAGTGAAGTATTTGAGTCTGCTAAACCTAGTGATAATAGAAGAAAATATGAAGTTTTATCACATAATTATGCATTTTTAGGTTCGAATGAATCGAACTCGCAAAGAGTGTCATTTGGTGCATACCCAGAACTTGAAAAAGAAAGAGCTATGTTTGCATATAATATGAGCACAAGCGCTACAGAACCATATGATTTACTAATTGATTCTGTACAAGAATTAATGCATTATCTCAGTGTATATTTGCCTTCTAAGATGGGTGAATATACAGATATTTGGGGAGACATATTCTTGTCAGATACATTTCTTGAAGATATGTATGAAGTTTGGTTGGAAAACGGCGGGACTAGTACATACGAAAACTTTGTAGACCTTAGAGAATATAATACGTATGTTAAAGATGTTAAAAACAGCGCCGAAGCGGTAACTCCCAATGTGAAAATTTCCATTGTATATACTGGAAGATCGCTGTGCGTACAGATATACAAGACAAACTAGTATTTTACACTAAAATCGTAAAAAGATTTTTTATGGAACCTTAATATAAGAGTTTTATTTTGGAGGAGAAGAATGTTAAAAATTAAAGAAGGAACTTGTTTTTTAGGGAAGACTTTAGATATTGAGCACAAAGATGTATGCCTCTCCGTGACCTTAGATGTAGGGCCTAGAATCATTTCGCTGAGCCGCAAGGGCAGTAAGGACATAATGTTCCATGACTTAAAAGATGAAGTCCATAAAGAAACAGGTCATATATACGGTGGAGACAAAGTTTGGCATCTATATGGTGGCCATAGAATATGGGTTTCTCCCGAAGATGAAAGTACATATTATCCAGATAATTATCCAGTAGCTTATGTTGTGAAAGATAATGTAATAACATTCACTCCGAAGGTTTGGGAAGTAGTAAATCTACAGCCTGTACTAGAACTCGAGTTTTTAAGTTCAGGGTCCATAATCGTTAGAATGAGTATCACAAACATAGGTGTAAGCGATAGAAAGTTAGCACTATGGGGGTTGTCAGTTTTGCGCAACGGTGGGGTGCTGGAAGTGCCTTTAAGTAAGAAAGATACGGGTTATTTAGCTAATAGAAATTTAGTTATCTGGCACTATACAGACATCAAAGACAAGAGGCTAGAAATTCATAATGACAAGATAGTTTTGCGTGGTGATGCGAAGGCAAAAGGTCCGCTAAAAGTAGGAACTCTGGTGGAAAACTTAAAGACAATATTCACACTAGAAGATACAGTGTTTACTAAAGAAGTTGAGTATGAAGCAGGGGAGTATCCAGACATGCACTGCAATATGGAAACATACACAAGCCACCTCATTCACGAGGTAGAAACTTTATCACCATTAAAAACATTAAAACCAGGCGATAAGATTTCACTTATTGAAAAGTGGACACTATCCAAGGCGTAGATCAAAATGGAAATTTATTAAGAATATAATGACGACAAAGTAAAAGAGGTATGAAATGAAAAAAATAAAGATTTTTAGACATGGGAAAGAAGACAAACTATGCGAAATGGCAAACGATTGGTTGGAAGAAAATAAGGTTGAATTAATAGATGCAAAAATTACGACTAGATTTAGTTTTCCTCATCAAATAGTTTTACTGTTAATATATGAAGAAAGCAAAACTTCTGAGTATGTTGATGCTGTTATGAAAACTGCGGATGTAATAAAAAATGTTGTTAAAAACAAGATTAAGTAAGGCTATATTGTAAAATAACAGATTAAATATGAGTTAGTCTTGATACTGACTGTAGAATACGAGACTTGTAGAAACGGATTTAAAAATATTTAGCTTAATTTGTAGTGAAGGAGGACCAGGTATGTTTTTAGATGCAAATTATTACTCAATGTATAAGTGGAATAAAGATTATCTTGAAAGATTGCCAAACGATGCGAGACCGCTCTGGATTGCACTGGAGAGAGGAGAAGGAGAAATTAAGATTTTTAAAACTAAAATAGATTCTCCACTTAAAAAGTATGAAAATGATGAGTATGTTGAGAGAATAGTAAAGTTTATGCTATGGGCGTTTGGAGGATATAAATTTTATATCCTAGGTCCAAGCAATATGGTGTCTAGGCTTAGTAAAATATATTCTACAGAAGGGAGAAGAAGTTTTGACTACGAGTTCATGACTAAAGTGTATGGAAGGCCTCTTGAATTTGTAAGAATTGAAGAAGAAAAAGATTTTCCAAAAGAATGTGAAAAGCCAATAGCTGTAGAAAGAAATTCAAAAGGATATAAAATTGGGTTTGATGCTGGAGGATCTGATAGGAAAGTTACGGCTACGATAGATGGTGAGGTTGTTTTTGAATCAGAAGATATCTGGCACCCTAAACTCAATGCGGATCCTGCGTATCATAAAGCAGGTATTAAAGATAGCATAGATAAGGCTTTAAAGGCACTAGGTGGCAGAGTGGATGCTATAGGTGTATCGTCTGCAGGGATAGTAGTGGATGGCGAAATGAGAACTGCTTCGCTTTTCATAAAAGTGCCAGATGAAATATATGCTGAGAAAGTGCATAGGATATATAAAGACTTGGAGAAGGAGTATGGATGCCCAGTGAAAGTGGCTAATGACGGAGATGTGGCTGCTCTTGCGGGTGCATTTGCACTAGACTCAGGGAATGTTTTGGGTATAGCAATGGGCACAAGTGAAGCTGCTGGTTTTGTAGACGAAAACTTCGGTATAAAAGGATATTTAAATGAGCTTGCATTTGCCCCAGTTGATGCATTTGTAGATTCTGCAAGAGATGATTGGAGCGGAGATGTGGGTGTGGGAAGTCAATATCAT
>JAAZLE010000113.1 GCA_012799455.1 Clostridiales bacterium | reverse complement strand
TGCAGTAGTAGCTTTTTTCGCTGCTGGTTTAGCTGCAGTAGTAGCTTTTTTCGCTGCGGTTGCTTCCTTTTCCTTTGATTGCTCAAAACGGTTATATGCTCTTGCACATGGGAAGTCTGCTTCAAATTTACAAAAGACACAGAAATCATAGTGACGGCACATATCCATAGCATTATCTTCACTGTCATGCCATTTCCTTAAGTCTAAACTTCTTTGTAGATCTTCAAGTTTCATAGTTTCATCCTCCTTATCATTGTCGTCTTCATTATATAATAGTATGTAAAAAAAGACAAGCAACCGCGTATAGTATGCAAATTTAATAGATTTTAGATGTTTTTTTGAGATAGATTGTAACTATTATTTTGTATTGTTTTGGTGTCTTAACTCATATTAATTTAAAGAGTTGTAAATTGACATACGAAGGTGCTAAATGTATAATTGTCTATAGTGGGTTTAAAGGGGGTCTGATACCATTTTTAAGACTCGCAACTTAAGTGGTGGTGGAAGGGATGAAAATCGGGTTTGATAATGCAAAATACATTGAAAAACAGACAGCTAGTATTTTAGAAAGGATTGAAAAATACAATAAGCTTTATCTCGAGTTCGGTGGAAAATTATTTGATGATTTACATGCAGCCCGGGTTCTTCCAGGTTTTGACCCTAACAGCAAAACAAAGATTTTAAGAAAATTAAAAGATAAAGCAGAATTAATTTTTTGTATTGGGGCCCCAGACATTGAAAAGAATAAAATTAGAGCAGATTTTGGGATAACTTACGGTAATGAGTTAATAAGGCTTATGCAGGCTATAAGAAAATTAGGCATGCTAGTTAATTGTGTGGTTATTACCCAATATTCTGGCCAGCCATCCGCTGATATGTATAGGAATCAGTTAGAACAGATGGGAGAAAAAGTACATGTTCATACCATAACTAAAGGTTATCCAAACGATGTTGACATGATTGTTTCAGATAAAGGATATGGTGCCAATTCATATATTGAAACCACTAAGCCCCTTGTCATTGTTAATGCCCCAGGTCCCAGTAGTGGAAAACTTGCAACGTGCCTATCTCAAATCTATCACGAGTATAAAAGGGGTATTAACGCTGGATATGCAAAGTTTGAAACTTTCCCAGTATGGAACTTACCATTGAAACATCCGGTAAATGTGGCATACGAAGCTGCAACTGCAGATATCGCAGACAGAAACATGATAGATTATTTTCACTTAGAAGCATATGGTATAAGTGCAGTAAACTACAATAGAGATATGGAATGTTTCCCTGTCATAAGAGATATTCTGAAGAGAATAAAGGGAGCTGAAATGTTTAAGTCTCCTACCGACTTAAGTGTTAATAGAGTAGCTGATTGCATAATAGATGAAGATGTCATAAAAGAGGCTTCAAGACAAGAAATAATTCGTAGATACTATAAAACATACAATGAATACAAAATGGGAAGGGTGGACATAGATACTGCTCTTCGGGTTGAAGTCTTAATGAATAGTTTAGGTGCAAAACCTTCGGAGAGAAGAGTTGCTCAAGCCGCATTAAAGAGGGCTGCTGAGGTTCAAAACCCCGTGGTCGCAATAGAACTTGCAAACGGTGATATAGTTACGGGAAGGGGTAAGGGAGCTATAAACTCATCTGCCGCCGCGCTGATGAATGCACTGAAAAAACTGGCAGGAATTACTGACAGGCTTAATCTAATCTCTCCTGAATCGATAGCAGCGATTGAAAAATTAAAAAGAGAAAATCTGGGGTTAACTCAAAGCAAACTTAATTTACAAGAGGCACTTATCGCACTAGCGTTTTCTGCATCCACAATGGATTTACCAGCAAAAGCTATGGCCGTGCTTTCTCAACTGGCAAATTGTGAGGCTCACTCGACTATAATGCTCGCAGAAAGCGAAGTTCAGGTATATAACAGGTTAGGGATAAACCTAACATGTGAATCAGAGTTTGCGGATTCATAAAAGCAAAAAAATTTTTTTAAAAATGAAAGGTGGCTATAATCAAAAGTAACAGCCACCTTTTTTATGTTTTTATGTTGCTATTTTAGAGATTAATACTCAGGCATTTCGATTATTTTATTGGTTTTACGGCTTTCTTCTGCTGCAAATGCGATTAAGTGGGATTCCATGGTGTCTTTCATCAATGAAAGCCTAGGGGCTACTTCGTTAGTGCGTAGTAGTTCTAAGAAGTCTTTTACAATGTTTTTATCGCCAGATGCGTGTCCAATGGCTTCAAGTAAACTAAATTTATATGTCTTTTTAGGTCCTGCAAATATATTTAGTCTGAACTTTCCACCTTCGCCAACGATTTCGCCTTTAGTTCCACTAATTCTTGTATGTCTGTAGATTCTATTAGAGTGACATGTCATATTTAGGGTTGCGGGAATATCTCCCTCTAATTTTAAAGAAACTACCTGATTTTCCATAACGTCATTATCACACTTATATACACATCTTCCATACGGAGAGGTTTTAAGTTTTTCCTTAAACTCTTTTCTCGTGGCTCCAGGTTTTTCGCAAATTAGCCTACGCTTTACAAACATGAAAGGGAAGGAGTTTTTCTTAGGTGATAGATAAATCCTGTCTACATGGTAAGGGCAGGTGTTTTCTTCGGGGCATCCAGATAAGCAGTGGGAGGGGGCTCCTTCGGGAGCGTTTTCAGGTAAAAATGCCTTTCTATATCCTGCGCTATATACGGTTTTTGCTTTTTTGCCCGTTAGATAATATATCATGTCTAAGTCATGGCAGCACTTTGCAAGAATAGAAGGGCCAGTTTCATCTTCTCTTCTCCAATTACCTCGAACATAACTATGAGCAAAGTGGTAGTAGCCAATATTTTCTACTAAGTTAACACATGTTATATCGCCTATTAGACCGCAATCGATTATTTTTTTAATGGTATCATAAAATGCTGTATATCTAAGAACATGACACACAACCATATATAGGTTTTTGGATAGAGCTAGCTCATTTAATTCTTCGCATTGTTCCTTAATTGGAGAAACTGGCTTTTCACATAAAATATGGTACCCAAGTTCTAGGGCTTGTTTTGCATGCCCATAGTGGTCTCTATCTTGGGTAGCAATGACCATAGCATCAGCGATTTTACCTTGCGCAAAGAAGTCCTTTTCATCTAAAAAAGCCTTACTGGGATCGACACCCAAAGTTTTTGCTGAAGTTTCAAGTAGCGTTTGTTTTTTCTCGCAAATGGAAACTATTTTTGCTCCCTGTGCTTTAAGATGGCGGGCATACATATACCCTCTGCTTCCTAGACCGATGATAGCGATTGTTGTCATAATTATTGCCTCCAAAATATTGATTTTTTGTATAGTTACATAATAATCCTCATGCTCTTAACTGTCAACAAATCATAAGGTTGCGAGCGTAAAATGCACGAGAGTTATCATTGTCTATATGTGTCATAATATTATAGTTTAGGCACCAAAGACAAGCTGTTAAAGATACGATATGCGATAATTTTTAGTGCCTGTTTGTATATAGTTAGGCTCCTTTGGGAGTATCTTCTGTTATTGCTTGTGGTGTAGGTGCGACTATTTGATTTGCTTCGGGAAGAGGTTTGAATATGGGGGCTTTAAAAGAATCCAACATATCGTTAAGTTGAATTTCTAATTCGGTTAAAGGTCTATTGTAAACTCTTCTTGATTATATGCTTTCTACTTCCGTACAATTTTTAAGAGCAGCCTCCTCCTCTTCTTTTTCGCGAGCAGCTTCGCTTCGTTTTTTGTCTAATTCAGCATGGACTTTCTCCATAGTTTTGCCATCAAGTTTGTACCAAAACAGCGGGATAATAGATAATAAGTTTGTGACAGCTGGTATCAGGGTATACATCCAAAATATTCCCTTCTTTGTCCAGTCAGATTGTGGGGCAAATGTGTCTGCGGTTCTATCTCCTACAAACTTAAATACTATCACCAGCAAAAATATCATCCATGCATCTTTAAGACCGCTGGAAACTTTGCTCCTTAAAGTCATAAGTGAGAATGTAATACCCTCATAACGTTTGCCAGTTTTTAGTTCCATATAATCGATTATGTCTGTCGCCATAAGAGTAGGGACGGTATTAAGCAGTCCTACTGGGAGCATTGAACAAAACGCAAGTGCCGCAATAACATATAGAGCAATTTGCATATCTTTAGACATTACAAAACTGCCGACAGCATAAACCAGCACAAGTGCAACAGAGTGAGCAATTGTTGCTATGATAAATATGGATTTAGAGTCAAATCTCTTTTTCATTGCAGGAGCTAAGAGCATTCCTACCAAAGAAGCAACTGCACCAGGTAGCGCAAATAAAATCTGTTTTGCAGGCTCATTAAATACGATAGCCACCATATATATTATCGAGGCGGAAACTACATGCCTAAAGAATGTTAGCAGGTTTGCAAATAATAAAAAGATTAATGGTTTGTTTTGTTTTAAGTACTTAAACACATCTTTAATAGTATGTTTTTCTTGGACAGGAGGTGCTAGACGTTCTTTAGATCTCTTTGCTCCCCACACCAAAAGTATAGGGGCAAGTACACCTATAATGATGGCTGCTATTGTGATAGAGTCGCGCATCCTTTCTTTACCGAGAATAAGTAGAGCAACAGTAACTAATACCAGTGCCGATTCGCCACCAACACTACCGAGTATACGAGTGAAAGTTACTAGTTTTGTACGTTCTTTTGCATTAGGAGTTATGACGGAATATAAGCCGTTGAGCGGAACATCAACTAGGGTAGATACTGTATCCCATAATAAGTACAAGAAAAAAACTAAAAGTAGTTTTACAGTTGTTTCAAATGAGGCAGGTATTATAAAAAATGCAATGGTGAGGAGGCCAAAAGGAATTGCTGCAAAAATGATATATGGTCTCATTTTTCCCCATCTGGTTTTTGTTCTATCTACAATGAGTCCTAAAATCGGATCATTTATACCGTCCCATACTTTCACGATAAAAAATATAATCCCTAGGATATATGTTTTTTCATCTATTATCATAAAACAAAATGCTAGTAAATATGCTTGTAATAAGCCTGTTACAGCTCCGTTTGCAAACATTGCCCCACCAAAAGAGATGTAATCTAATGGTTTTAAATACTTCCTATCGTGCGCAAGCGTGGTCATGTCTCCCCCTAAAACTTTATCCTACTCAAAAGCTTCTTTAAAAATCCCGTTTCTACAAACTTACAAAATCCTATAATATGCAAGACTTAGCTAGCCTATAATATATGGTATCTTGAGTTAGATACATAATAGTATAAGGGGGGCGTGGTGTCAATATTCAGAAAAAGTCAAAAATACAATATAAAAACTGAAAAAGGATAAGATTTTAAGTGGATATTTTCTGAAAATTTAAAAATAGACTACTTATACGCGCGTGTATGTGATATATTATTATATATTATTATGGAAATATGATGTGAAAATTGGTATAATATTAAACATTGCCATAACATTTTAACATAGTCATGTCATTGATAATTATATGTTATAGGAAAAATATGCGTTTAAACGATAGGTAACACACATAAAACATGAAGAAAATTAGAACCAAAAACTTTATAACCTGTGCTCTGATAACAGTATTTGTGTTATCTCTTTTTGCTATAGGGTTTGCTACTTTTATCCAAAAAGAAACTAGAGTTTATGAAGAGTTTAAAAAACAAGAACTTGATATCTTTTCCAAATATACTTTTGAAAGAAGTATGGAAATAGATGGAGAAAAGGTAAGTTTTAAAGAAAGCGGCGATGAAAAATTTAGATACTATCACGATGAAAATGGGAATGTGTTAATTAGAGAAGATGATTCTTTAACATATGCAACTTTAAATGATGATGGGAAAGTTGTATCAACTGGAGTCTCTGTGACTAGTACGGAGACAAAAACTGAGACCATTACTGTAGGAGATATAAATTTATCACTTAACCCCGGTTTTCTAGGCAAAGAAGATAGGGCAAGTACTAATGGCGGACTAGTTACTACATATGGGGACAATAACGAAGAAATTACAGAAGAAGTTTCCCAGCAGCCTTTGCTTGCAGGATCTACGGGAAAAAGAACTATAGTAAACTTTGTAATATTAATAAAGTTCAACGACACCACCGATACGGTAGTAAACAATGCGATTTCAAGTTTTGATACATATTTTAACGGTGTAAATAACTCACTTAGAAACTACTATGAGGTAATGAGCTATCATGGCGTTACAATAAACAGTATTTTGCCAAGAGAGTCGGGTACCGTTTATGTGTATAACGGTGGGAATAGACAGGACTACAATATAAAAGACTCAAACACCACATTAAGAAGACAAAAGGAAAGCGAGCTTTTAACAAATGCCATCAATGCTACAAAAGACAAGTTTGATTTAGCTGGAAAAAATGTAGACATAAATGGTGATGGCTATGTAGATAGTGTTAGTTTTTTAATTTGTGGAAGCAATGAAGCAACCTGGGGTGGACTACTATGGCCACACAGTTGGAACTTAGATGCTATTGATGGGAGTGGTTTCAGTACTCTTGGCGGAGCTAAAGTAGGCGACTATTCCTTCAATTTTTCAACATCTATTAATACTGGAATTTTATGCCACGAAATGGGTCACGTTTTGGGGGCTCCTGATTTATATCATTATAACTACGACTATGTACCCGTAGGCAGATGGGACTTAATGGCTCAAAACACTAATACGCCACAATATATGTTGACATACATGCGAGAAAAATATGTTGGCGGAATTCCAAGCACACAAATAGTTGATGTCGTTGATAGCGGTGTATATTCTCTAAAACCAGTAGCATTAACCGCTAAGACCGAAGTTTTATCATACAGGATAAGATTGAATGATAGACCAAATGAATATTTTATGGTGGAGTATAGAAATCCTACTATAGCAACAAGCTATGATGCTGCAGCACCTAGTACAGGTCTTATCGTATACAGGGTAAGAGAACCCCATGATTTTAGTAGTAGCATCGGAAATAGAGATGCAAGATTCCAATCCAGTCTTTACCCAGATGAAGTACATGTATTTAGACCTAAAGTAGATATGGTTTCTACTACTCATGACGTATATAATAATTCTGCAAAGGATGTAAACAGAGCTAATTTATCGCCGCAGAACACTCGGTTTAGTGCGGTTGGCAGTAAAACTTCCACTGCTAAATACGATTATACAAATATTTTCTACAGTGATGGTGTAAACAGTAAAATTGAGATAGAAGCACTTTCTGTAGGAAGTGAGTCTGCAATGTTCAGAATAAGCCTCCCTACAGGAACTTTGACCATTCCAGATAATGCATTTGATGGGAAAATTACAGCTGAAGATGTCACATTATACAATGGATCAGATTGGAGTGGTGTACAGGCAAAGATTAGGTTTGGTGAGATTAATCTACAGTATCTAGCGAATGTCAAATTAGAACTTTTAAACACCTCGGGTAATGTAATTAACACAAGCAACTTGAATTTAGGAGAGTTTAAAGACAGTTATTCGTCAGGTCAAAGGGTTTTTGAGGCTCCGTTTGTAGTAAATAGCAAGGGGAATATGCAGCCTAGTGTATTTTATACCGAACCTTTTGAAGACTTAACAAGCCAGCCTAGGCATTTAAGAGTATCTGTTATAAATGCGGCAGGAAAGTCTAAGGTTTTATACAATGATCAGAATCAAAACTACCAAGTTATAGGCAATGATGCATTATGGCAACAGGTAGTTAATGCAGGAGATATTCAAGCTAAGGTTTTTGCAGGGCCTAGAATCAGTTTAGGCATAAATAATGAAGGCACGGTTATTGTGTCTGGAGGTATAACTACTGGCGTTTGGGAAGCTGGTGGAAAAACAAACATTTTAGGAATAGCTGTGGGAAGAAAGCATCTTCTCGCGCTCAAGAAAGATATGACAGTCGTAGGGTTTGGAGATAACTTCTACGGAGAAACGGTTGTAGATAGCTGGTATAACATAAAACAAGTAGCAGCTGGTAATTATACTTCGTATGGACTAGCAAACGATGGAACCGTACTATCTATGGGATTAAATGACCATTATCAGCTGAATGTAGGCAGTTGGAAAAACATAGTCAGCATAGCTGCTGGAGCAAAACATGTGATTGGGCTTGATAATACAGGCAAGGTGTTTGCTACTGGAGATTTACAAACTCAAACCGGAATTTTACAAGAAACAGCAGTAGAAAAGATAACGGCAGGCGATAGTTTTAGTGCAGTGCTTAGAACAGATGGTACCGTAGGAATATACGGTGATTTTAATGTAGGGGCGGGCATTCCCCTTCAAGAAGCACTAACTGCTTTAACTGGTGCGGTTAATATTGTTGCAGGGTCAAGACATTTACTAGCTTTAATGCCAAACGGTACGGTAAAAGCCATTGGAGATACCTCATCTAATCAATGCGAAGTTAGTGGGCTATACGACATAATAGATATGGCAGCTTCAGAACATCACAATGTGTTTTTAAGAGAAGATGGCGTTGTTGAGTTTACCGGGATAGGTGTTTCTCAGTTTGGAACTAATAATCCTATGGTCAATTTGATATATCCAGTAGGCACTTATATTCATGCTAGTACAGTAAGCACCCCCGTTCTTGTTCCCGATTCGGGGAACAGAATAAAAGTTGGGACTTCGGGTATTGTATCTGTCGACATAGGCCCAACAAGCACAACCTATCCAAGAGTAATGTATACATCTTCCAATGAAGAAGTAATAAAAGTCGAAATGCTAGGCGAAGGGACTTCTCACAAAACGGCCAAGCTTATTGCACTTTCTGCAGGGCAAGCAGAAATTACTGCAAGAGTAAACGGCACAAGCATATCGAAGAGCGTTGTAATGATAGCTTATGAGGAAAAGCCCTTAACTGGTATAGCGATATCACAAGAAACTATTAAGATGGAGGTTTCTAAATCTGTACAATTAAGTTATAATTTTGTTCCGTTTGATGCAACTAATGTAGGAACAATAACTCCTACCTTTACTTCAAGCGACCCGGATGTAGCATCTGTTGATAGTGTAACCGGCAGGGTAACGGCTCAGGCAGTAGGAGAAACCATAATTACGGTATCAATTACGATTGATGCAGTTGAATACACGGATACTTGTACCGTTACAGTTGTAAGTGATGGCATTAGTATAGAGATTTTATCTAGGTCTGATGGAACAATTAGAGTTAAGCAATACTCGGAAATTGATCCTGCCTCAATTGTAATGAAAGTAAAAATCGGTGTTGAAGACCAAGGTGAAATTCCCGTAACACCGGATATGATTAATTGTGATACTTCAACTCCGGGTGTAAAAAATCTAGTTGTTACTTACCAAGGAGTTACTGCTTACATAGCTAATATAGTGGATGTCAGCAGATATGTTACATTTGTGGAGTTTACGGAAATCCCCAAAGCCAACTATCTACTTGGAGACATACTATCAGTTCAAGCGGGCGAACGGGGTAAGATAAAGATAACATACAGTGATAACACATCAAGCAACCACGATGTTAATATAAACCATTTTCATGGATATAATAGTGAAAAATTAGGAAGACAAACGCTAACTTATAGAGTTCAAGACCCAGTATTTACAAGTGATGTTTATGAACTAAAGCATAATATAACCGTTTCTGATTGGGTTCAAAGCATTTCATTTTCACCAAGAATACTTGCCTACCCATTTGGGGAAGAAATGAGCGTGACTGAACAAGTTGTATTAAATATGAGGTCGGGAAATGAAAGAAGAGAAGACTTTGATTCGCCTAATCTGGTAATAGAGGGATATAGTAAATCCGTTGAAGGATATCAAGATGTAGTTGTTAAATATAGCGATACTGCAACTGGCACAACACATAGCACTGCTCCTGTTGAAATTGAAGTTTTACTTGAAGGAGAAATTACATACAAATACAAAGACCAATCAGGATATATACATTACTTTGAGGTTACCAAGGGTTTCAGCCTCGATTTAGAGTTTGTGCAAAACCAAGGTAAAATATTTAAAATAGGGGCAAAAGAAACTACCCCTGACATATGGGTTAGAATAGAAAACTTTGATAATAATTTAGTCTATGATGCAAACAATCCAGATACCGAACAAAAACCTGAGCTAGTTATATGCATACAAAGGTATGAAGATGGGGTTCTAGTACCAGAATATGTGCTAGCTCGAATACAAATTAATTTAAGAGGACTTTCACAGTCAACATCATGGGGAATATCTAAAAAAGACCCGAATAATTCCAATAATTATATTCTTTTAACAGAGGAAACGGTAACTACGTTTAAATATGTTACGGTTGCTGGAGATCCTAAGCCGGAAGATTTAAGGGTAAGAAGGGCACTACTTGCGGGCGGAATTGATGTAAGAACTCCAATGGAACTTGTGTATGATCCCGAGCTTATCAATGTGGTGCAGACTTTAGGAATGAGGTATTTGAACGAGTGGAAATATACAAAAATTAAAATTCTAGATACACCAGAATACATATACCCGATAGAAAACCAAACGATTTCATATAACGGAAGTATAGACATAGACGTATTTGTTCATATGACACTAAGAGGAAAAATCTTGATTGATCCTACTATGTATTCCATTAAGTATGAGAAAAACGGGGTGTTTCTTGCTAGAGAAAAAGAAGGTGTTATTATAGCAGGTGAAGGATATAATACTACCCTCGGGGAAATAACTGCTACTGTGGAATATTCAGAAGAGGGCTATGTGGGTACGAAAGTGTTTACAGTGACAGTGCTTGATGTGTTTAAGTCTATACGTATGGTAAAAGAGCCCAAAATAGATTACTGGTATGGTGAGAATTTCAATCCTCAAACCGCAAAGTTTGAAATTGAATATGAATCTGGAGAGGTTAGGGAAGAGTATTATGACTCAGGCTCAGATAGTTACGATGTTTATCCTGAGATGAATAGCGAGAATGTTGATGATAACGGGCAGGCTCTTGAAATTAGGTACCTAATCAACAGAGAAGTCATACAAAGGTGGCCAATAACTTGTTACGTAAAAAATTATCCTTCCATATTAGGAGTGAACTTAAAGAAATTTACATATTTGTATAATGAACCCTTGTCAATTCAAGAGGTAAGAATAGCATATGCAAATGGAGAAAATAATAGACTAGGTGAAGCTAGGTATACTCATAACTACAATAAGCAAGCGATAGGAATTCAAGCTGTTACATTTACGTATAAAGAAGAAATAACTTTAAATGGCGATGGAGAGGCAGGATCCATATTATTAGAAAACCCGCATCAGCCCGTAACAATTACTGTGTCTCCAGAAAATCCTAAGGTTGTAACGCTTACGGTCAAAAAGGTAATTAACATAGAAGTCATAGACAAAGAAGATAGCATAACTATCGTAGGGAGCCCTAATCAAAGAGAATATCAATACGGACAAGCATTGAATATTTTAGGCTTAAAACTAGAGGTTGAGTATCGTAGCGGTGGGAAATTAACATTAGAAGGGGCTGCTATTGAAGCTGCTAATTTAAGAATTAACTACAATCCTACTCAAGTAGGGTCTCAAACAGTAACTATCACAGGACAAAATATCGAGTCTGCAGTTGCGACATTTGGCGTATATGTAGGGAAAGATGGCGAGAGCGTGTTAAGTTATGGTACAAAAGAGGGAATTATTGTAGACAGGCAGCAAAGGATAGTAGCTGTAAAAGATGAGGGAGTTGTAACGTCTGAAGCATTTAGTTTATTTGCTAATGCAAACTATCTTACAAAGCATATGGTCGATAAAAACGGATCAAGCGTAGATACTGGAGCAAATGCTAGAGCGCTTAGGACAGGCGACAGGGTAATATTTAAAAATGCAGATGACTTTGTAGTGTATGACTTTGTGGTTAATGTATTTGGAGACGCAAATGGGGATGGTATTAGTACGGCTGCGGATTTAGAGTACATGGCGCAGATAATACTAATGGGAGAAAATAAAAAATATATTATGGATTTAAACGGAGATGGCAAAGTAACGCAAGTAGATTTAGTACTGTTTGCGAGAAAGTTTGCACTATCGGTATAAAAACTGCATAAAGAAAAGAGGCAAGAATGAGAAATAAAAAGGCAAAAATTTTAGTGGTAGTATTGATGGCTGTATTGATTTTATCTTCAATCATTACTCTTTTTGCCTGTGATAACATGGGGAAAACCAAAGCTAGTAAAATCGAAGTGGTAGGTGGGACTCTAAAACACACATTTATGCTAGATGAGCAGATTGATTACTCTAATGCAAAAATTTATGCATATTTCCGTAGCGGAAAAGAAACAATTCAATTAAGACCTGAGATGGTAAGTGGATTTAATAGTTCTACTACAAAAGAAAATGCTATGCTAACCATTACTTTTGCATCAGTCTCTGTAGATTGGCTCTACTCTGTGGTGCATGAAAAACCAGTTGATACATCGCTGAGAGTAAAAGGAACCCGTGTTTCACAAGAGGAAAGATCTTCTACGATTAGCGTGACGGCTTCAGGGCTTTCTGAAGGGGCAGAGATGAATTCTATAATCATGACAATATCTTGTACAGCAAGTGCGACAATAGATAGTATAACCCCTAAATTGTCTGGTTTTAGTTTTGTAACTGAACCGCTAGATGATAGAAAAATTAAGGTTATATTATTTGCTGGAGATGGATTTAAATCCATCAAAAATGGAGACGTGTTACTTGAAGTTCGAACAACTGTAGAACAAAGAGAAGGAACTTTATACATAATGAACATAGAATCAGCAAATGCTGAAATACTATATAAACTGCCCGATGCAAAAGAAATATTCATAGGCGTGCCTACGCAATAAGCGTGCTAATATGCATTAGCATGTTTTAAATATCAAGTGGAGTTACAGCTTAAAGTCTTGTACAATAGAGGGTTTTGTAGGTTAGTAGAAACCGGGGCTTTAAAAAAATACTTAAAATGGAGGGAAAGGTATGATAAAAATAGTTCCATTGCCACAAGAAATAAAGCAAATTTCCGACAGAACTTTTAATTATAGTGAATCGGACATTGTTAAGGTGCAAGATGATAGCATCAAAAGTGAGGGATATAAACTCTTAATAAATGAAGATGGTGTTACCTCAGTCGCAAGTACGGAAAAAGGCCATTTTTATGCTTTAGTCACATTTAGACAGCTTGTTAAAAGTGGCGCACTCCCGCATATAGAAATTATCGATGAGCCAAGGTTTTCGTATAGAGGATATATGCTAGATACATGCAGACATTTTTTTACAGTAGACGAGATCAAAAAGCAAATCGATGCCATAAGTCATTTAAAACTCAATGTATTCCATTGGCACCTAACAGAAGATCAGGGTTGGAGAATCCAGATAGATAAATATCCTTTGTTAACAGAGGTCGGTTCTAAAAGAAAACAAACAAGAGGGGATAATACTCCAGTAGAAGGATTTTATACAAAAGAAGAAATTAAAGATGTTGTGGCATATGCAAAGAGTAAACATATTGATGTTATGCCAGAAATCGATATACCAGGGCACTTTTCAGCAGCGATAGCAGCCTATCCGCTTTTATCTTGTGATGGAAAAGGATGTGAGGTCAAAGAAGCGTTTGGTATATTTGAAGATGTTTGTTGTGCAGGAAAAGAAACCTCATATCAATTTTTATTTGATGTTCTAGATGAGGTGTTTGAACTGTTCCCATTTGAATACATACATTTAGGCGGGGATGAAGCGTTAAGGATTAAGTGGATAAACTGTCCAGATTGTCAAAAGGTGATAAAAGACAACGGTCTTAAAAACGAAGATGAGCTCCAGGCACATTTCATGTCTAGAATAGCTGCACATTGTGAAAAGGCTGGTAAAAAGGTGATAAACTGGAACGATGGAATGACTGGTGAAAACACGCGAAAAAGCATAGTGGTTCATTATTGGACACAAACGAAGAAAAACAAAGCAGCGGCAGTTAGGCATGTAGCAGGTGGCAGTCAGGGGCTAATATCTCCTTTCTTTAACTACTATCTAGATTATCCATATGGTATGACTCCACTCAGCAAAACTTATAATTATGATTATCAAAAAGATGGTTTCATAGAAGAAAACATTATAGGGCTTGAGTCTCCACTTTGGACTGAATATGTGAAAACTATAGATAGAGCGGAGTATATGACTTATCCAAGGCTTATTGCAGTAGCAGAGAAGGCTTGGAATACTGGTAGCACATATAAAAACTTTATAAAACGCATAAACCCAATACTTTCTATCCTTAAAAAATTAGACATCAATTATGCTCCTCTGAAAGACTGCAATCCAAGGGGAGTTCAAAGACTGAAAAGCTTATATGCTTTTGCTAAAAATTATAAACACCCATCTAGCAAAGAATCGATAAATAGAACTATGCAAAATAAACGGATGTTAGAGGAAAAGTACGAAAAAAAAGATTAAGTAATCAATAAAGAGTCTTTAAGAGGAAAAATATTAATATTTTGGTAATAATGCAAACCAATTTGCATTGTGATATAACTAAACGAAGGTAGCCAAACGATACAAGACTACTGGACAAAAAGGAGAATAATGGCACGCAAAGTAGAAGAAGTAGCAGAAAGTAAACAAGCAAAGTTGTGGCAAGATAAACTACCACACATGAGCACAGAGGAAGAGGTTCTTATTAAACTAGGAACCTCTTTAGAAAACGGTTTGACAGCAGAACAGGCAGAGAAAAGTCTTGAAAAGTATGGAAAAAATGCCCTGGCAGAGGGAAAGAAAAAGACCATGCTACAAAGGTTTTTTGAACAACTAAAGGACATGATGATAATCGTACTTTTAGTGGCATCTGCAGTATCAGCAGTTCTTGCAATTGTAACAAAAGAGTACTTAGACCTAGTAGATAGCGGTCTTATTCTATTAATAGTAATAGTTAATGCAATCATAGGTCTTATCCAGGAAAGTAACGCAGAAAAGGCGCTAGATGCATTAAAAGATATGAATAAGCCATACTCTAAAGTTATAAGAGACGGACTACAGATTACTGTAAAAAGCGAAGATATCGCAGTTGGTGATATTGTGGTTTTAGAAGCCGGAGATGTGGTGCCAGCTGATCTTTATTTGATTGAGAGCAGAAGCCTTAAGATAGAAGAGGCTGCCCTGACTGGAGAAAGTGTACCTAGCGAGAAGTTTGTAGGGGTATTAGATAAAGAAGATGCGCCAATCGGTGACAGATCAAACCTTTGCTATAGTTCGGGCATTGTGTCTTACGGTAGAGGTAAAGGCATTGTGTTTGCAACAGGAATGGATACAGAAGTTGGGAAAATTGCCCAGATGCTAGCAAGTAAAGAAGAGCAAAAAACTCCTCTCCAAGAGCAGTTAGCAAAAACCGCTAAAATTATCAGCATTGGGGTTTTAGCAATCGCTGCAGTTATTTTTGTATTTAACCTCATATTTATGGCAAAAGAATCTGATATTCTACATTCAATTATGACTTCGTTTATGATTGCAGTAGCGATTGCAGTTGCCGCCATACCCGAAGGACTTCCTGCTGTTGTAACAATAGTACTATCAATAGGTGTTAAGCGCATGAGTGAGCGTAAGGCTATAGTGAGTAATTTGCCATCAGTTGAAACGCTTGGTTGTTGTGAGGTTATTTGTTCTGATAAAACTGGAACGCTAACCCTAAATCAAATGACAGTTAAAGAGCTGTATTCTCCAGAAAGTGGATTATATACAGCTTGTGATAAAAAAGATTCAAAAGGTTCTGAGCTACTAGTGAGAGGCATGGTTTTATGCAACGACACTAAAGATGTAGAAGGAACGCTTGTAGGAGATCCTACAGAAACTGCGCTTGTTGCATATGTAAAAGACATAAACTACGAAGGAAATGAAACTATATTTGAGAGGGTAAATGAACTTCCTTTTGATAGTGTGAGAAAACTAATGACTACAATCAACTTAGTCGATGGAAAGGAAGTTGCTCACGTAAAAGGTGCACCCGATATATTGATTAAAAAATGCAAATATATTTTTGATGGTGGTGTTAGGGCTATTACCGAAGTAGATGTATCCAAAATATTACAGGCAAATAGCGACATGGCAAGCAGAGCTTTGAGAGTGCTTGCAGTTGCTGTTAAAGAAGAAGATTTAGGGCTAGATGTGGTTGAAAGCGACCTAGTGTTTGTAGGACTGGTTGGTATGATCGATCCTCCAAGACCCGAAGTTAAAGATGCTGTTAGTGTTTGTAAAAGAGCTGGCATGACGGCGATTATGATAACAGGCGATCACATGGATACTGCAAAAGCAATCGCTAGTGAAATAGGAATCTTAGAAGAAGGAAAAATCGCAATAACCGGTGCGGAACTAGACAAGATGAGCGATGAGGAGTTTGCAGAAAAGATAGATCTAATAAGAGTATATGCAAGAGTTAGCCCCGAAAATAAAGTCAGAATTGTTAAAGGATTCAAAGCTGCTGGCAAGGTTGTTGCAATGACTGGAGACGGTGTTAATGATGCTCCTTCTATACATGAAGCCAATATCGGAATAGGTATGGGGATAACGGGAACAGATGTTAGTAAAGGCGCTGCGGATATGGTCCTTGCTGATGATAACTTTGCAACCATAGTGTCCGCAGTAGAGGAAGGAAGAAAAATATATGCTAATATCAAAAAGGCGATTCAGTATTTATTGAGCGCAAATATTGCTGAAGTAGTATGTTTGTTTGTGGCAACTGTAATAATTTCGGCGATAGTTGGTCATAATGTTACTATATTGACTCCAGTGATGATACTTTGGGTAAACTTAGTAACAGACAGTTTGCCGGCACTAGCACTAGGTACGGAAAAAGCAGAATCAGATATTATGTTATTCCCGCCACGAAAAGCAGGAAGTAGTTTGTTTGCAGGAAAGACAGGCGTGGATATTCTCATACAAGGCATGATGCAATCAATCCTTGTCCTTGCCTCATTTACGATAGGCGAGTATGTACTAGGCGTAGGTGTAACTGGTCACGCAGAAGCTATGACCATGGCATTTATAACGCTATCAATGATACAGCTATTCCATTCTTATAATATGAGGTCACAAACACATAGTCTGTTTAAGACCAATCCTTTCGAAAATAAGTTTTTGAATATAGCCTTTTTAGTAGGTGCGGTACTAGTTATAGTTCCTCTCCTAATAACTCCAGTAGCAAATATATTATTTGATGCGGTGAAATTATCAGGTGCTGAATGGGGAGTTGCGTTAGGTCTTTCAGTCCTAATAATACCTTTGGTTGAAATCCAAAAAGCAATAGAGCGAGCGATAGATAAGAAAAAGGCTGAGAAAATAGGGCTGGTTATAAAATAAAAAGAGCAGTTTAAAAGTAAGGGCGGATTTCTGCCATTACTTAAAAATAAAAAACCATTGAGTTAATGAATGGATAAACAGTAAGTTTATGATAAAAGATTTCAGTAGAAAAAAGATTGTTGTTCCTCAGGAGCTATGGAAAGATTATAATCCTAGTGCAATGGATTTAAATATCCAGGAGTTATTGTTTTCAGAGGAACAAAACTATATACTACGTAGATATGAAATTGATGCAATAAAGGCAGAAGATGGTATGGTAAAAGCTACTATAAAAGTAACTATGCCAAAAGCTGATACAAAAAAAATACTACTACTTCTTGGGAATTATTCAGCCCCTCCTGCTACTAGTTTGGTTCAATCTCTTGTAAGCGAAGGATATATAGTAATATCTCCCGATTTAACGGGGCTTTCTTCATATCCCACAAAATATCCTAAAAGTTTAGAGTATTGCCTCTACAGTCTAGAAACAAAGAAGAGACTGGAATTTTTGGAGGAAACTGCGTTTGAAAGTAATCAATACATATATTCTAAGATAGTCAAAAGAACACTGGTTTTTATTCGTGAGATGTACCCAGAAAAAGATACCATTTTAGTTACATTAGGCGATTCAATAGAAGTAGGGATGCAGACGCTTGGTAGTTTAGAAAGTCACAATGTCCTAGGACTTGCATGTATAAATGGCTCGGGTTATAAAGAATACTTAGGTACAAATAAGTTTGGTGAAGATTCTGAACTGGCAATAGACGTTAAGCAGGAAAGAATTGGCTGGTTTTCAGCAGTTGCTGCCGTTGCGTATGCTAGGAATATTAGTATTCCCACCCTTATTGCAATCGGTTCCAATGCTGAAAATGCAGACATGGACAGGCTTTCGAATTTACAAACATTGTATGGGAAAAACGAGATATTTACCATCATTCACCCAGGTATAACGGACTATTTGCCACCAAGTGGTTATAGAAGTGTACTTGCTTGGATTAATGCTGTGTTTAACAACTTACCTATACCCTTTAGACCAAAAGTAAAGATTAGAGTAAATGAAGAAAATAAAATATATTTTGATGTTGATTGCGACCCTAGCCAGTTAATAGAAGAAGTAAGGGTTTATTATAGTTATGGAGAATATAATCATGCACTGAGGGGATGGCATTTTGAGAAAGCTCTTTCCATTTCATACAATGAGTACATAGCATCTCCAAAGGTGTATGAAACGGATATGCCTATGTTTACATTTGCAGAAGTTGTGTATGCAAGTGGTCTTACTATTTCTTCTTTGGTGGAACATATGGAATTAGATGATTATGACATTGAAGGCGAAGGGGATTGTAATCAAAATGCTAAATTGGTGGTACTATACAAAGTGACGGATGGCACGGATTTGTTCAAAGAAGAGTTTGATGGAGAGGTTCTTCTAGAAAACACACTACGTATGACAAAAATTCCCTCTGGCGCAAAGGGTATAACTACAGACTCAAATGCAATAAAAATTTACCCTCTAGAGTTAAGTTTACAAGACATAGAAGATAAAGACTTGCAGATAGAACTATATTCTGATTATGAAGGAAGAGTAGAAATTGTTTTACAATGTAGTATAAACAAGCAAATTGTCGAGTTTACAACGTATAAAAAACTGGAGCATAATGAATTCTTTACAAGCTGTCGCTTTAGCGAACATGACTTTAAGGATAAAACAATGAAGCCTCTTCCATCGTGGGATTTGGTAAGGTCAATACAAATTAAAGGTCGTAAATTGGTGGTAGGGAATATCTTGTTTATATAAACAAAGCAAGACCATACCAAGAAAAACTAATATGAGTGTGGATATATAAAAACACAAACTGATAATATAAATTTAAACGATAGCGAAGATATAAGCATGTAAAAACGCAAACGAGAGTACAAGGAAAAGATAAGGATACAATATTGTTATGGAATATGAAGAGCTTTTAGAAACCGAAGATCAGCCAAAGGACAAAAGAAAGAAAGTAATTAAGCAGATTCTTGTTGTAGTATGCTTGCTTTTAGTGTGTGTAATACTAGCATATGTTCTTTCTCGCGTTATGTTTGTAACAATAAAGGTAGATGGCGAATCGATGGTTCCTACCCTGCAAGATGAAGATATGATGCTTTTATATAAGTTAGGGAGCTATAAGCATGGCGACGTAGTGGTGTTCGAGTCTGGAATGGTCAACCAATATGGTAGAGAGCGTGTTTTTGTAAAAAGAGTAATAGGGCTCCCTGGAGATACTGTAGAAATTAAACAATCCCCAGATGGAGAGTTTAATGTTTATAGAAATGGGGAAAAACTTATTGAGGATTATATAACCAACCAGTTCACAAACCCATATCTTCGTGGACCCGTTGTAGTGCCAGAAGGTAAGTTTTATTATCTTGGTGACAATAGAAACAACTCTAGCGATTCTGAAGATAATAGAGGAGAAGGAGATGTTATGTGGGGAGAATTAAACAAAATAATAGGACGGGTTATAATCAAATATCATGGAAACAGTTTCTTCGATAACACAGCCACTATTCCAAGAGTTAAAAATAATAAGTTACCACAATTTATTTAATATTAAAGTTTTACATACTGCATTCATAAAGACATCAAAACCATCTCGCGCTGTAGATGGTTTTATAAAAATAGAGGGAGTTTTCAAAGACGTGTTGTAAAGGAGGTTTCGGTTGATACAAAATTCTAAAAGGTTTAGTGAACTGAAAAAACTAAGTATAGACCTTGGCTATCCAGTAGGAGTTAAGACTGTCATATGGAAACAAGGTGGATATAGAAACATGTCGCTTAGGGTTGATAAAGATGGAAATGTATATCTAAACTCTCCATTTAGGATGCCTGAACATGACGTTATCAGCTTTATAAAAAGAAAGGAAAGCTGGCTAAAAAAGCACTTGCTAGCCATTAAAAACAGAAGTTTAAGAGATGGTATTAAGGGAGAGCAGGTACGGTACTTTGGCAGATTACTCACCTTAGAGCTTGTTGAAGCCCCATATAACAAACTAGTTTTTACAAGCGACAGTTTGAAGTTTTATTGTACTAATATAGGAGATTATGAATATCGTAATAAGGTGTTTTCTAAACTTTGGAAAGAAGAGGCATTGGAAGTTTTTACAAGAAAAGCTTTGGACATATTCAAATTAATATTTGGAAACTCTAGGCCTGTGCCTGAGGTTAAGATTCGGAAAATGAAAAGCATGTGGGGAAATTGTAGGCCAATTAAAAACATAATCACAATTAACGAATCTTTACTAAAAGCTGATGAGGATGTAATGAATTATTTAATACTCCATGAGCTTGCCCATTTAGTGCATGCAAAACATGATAAGGCTTTTTATAATTTCATAGAAACATACATGCCTTCTTACCGTAAGGCCAAGGCAAGACTAAAACATATAAGTATAGCGCCAGCAGAAGTTTAATATTACAAAAAATCTAACTAAACAAAAAACGGCTGCATATTTTCAGTACAGCCGTTTTTTAAGTTCTTTCTTTAATTTATATATACTACTCTGATCGTAGTACTATAGCGGGATCTTGTTTAGATGCGATTCTTGCAGGAATAAATCCAGCAATAAAGCTGAGGAATGCACTGACACCAATCATTAGAGCCACATGATACCATTTCATTATTAATAAGTTTGCTATGCCAAATGATTTTTCAAGGGCTATACTTACCCCAAATGACAATATAAACGAAACAAGTGCAGCTATTAATCCTGATAGTAGTCCAATCATACCCGATTCGGCATTAAACACATTAGTAATATCAATTTTTCTAGCACCTAAACTGCGAAGCACTCCAATTTCTTTTCTACGCTCAAGGACAGATGTATATATGATTATTGAAATCATTATAGAGGATACTACTAAAGAAATAGCGGAAAACCCTATTAAAACACCGGTTATGGTTGTGGTCATTGTTTCCACAAAGCCCATAATCAATTCTAGCTCATCGGTATATTTAATTGGCTTCCCATCCACTCTGGCTTCATCTAGCATTGTCATTATAGCCTGCTTTTCTTCAAAAGACTTGGCATAGATACGAATAACACGTGGCTTAGTTGTGTCAACTTTGCCCATTTGTCTCAGCATAGCTTCTTTGCCAGACTTGTTTGTTGAATAATCAGCGCCATCTAAAATGTTTGTATTAGAGTTTTCTTGGGCTACCATAGCAGCATGATTATGTGCACGGTTTATCATTGCGTTGGTCAAATCATTTGTATACGCAACCACACCGTTAATCGATGCGACATTTGTTTCGGGTCTTGGACGGATAACACCAGAAACTTTAACTCGTACGGAATTGTTTTCAACAAAAGCCGCACTCTGGTTTGTAGATTTATATTTCTCCCACTTGCCAGTTTCTTCGTTAATATAGTAGTAGTCTGCATTTGTGGCTATTCTATATTCTATGTTCAGCAACTCGTTTATACTAATTTCATACCCAGATAAATTGCCACTAAGTACATCGAATAGTTTGTCTTCTGGTAAAAGTCCTAAGGTAAACAAAGAGAAGTCATTTACTTGGTTTTTCTTGTCTAATACTATCAAGACTTCGTGTACAGTGTTAGGGTTATTCATTTCATCTGCAGTAAGGCGTTTTGGCCATCTAGAGTTGGGACCAACTAATTCATATTGTTGTTTTACTAGGGCATCGTTGTTAGGTAGCTCGTCCCAGTCGGGTATGTCTAAATTAAGAGACGCAGTTTCTGATAGAATTTCTTTAAATCCAGCAATGAGAGGGTTGGTTTCAGCAAGAAGGTACATACTATCGGAATAGGGCGATACCTTAGTATATATATCTTCATATGTTAGGCTAGGATCTGCGTTCATTGCCTGGTCTTTTGCATACCTTGTATATATATTCAATTGTGTTCCAAATCCATATTTTATGTATCCATGCTGATCAATCTCATCTTTATGTTCATCTAAATATAATTTAATGTCACTTAAGTCGTTGTCTGTTATTAAGAGTTCAATATTTTTTACAAAAGCTCCTAATACCTCGCGCGCATACATAGTGTCTTCATTTGGATATTCTTCTCTTGCATAATCAAGTTTTTGAAGAATTTTCATAATTGACTTCATGTCAACACCCTGTTCTTCTATACGTAAAGGGAACTGAGAGAGAGCATTCTCTTCATTTTTTGCAATAAAGTTGTTAGCTCCTGAACTAAGTGCTAGCACTAATAAAATACCAATTATACCAATACTGCTTGCAACAGCAGTTATGATGGTACGTGTTTTTTTGCTGAGTAAGTTCCTGAAACTAAGGCCTACAGCAGTAGGGATAGACATGGATGATTTTTCTGGTTTTTGTTTCTTTTTTGCACCTTTTAGAACTGTTGTTTGCGGAGCAGTATCATTCCCATCATTGAAGTCTTTAATAGCTTCTGCTTTTTGCTTCTTCTTAGATGACAAAACTTTTACAGCTCTTTTAGGAGCTGACATTATTCTTTTAACAAAGTTCGCCTCTTTAGCTACTTCTATTGCAGTATCAGAAATAGATTCGTTAGAAGCGTCTTGTGTAATATCAAACCCTTCGGCAGTTTCTTTGGTGATATCAGCTTGCTTCTCTTCTTCTTTTGTGAGACCAAGCAGTTCTGCTAGAGCAGAATGTCCGTCACTATCTTTTTTGCTGTCTTCAATGGCTTCTTCAATTGAATAGGGGTTGGAATCATCAACTAAAAGCCCATCTGATAATCTAATGATACGTGTACTATATTTCTTTGCTAGTTCTGAGTTATGGGTAACCATTATTACCAACCTGTCAGAAGCAACTTCCTTTAGCAAATTGAGGACTTGTACTCCAGATTCGCTATCAAGAGCTCCCGTTGGTTCATCCGCTAAAATGATTTCAGGCTCATTAATTAAAGCTCTGGCAATTGCAACTCTTTGCATTTGTCCCCCGGAGAGTTGGTTTGGTCGTTTGTTCGCTTTATCTAGCAGGTCCACCTTGCCTAAAACTTCAAGCGCTCGCTTTCTGCGTTCGGCAGGTCCAATCCCAGCAAGGGTTAAAGACAGTTCGATGTTTCTTACTACCGTAAGGTGGGGGATAAGGTTGTATGATTGGAAAACAAACCCGATTTTTTTGTTACGGTAATTGTTCCAATGCGACTCTTTAAATTCTTTGGTAGAGTAGCCTTCAATAATCAGATCTCCTGAGGTATAGCGATCTAGTCCTCCTATGATGTTTAGTAGAGTGGTTTTCCCGCATCCTGAAGGTCCTAGAATGGAAACAAACTCGTTTCTTCTAAAATTAATATTTAAGCCTCTAAGCGCTTGAACTTGTTCAACTTCTTTTTTTCCGTAAATTTTCGTTATTTCAAGTAATGTAAGCATTTTTTCTCCTCCTAAACCCATAATAAACTTTAGTGTAGGCTATTATAGGCTCAGTCTTGTAGTGGCATTAGTTACTTTAACTATAGAGATATTATCAAAAATATAATTTTTAGTAAAGTAAATGTGTGCGCGTCGCAATACGCTCTAGATATGCATATTAAACAGATTTTTAAACTACATGATATTTTTACATAACCGATAAATTGATGGCTCTAGTCTTATTTAGATTTTGTAAGGTTTATATTGTTTTAGAGATGCATAAAAAATACAGACAGGTTTTGCCTTACCGTCTTTCAATAAAGATACTTAATTTTAAAATTAGCCTAGCAAATTAACCATCGTAACTGACAATTGAAAAGGATGTAGTTACATTTCCTGCCGAAGATGGAGTGAAGGTAATATAGTAAGGTGTACCAGCATAAATAGGGGCTATTATTACATGTCCATCTTCCTTAGTTGTGCTTGTATAAGAACTTATAGGTTTTCCAT
>JAAZLE010000112.1 GCA_012799455.1 Clostridiales bacterium | reverse complement strand
GGATCTGTCCTTTGGTTATACATAATACCAAATGTGAGCTCAGGGTGCTTTTTAGCTTCTTCATACAGCTCTTTTACAGCTTTAGTATACACGCCAATAGGCTTTTCAACCAAAACATGCTTCCCGGCCTGTAACGCCTTTATACCAAGCTTAGGATGGTCGTAGTGAGGTGTTGCTATTATAACAGCATCCACTTCTTTACAATTAATTAGATCTTCTGCATTATCAAAAATACTAACATTTTTAAGATTGCTCTCAGCCCAATCTCTTCTTGTTGCATTTGTATCAGCAACTGCTGTTAATGTTGCATTTTTATCTTGTCCAAGAAGCAGCCTTTTTGCATGCTGACTCCCCATTTTACCAATTCCTATAACTCCATATCTTACTTTACTCATTATTTTCCTCCTATACTGTCTAAATGATTTATGTCACTCTAAACATATTATTCAAACTCAAAACCTACTTTTTGTAATAGGCTAGTTAAATTCTCGTATTGCCAAATAAAAACATCTTTTCTCGTCACTCTCTTATACCGTCTAATTCCTCTATCTTTATCAATTTGCTTAAATACTGCTCGACTGTTTTTAATCGCTTTATATAAAAATGGAAGCACTGTAAATAGTCTTCTGGTTAAAGCATACTTTGCAGTATGTGGTTCCATAGTGAAAAATCCTTGATAATTTCTTGCTTTCAAGTCGGCTAGAATGTCTTCGATTCTTCCTTGCCCAGTACCAAGAGGAACTTCTACACCATCTGTGCAGTCCTTCATATGATAATACACCGTCCAGTCTCTTGTTTGCTCGTATGCATCAAATGGGTTTACACCACATTGAATATAGTTTGAAGCATCATAACAAAGTTTAAAGTTAGGGCTATCCATAGAATGGTATATTTCTAGAGCACGGCTAGGAGTATCTCCATAAATGCCTTTTTCATTTTCATGAAGTAAGATGATATCCGTTCCTTCTACAAGCTTTAAAAAGCCCTTCATCTTTTGCATTACCTTTGCCGAATAATTAGCATATTCTCCATTTTTATCTACATAAAATGAAAATACTCTGATATATTTGCAATCCATACTTTTTGCAATTTTTACTAGTTCCTCTAGCTTTTTAAGTTGTGCTTTATAGCCTTCTTCATCATCAAGATTAACTTTTCCTATAGGCGACCCTATGCTTGAAAACTTTATCCCTGCCTCGACTAACTTGGGTTTAACTTGTTCATTAAATGCCTCAAGTGTATAGTCTGCAATATTAGTGCCGTTAATAGTTCTTGGACACATATACTTCATTTTCAACTCTTTTATTAGTTCAATTTGCTTGTCTAGATTTGATCTATACTCATCAGTAAAACCGCTTATTTTAACCATCTCTAATCCTCCTATATTTATCTGACTTTCTCTATTAGGTATCCATAATTATCGTATTTAGATACCTTATTTTGCTTTATTTTTCAAGTATTTGGTCTGCTATTTCATGAATCTTAGACTCTATTTCCTTGTTTGCATGTTTATCATCATGCTTTTTAGTATCTTTTTTAAGTATTGCTTTTTCTTCCTCAATTTTTGCATTCAAGCGCTCGTCGTACTTTACTGGGTCAACAGGAACTGGCACCTTCTCTCCCTTCCAGGAAGATGCGTATATAGCATTTACAAGTTGCACTGCACCTAGCCCATCTTTTAGTGGCGATAAAAGTTTTTCCTTCCCTCTTATTGCATTAATGAAGTTTTTAATTAGGCATGCTTGCTCTCCAAAATACCAAATAAGTCTTAATATGAACCGCGGCATATAGTTATATCTTTTGGTCTTTCTGGTGACAAACCCGTATCCTTGTTTGGTCTCCTCATTAACTTCAGGTTCACTCTTTTTAAAGGTATATACCGTCATCTTAGTGTCTGATATTACAATCCTTCCTTTTTCACCTGCAATTTCAAATCTGTTTGTACCTCTTAACTCATGAGTATTTGCAGTCAGTTGAAGGTATACATTATCTGGATATGTAAATATACAGGCTATATCATTTTCTGTGGTTATATCTCTTCCTTTTGTACACAGTTTTGACTCTACAGCTTTGGGCATACCTAAAATCCACTGTAGTAAGTCTAGTTGATGTACACACTGATTAATGAGTGCTCCACCGCCTTCTCCAGAGAAACTAGCACGCCAGCCACCTTGGTTATAATATGCTTGAGATCTATACCAATTAGTTATTATGTAATTGGCTCTTATTATTTTCCCAATTGCCCCGCTAGACACTAATTCTTTTGCCTTCTGATGAATTGGGTTAGTTCTTTGATTCCACATAACAGCAGTGACTAAATTGGGCTTTTCATTTGCTTTTTTAATAACAAAGTCAGCTTCATATGCAGTAACTGTCATAGGCTTTTCAACTAAAACATGCTTGTCTTTTTCAATGCAATACTGCGTTATCTTTCCGTGCTCATAGTGTGGAGTTGCTATTATCACTGCATCGATGTCTTCTTTTTCGAGCATATCTTTATACGAAATGTATGTAGGAATTTTTTTATACTTCTTTTTGTGTCCTTCTAGAACATGTTTATCTATATCGCATACCGCGACCAAGCGAGCATTAGGTATTCTATTTGTTCTAAGGTTTCGGGCATGAATTTTTCCCATCCTCCCTATACCAATTACTGCTACTTTAACATACATTTCTTCTCACCTTCTTTTGTGTATTGTCGGTTAGTTGTTATTTACTATACACTTAAATATGCTAGCCAACATCTATTTGAACTACTGCTACAGGTATATAAACTTGTTATCACATATCTGTGACTATTTCTTACACGCCCGAATATGCGTTGAATCCGCCGTCTATTGGAATTACTACTCCAGTTATAAAACCGCTTGCTTCATTATCACATAACCAAGACAGAGTTCCTAGTATTTCTTTAGGTTCTCCAAATCTTCCCATAGGCGTTTTGTTTATTATTTTTTTAGACCTTTCAGTTAGACTTCCATCTGGGTTAAATAGTAATGTTTTGTTTTGATTAGTTGCAAAAAACCCAGGAGCAATTGCATTGACTCTTATGCCTGTTTTTGCAAAGTATACAGCTAGCCACTCTGTAAAGTTTGATACAGCAGATTTAGCAGCTGAATATGCTGGAATTTTTGTAAGAGGTGAAAACGCATTCATGGACGATATATTAATTATATTTGCACCTTTTTTATTAACCATTTCTTCCGCAAATATCTGGG
The DNA here is from genome assembly GCA_012799455.1 of Clostridiales bacterium. GTDB lineage: Bacteria > Bacillota > Clostridia > Christensenellales > DTU072 > MWEH01. The sequence goes on along the minus strand of JAAZLE010000112.1, from coordinate 7,794 downwards.
TAGTTAAAAATGTGCCTTTAAAATTTAAATCAAACACAAAATCAACTCCTTCAGTTTCTAGCGAGAAGAAGTTCTTCCCTGTCCCTTCACCATGAAACTCTACATCTGTTGTTGCTCTAGGATTATTTCCACCAGCACCATTAATTAGAATATCTGGAACACCGTAAGCTTTAACTATCTGATTTTTAACATCTATAAGGCTTTGTTTATCAAGCACGTTTGCCTTATATCCCTTTGCACTAAAACCTTGATCTTTAAGTCTTTTTTCTAAATCTATAACCTTAGCTTCGTTTATATCAAGGAGCATAACCTTATCTCCTTTTTTTGCAAAGTGTTCTGCAATCGCTTCACAAAGCACTCCCGCGGCTCCAGTAATTACTACAGTTCTACTCATCTTTATCCTCCTTATTAGTCCTAATAAAATAATATTTTAGGATCCATTTTTATATGTTTAGGTTGCCTTATTATACATATAACAGCAAACTGCATAATATGCTGTCTATTTTTTACTACCTTTTTCTATGGCTTCAAATAGTCCGCCGATATATGTAGCTCCAAGTGCTCTATCAAAAAGCCCGTAGCCATATCTGCCTTTTTCACCCCATATCATTCTGCCGTGATCGGGCCGTATATACCCATCAAATCCAGTATCATGCAAGGCTTTTGCAATTTCATATATATCTAAACTCCCATACTCAGATGGGTGGGCTGTTTCTTCAAAGTCTTTTTCATTAGAATTTTTGACATTTCTGATATGTACAAAAGGTGTTCTTCCTTTTGCAAGATGTATTATATCTACAAGGTTATTATCTTGAGCAACGCCTAAGGAACCCGTACATAATGTAATGCCATTTGCAGGACTATCTACAAGAGATAAAAATCTCTTTATTCCTTCGTAGTCTGTTATTATCCTTGGTAGTCCAAAGATAGGCCATGGCGGATCATCTGGATGGATTGCCATCTTGATTCCAGCCTTTTCTGCTACTGGAATAATTTCTTCTAAAAACTTTTTAAGGTTTTCCCAAAGCTCTTCAGTCCCAACTTTTTCATATTTTTTGAGCAGTTCTCTTAAACCTTCTTTAGTATAACTACTGTCCCATCCTGGAAGTGAAAGTTCGGATTTTAAAGGATCCATTTTCATTATTCTTGCATGGTCATATGATAGTGCATTGGCGCCATCTTTTTGCACCGTTTCTAAATCGCTTCTCAACCAATCAAATACCGGCATGAAATTATAACAGATACACTTTACTCCGACTTCACCTAACCTTCTTATATTTTCTTTATAGTTTTCTATATATTTTTTCGCGCTAGGAAGCCCTAATTTTATATCCTCATGAACTGGAACGCTTTCGATAACCTCACATTCTAAGCCTTTTGCATGGCAACTATCTACCAGATCATTAATACTCTCTCTAGACCAAACTGTTCCGGGGGGCGTATCGTATACTGCTGTCACCACACCTCTAATAAGTGGAATCTGACGGATTTTATCAAGCGTTATTGGATCGTTTTTTCCATACCATCTAAATGTTAATTTCATAGCGTCCTCCTTTTTTATTTTAATCCTATTAAGTTTTTAATGTTGTAATACGATATATCTTTTGCGATTTTTATAATGTCATAGTAATCAAAATTAACTTCTCCATCATAGTAAAAAGATGATAAATATTCGGCCAGTATTTCTCTAAAATATGTATGCCTACTAAAACTTAAAAAACTTCTGCTATCCGTTAACATACCTGGAATTACTCCAATATGTGACAGTTCAGAAACTGCTTGCAAGTACTCTTTTATACCTCTTTCATGATCGTTAAACCACCATGCTATGCCAGGCATGCATCCTGGGAAAGAACCGCAAAGTGTAATTAGCGGATAATACATGGCTGGATTTAAAGTATATATGATTGCTTTTGGCCTTTTTTCTCCCATTTGGTCTAAAATGTCAGCTAATGCCCTTATCGGAATTACATCTCCTACACTATCAAAACCAGCATCTCTACCTATAGTTTCTAAAGCTCTAGTGTTAGGATTTCTAAGAGCTCCAATATGAATTTGCATAATTATATTGTTATCATAATATGCTCTTCCTAAAAAGACATATAAATACCCTTGTAGCCCTTCTCTTGCATTTGAATCTATCGCTTCACCTGCAAGTAATTTTTTTATGGTTAAATCTGCTTCTTCTCTAGCTGCGATTCTTCTCGGAAAATGTTCGATACCTATGTCTGAAAAACTACACTTATGACTTTTAAAAAACCTTATCCTTTCATTTAACGCTTTTTCCAAGCTAGAAATTCCACCTATCTGCACACCTGAAACATTCTCTAATTTTTCTAAATAACTACTGTCTTTAAACTCCATCAGCATATCTGTTCTAAAAGTTGGTGTTACCAATATATCTGGATCGTCAATTTTTGCGTGATACTCTAAACTGTCACATACATCATCCGTGGTTGCAACATACTCTACGTTTGTTAATTTCAGACATTTCCTTGGAGACAACCTGTTCTCTTTTATATATTTATTTGCCCTAGCCCAAACCCTAGTAGCTGTTTTTTTACTCAAAGGCGTTTTTATCTTGAAAAACGTATATAGTTCTAACTCTAACCATTTTTTTATGGGGTTTCCGTAGGCAGTAGAAACAACTTCTGCAAATTTTTCAAACTTTTCTTTGTATGTAGTTTCAGAGCCAGTTATATATTTTTCATCCACCCCGTATGCTCTCATAAGCCTCCATTTATAGTGATCGGTTTTTAGTAGCATTTCGCCAATGTTTTCAAAAGGCTTATCCAAATAAATTTCTTTTGGATCTAAATGATTATGGTAATCAATGATACCAAGATCTTTGATTTCATCAAAAATTAACTCATCTACATTGAAGTCATTTAGGTATGCTTCTATATTACTCATACAAACCTCCTGTGTATTTATTCTCGGTTTAATACGCTATCTTTGTACCCTACCTGAGCCACTGCCTTTCATTAAGGATTCAACATCTTTAACTGAGGCTAAGTTATAGTCGCCTTCTATAGTTTGCTTTATTGCTGATGCCGCAACAGCAAAATCCAATGTTTCTTGAGGAGACTTATTCATTAAGTTGCCATAGATTAACCCTGCTCCAAAACTATCGCCACCACCTATTCTGTCTACTAATTCAACCTTATATTGTTTAGATTCGTAGCAAACTCCATTATCGTAATATATTCCTGCCCAGCCATTTGTGGAGGCAGAATAACTTTCTCTTAATGAAAATGCAATCTTTTTAATACCAAACTCTTTACTAACTTCTTCAGCTATTTTCTTGTATCCAGAAACAGAAAGTTTACCATCTTCTATACAACTATTATCTGCAGTTATGCCAAACACATCTTTACAATCTTCTTCGTTGGATATAAGTAAATCTACATACTGCATAAGGCGAGTCATAACAACTTTTGCTTTTTCTTGTGACCACAGTTTCTTTCTATAATTTAAATCACAAGACACTGTTATGCCTTTTTGTTTTGCTGCCTTTAGAAGCTTTAATGTTAGCTCTTCAGTTTTCTCTGAAAGTGCTGGTGTTATCCCTGTAAAATGTAACCATGTTGTATTTGATAATGCTTTATCTAAATCTATTTCCGAAAAATCCATTTCCGAAAACGCAGCATATTTTCTGTCATATGTAACAGTACTCGGTCTTTGTGCCGCACCTTTTTCAGAGTAGTATATACCAAGTCTCTCTCCACCACGCACAACTAGGGAGGTATTTACTCCTAATTCTTTTAAACTGTTTACAGCACTATCTCCAAGAGGGTTGTTTGGTACTTTAGATAAAAACCAGGCATCTAGTCCAAAGTTTGACAGTGATACCGAAACATTTGCCTCAGCCCCTCCATAAAAGATATCAAACTCTTTCGCTTGTACTATCTTTTTATACCCTTTAGGCTGCAAGCGCAGCATTATTTCTCCTACGCATAATACTTTCATACCGGTCCTCCATCTTAGTTGAAATCACTATTTATGTCTCCCTTACATTACATGTGTTGGGGAGTAAGATTTGATATTAGTCTTGTTTATTATGTATTTTATCTACCCATAGTCTTGCATCTATGGTTACGCCATCATAATCTTCATTTTTAGCCTTATATGTTAAATTAGATCCAGCCCCTACTGCCATTGCACCAGCTTGAAACCATTCATCTAAATTATCCACGCTGACTCCTCCAGTTACCATGAAGTTAGCATTGGGGAAAGGTCCTTTTAGTGCTTTTAAACCTTGGGGTCTTGCGATGTCTCCAGGGAATAGTTTTAAAACCATACATTCTTTTCTTAATGCACTGGCTATTTCAGAAGGTGTAAACACTCCAGGAACATACATCACCCTGTTTCTTTTACAAAAACTATTTAAGTCTACGTTATAGTCTGGACTAACAATAAATTCTGCGCCATGCTCAATTGCATCAGAAGCCATAGTATCATCTAAAACCGTACCTGCACCTATTATGATATCGCTATCCTTATACTTTTTAGTTAAAACCGATATGACTTCAGTTGCATTAGGAGTGGTATAGGTAATTTCTATTAACTTAATCCCGCCTGCTATACAAGCCTCTGCAGTTTTAAGAGCCGCTTCTCCACTACTTCCACGAACCACAACTACTAATTTTTCGGCTTTAAGTATCTCCAAAAATTCTTTTCTATACATATTTACCTCTCAAAATATCATCTGCTAATTTACTAACATTAACGTCTTTTTATGCGCATATCCTTGAAACTGCGTTTTAAAACTCCAAACCAAACAATGGAAAAGATAGAAGCTGCCAAAACCACAACACATGCTATAACGATACCTGCAATTGCACCCGCTGATAAGTCTGTTTTTTGCTCTGGTGCTAAAATGACATTTGCATCCTCGCCACCGACTATTACCTCTACGCTGTTATTTGAATAACTAGCTTCTATTTTCATAGGTCCTTTGACAGTTATTTCTTTACCTGCCTCATAAGTTTGTCCGTTAATTACCCAGCCTTTAAAGGTAAATCCTTCTTTTTCCGGACCTGCTGGTAAGGTGAATTTATTGTCTATATTGTATGTTCTAGTTTCTATTGTTGAAGTGCCAACGGTAAAAGTTATATTGTAATCGATTTTTTCATAATATAACTTAAGTACTAACTCACCATCTGCAGTAATTGTACCAGTTTTAATGGTTCCTTCATGCTCTATTACCTTATACCCTGGTACTGTCGAAACTGCCTTTATCTCTAAATCCGTCTCACCTTGTAGTTTTTCTTCCTTTATGATTGTTCCATCAGCAGTACAGTGCATGACTGTATATGGAGTATCTTTTCTCGCCTCAAAAACTGCAGTCATTGTAATTGTATCCAGTTTGTTTCCATTTTCATCTTGAGGTTGAATTATTGTATAACTACTTCCCGGAGCAAAAATTTTATCTTTATCATCTACTCTCGTTAAACCATCTTTCCAGCCTACAAGTTGATAGCCTGACTTGGATAATGAAGATCCACTATCTAGCGTTACAGATACATCAAATTTATGGGTACTTCCATCTGGAAGGCTACCTTCTATATCATCCCCTTTTGCATATGCTAATGTGTATGTATCTCTTTTATAATACAACTCTAAAGCGAGTGGATTCTTGGAATCCGCGGAAACAACACCCTTGTATTTATTTACCTCTGCAGTTTTAACAGGATCAAATGTAAAGCCTTTTATAGTAATTATTTTACCATCTGCTGTTCCTTCTGTTATATTTATCTCTACAGTGGAATCCGTTTCACCCTTAAATGATTCTACTAGTCCTATTCCAGGAGGAATATATCCATTTTCCTCATTTATAGCTTGTCTATAATGTTTTACCTTATACTCTGTATCGTTTCTAGGAGTCCAATTGGAAGTAAATGTTATTATGGCTTTCGGATCAACACTAAATGTTTTTCCTTCTTCAGGAGCATTAACTTCATTAGAATATTTAGTTTCAGTATCTCCTTCTAAAGTAAAGTGACTAAAATTATATCCTGCCTTTGCAAAGTTACTCGGTCTTTTCAAAACAGTACCTGTATATTTATTGGTTTCTGCATTATAAGTTATGTTATCGGTCAGTGTAGCCTGCTGAGTTCCTTCTCCTTTAAAAATAATTGTTGGCTTTGCCTCTACTTTTACTATTACAGCTCCTTTTTTAGCAACTTCACCTTCAGTTAAATCAAAGTTAACTTCTTTGTCTCCAGTTGGAACCTCAAATGCAAGCTTAACATTTTCTATAGTTTTTGCTTCTTTAAGTTTTTCTTCAGTTAATCTATCTTCCTCTACTGCAACCTTCCACCCCATTGGAAACTCTACATCGCTTCCTTTCATGCCTACTACCGCCTTAAACTCTTTAGGCGTATTGTCCGCATTTTTTATTAAATCCCTTGGTGCAAGAGGCTTAATTTCATATTCAACCGTAGTTATTTCCGCACCTTCTTTTTGAACACATGCGTCACCAATTATCGTTACTTCTCTTCTATATACTCCAGCGAGCACAAAATTATTAACTTCGGTATTTAGCTCAATCTGCTCACTCTCATCCGCTCCAGGAGCGCGAAAGTACCATTTTGTATCTTCTGTAAATTTAAAATCTACCCCTTCTTTCAACGATATACTTTCACTTTCAGTTTTGTTGAAATTCGCATTAAAACCTTTGCCCAGCGCCTGACTTTCGCCACTATATGGCGGCTTGTCGACAAGACCTGATTTATGATATATAGTTCCAAACACTTCAGTTTTTTCTGTTGTTTCAGCAAGTGCATTTTCTCTTGCACTTGAAAAAACAACCATTGCCAGCATCATACTGACTAACATTAAAATTACTATGGGTAATAAATACTTTTTTTCTAGATTCTTACTCATCATTTTTACTATGCTTCCTTTTTACATTTGTTTTATATCTCAAAGTCAACTTTGATTAATTTTTATATCATTAAGTATTCTGCCACTAGACAAAATGCTGGACCTATTATTGTAATAACGTGAAATATTGTGTGTATAAATGGTTTTTTGATTTTATACATTATTGAGCCCGCTATACAAAGAATTGCCCCTGCTAGATACCACATTTTAGCTTCAAACGGAATTTTAGCACTATTTATAATATATGCCACCAAAAACAGCACACCAACTACAAAGTTATTAACAAACGATACGGTATTAAACACCTTAAAATTTACAAAACAACCAACATAATTAGCAACAGCGATTGCTAAAGAAAGGCTAAGAGCTATGTAATTATACACGCTAGGTTCAGTAGCAAGTGTAGTCCCCACTCCACATGCAATTACCACCAAAACAACGCTTGCGTGATCGGATTTTCTAACATACCTTTTTAGCTTTAGGTTATTTCTAATAGAGTGATACAAAGCAGAGTTTGTGTAAAGGACCAAACAACCTACAAATATTATTATTCCTAGCGCAATGATATTAGGGGTAGGTGATTTTTTAATCATCATAATCATAGCGACTAATCCTAGTAGCACTCCTATCCCATGAGTTATAGCATTTAATAACTCTTCTATGGGTGTGTAATAAACGAGACCAAGTTCTCTATACTCAGCTTTTAATTCTTGTATTACCTCCGCATCTGGATACCATTTTTTTCTTTCTTTAACTTTTTCCAACTCTATTCCCAACTCTATTTCACTAAGATTTTGCCTTGCACGCGCATTAATTTAAATACGGATTTTTAATTACGCACACGACTTTATTATATAATAATAGTATCCAAGTGTAAACAACACACTTAACCTAAAACTCTTAAAT
>JAAZLE010000017.1 GCA_012799455.1 Clostridiales bacterium | reverse complement strand
ATTAATTATAGTGCAAGTGCGTATACTGCAACTGCAGCCTCTCTTAGTAATAGCAATTATAAGTTACCAACATCAAATATTACTAAAACTTTTACAATTGGGAAATATAATGTATCACTTACACCAAGTCTTAAAACCAAAGTTTATGGGAGTAGCGATAATTTAAGCGTGACCGAGAGCTCGGGTATAAAGACAGAAACCATCAATGTTATATACACGAGAGATGGTACCGAAAATGTAGGGCTATATAATATTACAAATGTTGCGTTAGATGGAGAGCATAATAACTATACATGCAGTTTGGCTTCTGGTGGAGGTACGAACAAATTCCAGATTACAGAAAAAGAAGTAGGCTTGACTTGGGGAAATAATGTATTTACATATAACGGTGGAAATCAAGTACCTACTGCGACAGCAACTGGGCTAGTTGGTGAAGATACTTGTACTGTAAATGTAACAGGTGCGCAAAAAGATTATAGCGCAAGCGCATATACAGCTACTGCGACCTCTCTCAGTAATACCAATTATAAACTTCCTGCTACGACTACAAAGACATTTACAATAGCAAAGTATAATGTGGTTATTAGTCCAAGTTTAATCACTAAAGAATATGGTTATGCAGATGGTACATTATTAAATGCTACCGTAAATACGGGCATATTAGCAGAAACTATTAATGTTACATATGGCAGAACAAGTGGAGAAACTGTTACAACATACGATATAAATGCTGTAACTTTAAATGGAACATTTAATAACTACACTTGCAGTTTAGTAGGTGGTAGTGGAATAGGGAAGTTCCAAATTACCCAAAGAACAGCTTCGCTTAGCTGGGGAAATACCTCGTTTACATATAGTGGAAGCAATCAAAAACCAACTGCAACAGTAAGCAATATAGTAGGTATGGATAGTTGTACTGTTACGGTAAGCGGCGAGCAGATGAATGCTGGTTCTTATACGGCTACTGCAGCTTCTCTTAGCAATAGTAATTATAAACTTCCAGCAGAAAAGACGGCTTCGTTTACAATCGAAAAATTTAATGTAGCAGTTACTCCTCAAGTTGTAACTAGGGTATATGGTAACGCCTTAAATTTAATAGAAACGGTTTCGACTGGAATCGCAACTGAAACTATAGTTGTTAAGTACACTAAAGATGGAGCGCTTAATGTAGGTACATACAACATAACATCAGTTGAATTAAACCAAACGTACGACAATTACACTTGTAGTTTAGCTCCTGATAGTGGCGCAAATAAGGTTCAGATAACAGAGAGGGAAATAGTAATATCTTGGACAAACTTAAGCCTTGTATACAATGGAAAAGCTCAAAAACCTTCAGCTACTGTTAGTAATCTTGTAATTGGAGATACTTGTGACATAACAGTTACAACCAATCCTTCGGATACAATTAATTACAGCAGCAGTCCATACATTGCTGAAGCTGCTTCAATAAATAATACTAACTATAAGTTGCCAGCAGCTAAAACAACTAACTATTACATTACGCAATATAATATTGTAGTAACGCCAAGTCTCATCACTAAAGAGTATGGGGCAGCAGATACTTTAAATGAATTAATATCAACTGGAATAGAAGAAGAGACGGTTACGGTAAGGTATACTAGAAATTTAGGAGAGAGTGTTGGTAAATATAATTTCGAAACGATACAAGTAATGAATAACAACAACTATACCGCAGAAATTGCATCGGGGGCAGGAGTTAATAAGTTCGAAATAGTTCCTAAAAACATCCAAGTAACAGCTAAAAACTTCACAAAAATGTATGGTGCAGAAAACCCAGCATTTGAACAAGAGTTTAATACGGGTGTCGCAGCTGAAAAAATAACAGCTGTTTATACTTTGAGTGAAGAAGGACTTTTAGATAACGCTGGCACTTATTCATTTGTATCAGTAGGCCAAAAAACTCCTAATGCTAACTACACAATTTCGTTTGTGACAAATGGTGGATTAAATAAATTTACTATAAGTAAGGCAAACTTAAAGGTAACAGCTGGAACATATAGTAAAACATACGGCGATCCAGATCCTAGTTTTCAAGTAACAGTTAAAGGCGTAAAAAATGAGGATATAAGCATAACTTACGTGAGAAATACGAGCGTAAACTATCAAGTTGCTGGAACATACAGCTTTACTTCGATTCAGGCTGAAGATAACAATCACAATATTTCGTTTGATACAAACGGGGGATTAAATAAATTCACAATAAATACAAGAGCACTTACAATAACAGCTAATACCTTTACTAAAGTGTATGGTGAGTTGGATCCAGGTTTTACTCAAACTTTTACTGGGTATTATGACAAACAATATACGGTTACTTATAAGAGGAACACATCTTTACAAGACGCAGGTACATATAGTTTTACTGAAGTGACAATCAGTGATTCAAGTTACACTATCTCGTTTGATCCTGATGGTGGAAAGGATAAATTCACAATTAGTAAAAGAAATGTTGCAGTCATAGCAAAAGCATTTAGCAAAAACTATGGTCAAGACGATCCTGTGTTTGAAGAAGTGAGGCTTGGGTATTATGACACTCCTTATACCATAACGTACACACGAGATACCGTGTCAGAAGGCATTAATAACGCAGGAAGTTATGACTTCATAACGCTGTCAACAGACAGTAATAACTACAACCTGTCCTTTGACATTAATGGCGGGAAAAACAAGTTTACCATAACACCTTTGAACCTATCTGTGGTTGCAAATAGTTTCTCCAAGCAATTTGGGGAGGACGATCCAGTATTTGAGCAAACTGTTGCTGGAGGGTATAGCGAGCAGATAGTCGTTGTTTTTGCAAGGTCTTTGGAGGGGGATGTAGAAAAAGTAGGAAAATATTCCTTTATATCAATATCATTAAAAGTGGCAAATAGCAATTATACAGTTGCATTTGCGACAAATGGCGGGTTTGAAAAATTTGAGATAGGCAAGAAAAATATTGCCGATGTAGATATTACAGTAACTGGTATTGTTTCAAAAACATATTCTGGTTCACAGCTTTCCCAAACATTTAGCATATATTGGGGAGAGGATTTGATTACAGACTACACAGTATCATATGCAACTGGATACAATGTAGAGGTCAGTACGGGTGGAAGGATTGTAATAACAGGAACGGGCAACTTCTCTGGTACAAGAGTAGAAACGTACACGATTACTCCTCTTGACATATCAACCCTAACATTCACACCCATTCAAGGTGGTGCATATACAGGATCTGCTTATACTCCAGTAAGTGCAGTTACTTTTGGTAGTACTACATTAACTTCAGGCACTGACTATGTAAATAGTTATTTGAATAACACAGAGGCAGGTGAAGCCACTTTGGTAATAACAGGTCAAGGGAACTTTGGTTCTGTTAAAAACATAACCTTTACCATAAGCAAGGCAGAGTTAACTTATAACTGGACAAATTCAGAGACATATACTTACACCAGAATGGGACAAGGTGCTACAGTTTCGATTTCTGGATTACAAGGAGAACATACTGTAAGTCAGGGGTTTTCAGTAGTGTACACAGGCAATACTTATGGTGGTGTGGCATATAATTCCATAGAACTCCCAACCGAAGCCTCATCAGAGTACACGGCAACAGTTACAATAATTGGCGGAACTGAGTATTCAAACAATTATCAGGTGCCAGCGAACGCTGCTGTTACATTTAGCATAGATAAGGCCGATATTGGAGGCGTGTATTTTGAAGGAACAACAGTAGTATATAACGGACAAGTTCGCTACTTAAATGTATCAAACATAAATCAACCTGTTGTGGCTACTAGCCAAAATGTTTCTATAGATATAGTTCCTGCAAGTGCTATAAATAATACTGGAGACCAGGCAAACATTGTATATGCAGGAAATGGTGTGACGGGTATAAGTGTAGAAGGGGTGCAGATAACAGCTACTTTATCGTCTACAAACTATAACAATAAAGTGATGGTTGCAACATTAATTGTACAAAGAGCAAATTCTATAATAGATGTAACAAATGTTGAGAAAAACTATACATATAATGGAAATGAGCAGGTTGTAAAAACTGGCGCAACTTTAAACCATAGCGAAGCAGAACTTGTCTATTCAAATAACAAGTTTACGAATGTGCCAGCCACATTAATGCAAGAAGTTACAGTTTCTGTTCCTCAAACTGCACACTATAATGCAGCTTCGGTTAGTTTTTCAATAGCCATAGCAAAAGCAAAATATAACGTTAGTAGTATTACCTTTACGGATGCCCAGTTTACATATGATGGCAATCAAAAAACAGTTGTTATTGCAGGAACATTACCAACCGGTCTTGCTGTAGAGTATGAAAATAATAAACAAACTGTAGTTGGCGAGTATATGGCTACAGCTAAGTTTATTGGTGATGAAGTAAACTATGAAACGGTAGCAAACAAACGAGCAAGGCTTGTAATTATAAAAGCATATTACAATGTTTCCGGGCTCACGTTTGAGGATAAAACAGTTGATTATAACGGACAAGTCCAAAAGATATTAGTTAATGGAACTTTACCAAATGGGCTAACTGTTGAATATGTCAATAACGATAATGAAAATGCAGGAACATATGTTATAGCTGCTAGGTTTAACGGTGACTATGATAACTATCATCAAGTAGAAGAAATGCAGGCAACACTTAATATCAACAAACTAACATATGATATGAGTGGAGTACAGTTTGTAAATCAAACTAAAACATATAATAAACAGTCGCAATCAGCTCAAATAACAGGGACTTTACCTGTCGGTATAGATGGTATACCAGTAACTGTAAGCTATGCTGGTAATATTACCAATGTAGGCAATAGAGAAATAACTGCAATGTTTAACTCAACTAGCATAAATTATATTTTGCCCGTGAGTGAATTAACTGCGACATTGACTATAGCGCCTGCGGTACTCATAGTAGAGCCTGCGGATGTATATACTGTTTCTGCGCCACATGTAAATAGACCCATAAATTTAGTTCGCGATGAACATTATACTATAAGAGGTTTATTTACTGGAGATAATGTTACAATTGCAAATACTGCTGAGTATGCAAGCACTGAAATTGGTCAAACCACCATCTACATGAAGTTATTAAGCGTTAACAATAGTAACTATACTGTAGGAGACGGTACGGTGATTGTTAATTTGTACTGTGAAATCGTAGATAGTGTGCAGATAGTAATAACAGGAACCTCATTCACATTTACCGGGCTTGGTATAACTCCTGAAGTCTTTGTTGGAGTAGGAAATACAAGGTATGAGGAGTACACTGTTCAATATTTTGATATAGTTTCCTCAGAAGAAATCGGAGACTTGCCTGTCAATGTAGGGGAATATAAGATAGTTGTTAATTATGATGATGATTTAGATAGTAAAACGGCAGAACAAAACTTCACAATAGAAAAGGCGAATGTAGAGTTGTTACTAGATAGCAACATCCCTGGTGTCTATGGTAGATTTGCAAGGCACACAGCGACTGCATATGGTCTTTTAACCGACAGCTTCAGAGCGCCAGCTACAGTTTCATATTCGTATGCGGGCAGGCACCCAGCAGTGGGGATTCACAAAGCAACCATTAATTTTGAAGGAAGTCAAAACTATTTACCAAGTAGCACTCAAGTTGACTTTGAAATTGTACCTCAAAATATTATAGTTAGAGTAATAGGCGGGGGAAGTCCAATAGTATACGATGGAAAGACTCATACCTTTACTTTTGAATACTCTTCGCTAGCTGCTGGCGACAAAGGATTTGCCACAGTAGACTTCGGTGATGGTGAAAGTTCCAAAAAGGATGTTGGCGCATATGAAGGTGTTGTAACAGCAAATAACCCCAATTATAATGTGGTTAGAGTTGAAGGTAACACTACGTTAACAATCAATCCAAAAAGATTAACGGTTACAGTATTTACTGAAGATGAAGGAATAGAAAACGAAGAGATTAACTGGGAAATTGAGTATGAAGGCTTTATAGATGGTGAGTATGTAAATGTATTGACTAAAAAACCATTTGTAGCTAAAAACAAGTTTGACCCAGGTTTATATCAAGTGTCAGCAGAAGGCGGCGTTGCTAAAAATTATCAGTTCAAATATGTGCCATTTGCTTTAAGGGTGTATGCTAACGAAATAGTTGCGTCTAATAATACAACAAACATAAAAGTAGAAGGTAGTTTTGGACCAGAAGCATACTTGCATATATCTGATCTAGGTATAGAGGAAGATGCTACATCTGCCATATTCAATGCTAGTAACATGATTTTAAAGGCATATAAAGTGGAAGTAAAAGATGATGATAAAAATCAGACATACAAGGTAAAATTTGTAGACGAAAGTATTAAAATGAATGCATTTACCAAAGCATATTACTTAACAGAAAGCGGTGAAAAGATAAATATTCCTAATTCACAAATGGCTAACGGTGAGATAGTTTTTGTTACAAGTGAAGCAGGAAGAATTGTAGTATATCAAAACTTTACCATATTATACATTTTCGCTGGCATAATAGTTGTGTTTGTTGTGATATTTGTTATATCTAGGCTAAGGAAGTCAGCATCTGTAGCCTCAGCAAGAGATAAATACCAGTGGTTGAAATAACCATATAAAAGCTACGTAAACAATAAAAATACTGCTTTTAAAGTGGCATTTTTAGTATAACTAAAGTGTTAACAACCAAAACAAAACTAATACGAAAATCAATAAAGATATTGATAAAAAGGTAGTGTTAGGGGGAAAGAATGAAAAAAATAGACTTGAATGGAATTTGGAAACTAAAAAACCTAGATGGTAATGAGTCTTGTGATATTTTAATGCCATCATGTAACTATGTAGGACTTCATAAAGCAGGCATAATTGATGATCCAATAGTAGAAGATAATGAAGAAAAACTACAATGGATTTCAGAAAAAAGATGGGAGTTTACAAAAAGTTTTGAAATAACCGAAGAAGAAGCCTCTAAAGAAAATCTAAAACTTATATTTGAACAAATAGACACTTTAGCAACCATTTATATTAATGGGGAGTTTGTAGGTGAAACTGTAAGCGCTCATATTATTTATGAATTCGATATTAAAAGGTTTGTATCTGTAGGAAGTAACAACATTTGCATAGTGTTTGAGCCTCCACATGAAAAGATAGCAAAGTATCAAGAGCAGTTTAAACTTCCAAAACGCAGTCTAGGCATACATGGAAACCCTCACGTAAGATTTCCACAATATCATTTTGGATGGGATTGGGGTCCTACATTTATATCTTGTGGAATGACAAGAGATACATATATTTTGGCATATGATAATCGCATTAGTGACTTTATTATCAGCCAAAAGCATTTAGATAGTAAGGTACAGCTAACATTCACATTAAGTGATGAAAAATCGAGTAGGGGCGAAAAAGCGGATGTTATGTATGTAGGTATTGTTACTACGCCTGATGACGAGAAAATAGAAATTAAGTTTAATGGAAATGTTGGCGGTTGTACTGTAGAAAATCCTAAGCTGTGGTGGTGTAGTGACCTTGGAGAGCAGCCTTTATACGACATTGAAATATCCTTACAGAACACCTCTTCAGGCGAGTCTTTAGATACTATTAAAAGAAAGATAGGTCTTAGAACAATCGAGTTATCTAGAGCAAAAGATAGTGTTGGCGAAGACTTTTGCTTTGTTATAAATGGCGAGCGTATTTTTGCAAAAGGTGCCAACTGGATTCCATCCGATATTTTCGTTTCCAAAACCACAAAAGAAGAGCTTGAAAAGATTATATTAGATGCAAAAAAAGCCAACATGAATATGCTTAGAGTCTGGGGTGGAGGGTATTACGAAACCGAGACTTTTTATGATCTTTGTGATAAGTATGGTATTTTAGTATGGCAAGACTTACCATTTGCATGTGCTGCATATGATTTACTTAGAGAGGACTTCTTAGCATCCACTATTCAAGAACTAAAAGATAATGTTAAAAGATTACGTCATAGAGCTTCTCTTGCCATCTGGTGTGGCAATAACGAAATGGAGTCTCTTAGCGATAGCTGGATAGAAAACAGACAAAAACTACTAAGCGAATACGAGACTTTTTTCT
>JAAZLE010000111.1 GCA_012799455.1 Clostridiales bacterium | reverse complement strand
GTCAAACTCCGCAAAATTTTAATAAAAAGATACAAAGAGACACTTTAGACTTTGACGAATACAAAGCAATAGCAGATGTGCTAGGTGTGACGTTCGAACAGGCATTCACATTGCCAAATGGAGAGAAGATTGGCATTAGTAGTAAAGATAAAGCTTAATTTTATAAATACATTTTGAAAAGGAGGTAGTTATGGATTCTCATCCTGAACCTAGCCGGTTAATTTTGAAAAAGAAAAATAAAAGATGTAGAGCCATAGCTGCTATTTAATTTTTGTATGCATGGCTCGAAGTAAGGAGGCCATGTTATGAACAAAAAGTTTTTAACCTTAATTGAAGAGGAAAAGTACACAGAAGCCAGAAAATCAATCATTGATTTGCCAGCAGTTGACATTGCTAAGCTATTTGAAGAGGTCCCACAACCAAAACTGGTTGTAGTTTTTAGGTTGCTACCCAAGGACTTATCTTCTGATGTTTTTACACATATGTCCAGCGAACTGCAAAGACAGGTTATTGAGGCAATAACAGATAAAGAGGTTGTCGCCATTATGAGTAATTTATTTATGGATGATGCGATAGACTTTATAGAGGAAATGCCAGCCAATGTGGTAAAAAGGGTGTTGAAAAATACTAGTGAAGATACCCGAACTCTAATTAATCAGTTTTTAAATTATCCTACAGACTCTGCAGGCAGTATCATGACTATTGAATATATAGATTTGAAAAAACATATGACTGTTGGACAAGCATTAGACTATATCAAAGCAAATGGTTATGATAAGGAAACGATTAATACATGTTACGTTTTAAACAGTAGTAGGGTGTTAGAAGGAGTTGTGTCACTTAGGCAGCTTGTCTTGAGTGATGATGAAGAGATTTTAGAAGATATCATTAACTTGGAAGTAGATTCAGTTAAGACGCATGATGATCAAGAGGAAGTTGCTACCACATTTAAAAAATATGACTATTATGTTATGCCTGTTGTCGATAATGAGAATAGACTTGTAGGCATTATTACCGTTGATGACATAATTGACGTTATAGATAAAGAGGCAACGGAAGATATACACAAAATGGCTGCATTACAGCCAACGGAAAAACCATATCTAAAAACAAACATATGGCATTTGGCTAAAAACAGAATTCCGTGGCTGTTAATTCTAATGGTTTCAGCAGCATTGACAGGAGGGATTATAAAGAGATACGAAACCGCTTTACAATCCGTTATACTTCTAGCTGCTTTTATTCCTATGCTAATGGATACTGGAGGCAACGCAGGTTCGCAATCCTCCACTTTAATAATCAGGGGGCTTGCGCTAGGTGAAATAGAACCTAAACATTTTCTAAAAGTCATATGGAAGGAACTAGGTGTTAGTATAATAGTTGGGATAATACTATCTGCTGTTAATTTTTTAAAAATATATCTAATTGATAAAGCAGGAGTGCTGGTAGCAATAACGGTGTCTTTCACATTAGTGCTTACCGTTACTTTATCGAAGGTTATAGGTGGAATCTTGCCATTACTAGCGAAGAGATTCAAAATGGATCCTGCAATTATGGCAGGTCCATTGATTACCACTATAGTGGATGCAATTTCTCTTGTGGTATATTTTGCAACTGCAACATGGTTATTGAAATTATAACGAGAGGGGCACCATTTAGTGGGGGTGTGAACTAGTCTAGTGCCAGAGCTTTAAAAATGCAGCAAATAACAAAGATTATTTAGATAGTCTCGGTTGGGGTTGGAATGTTTTTAGCATATTACAGTTATCATTTCTACAATATATAAACATATCTTTACAATTAGTGCTTTCATGCGTTAAATTATAGATAATTAGTTAAAAACACACGATAATGTGCATAGTAACGTGTGCGACAGTAAAGTGTTAAGTGGAGGAAAAATGATAACAGTACCGCAATTAAAATACGAAAGATATACTCTTGAAAGAGCAAATCAGGCTTTTGAAAAATTTAAGCAAGAATATGACAATGCAAAAAGTGCCGAAGAGGTTATTGTTGCAAGGGATAATCTTATCAAAGACTTTAAAAGTTATATAACCGCCTCATCTCTTGCAAATATGAGATTTACTCT
>JAAZLE010000016.1 GCA_012799455.1 Clostridiales bacterium | reverse complement strand
CTGAAAACTTATATTCTATTTTTTTTACCCCGCTTAAACTGTCAGTTGCTAACGCTTTTACCGAAGGAGCCTTTATGATAGACCCGCTTTGAATGGTATTTAATCCTTCTTTTATAGTTAAAACAGGCGGGGTTTTATCTAAAGTGATATCTACTACACTGCTAACATTGCCTGCATAGTCTGTTGCTTTAAAATAGTATTTACCCTCTTCTATTAGTTCATACCCTGGTATGTATGTAGAGTAACTAGTCATGCTAGGAGACATATATTCCATCTTTAAAACGCCACTTCCTTCATCGACAGCACCTGCCGAGATTTTTGTGCCTCCAACTATAGAGCCATTATTAACGCTTCCGTTATCTCCCATAAGGTTTATAATAGGTAAAGTGCTATCAAAACATATCTCGTATACTGCGCTTTCGTTTCCCGCTATGTCCACAGCACAAAACGAATATATACCATCTGGTTCATGTATGAAGATGTTTTTTGTATAACTTTCAAACGTACTTCCCGGTCTTTTTACATAAAAATTAGTAATCTCATTTTCATCAAATGCTGTATATTTAAATGGCTTGTTTGTTTTATGTCCAGTTTCGACCTTTGTCCCATCAATAAGATAGACCTCGCCTATTGGACTGGTTGTATCTAGAGTTATCATAGCTTCATAACTGATGTTTCCTGCATTATCTATTGCTCTAAAGAAAAAGACCCCTTCACCCGTTAATTCTGTGCCACTTGTATATGTGGCATAAGATGCGTTTTGTGGACTTTTGTATTCTATTTTTGCTATTCCAGATACCGTATCGGTTGCATATGCGCTAATTATTGACGCTCTAATAACAGCTCCATTTTGAACCTCCGCCTCTCCCGACATCGCTTTTACAACAGGTCTTGTTTTATCTAAAGTAACGCTCACGACATTACTAACATTGCCCGCTTTATCTACCGCTCTAAACACATAATTACCTTCGGCGTATATATACGAACTTAAGTCAAACCCTTCAAATGTAGTACTCCCTGGTTTTATGTACTCAACCATATCCGTTCCTGTTCCAACATCTGAAACTGTTACATGTATCTTTTCTACACTTATAACAGAGTCGCTTTCAATTACTGCTTCCCCCGCCTTTATTTTAATTTCAGGAGCAATAGGATCATAGAAAACATAACTTTCGCTTGAGATGTTTCCCGCCATGTCTTCTGCTCTAAAGCGATATAGGCCCACAATACCAGATATTAAAGTGTTTTCTTCATAATCTTCATATCCGCCATTTGGTCTTCTTAGTTGTAATTTCTTAATTCCGCCTATATCTGTTGCCGAATATTTAAACTCCTTGTTTATATTCTGTCCATTGCCTATAGCCGTACCATCGCTTAGCGTTATCTGCCCCGAAGGTGCTATATCGTCATAAACAATTGTGCTTACAACGCTTTCATTTCCTGCATTATCTACAGCCTTGAAATAATATGTTCCGTTTGCACCTGACACTAGAGTGTTTGCAAGATAATTTTCAAAAGTTCCGCCTGGGCTTTTTAAATACAATCTTTTAATACCGTTTACATCAGTTGCAGCATATTTAAAAGCCTTGTTTGTTATATGCCCACTTGCAACCGTCGTTCCACCATCTAAATAAAGTTTCCCCACAGGAATAGTATTATCAATTGTCACATTAGATGCGCTACTAATATTTCCAGCATTATCTTTTGCTCTAAAATAATATTTCCCCTCTGCCGTTAACTCGGTTCCTGCTATGTATATCGAATATGTAGATGCACCTGGTGGTATATATTCCATCTTTTCTACTCCGCTTCCTGTATCATTTGAAAAAGCATTAATTCTTGGTGCGTTTATTATGGAGCCACTTTCTACTATATTATTGCCTGCTTTTATAGCTACAACAGGAGATGTATTATCATAAACAATACTACTTTCTATACTTTCGTTTCCTGCATTATCTAAACATTTAAATATATATGTTCCATTTGCGCCTGACACTAAGGTGTTTGGGATATAGCTTTCAAATGTTCCCCCTGGTCTTTTTAAGTACATGCTTTTAATTCCGTTTTCATCCGCTGCAGTATACTTAAATGTCTTATTTGTCATATATCCGCTATTTACTAAGGTGCCACTATCTAAATAGAGTTCCCCTATTGGAAGAGTGTTATCAATTGTTACATTAGAAACACTACTAATATTTCCTGCCATATCTTTTGCTCTAAAATAATATACCCCATCAGCAGTTAGTTCGGTTCCAGATATATATGCGATATAAGACGACCCAGCTGGTGGTATGTACTCCATGTTTTCAACCCCACTTCCCGTGTCGCTTGAAATTGCGCTTATTCTCGGCACGCTT
>JAAZLE010000110.1 GCA_012799455.1 Clostridiales bacterium | reverse complement strand
GTTTTTTGGACGCATGCTACTATTGAGCCAGCAGCAGGTTATGTGACTCCGGTAGGAGTATATAAACTTAATGAAGAGGATGAAAAGACTCTAGACACAAGAGAGGGTATAAATGTAATACCTCCATATTACTTAAAGGAAAACATAGATGTAAAAATGGAGAGTGGAGAAACTATTAATTGTATCGTATACATTAAAAGGAAGTTTTGCAGAAGAGATTATCCAAACCTTCCAGAAGATGATTATTATAAGAAAATAAAGAAAGGATACAAAGAAAAAGACCTAGATACTAAGCTTTTGAAAGAGGCTTATGATTATACAGAAAAACTAGTTAGTAAAGCAAAATAGAGAAGGAAAAACTTAAGTGAAGTACTATATAGCATATGGAAGCAATTTAAATTTAAGCGATATGAAAATCCGCTGTAAAGGTGCCAAGTTCTACAAAACAGGTATCCTTAAAGATTATCAACTAGTTTTTAGGTACTTTGCAACAATTGAGAAAAAACTAGGCGCAACAACTCCAGTTGGTATCTTTTCTATCGATAATAAGGCCGAAGATAGTCTTGATTATTATGAAGGTTATCCTATATTGTACCGTAAAGAAAACGTGGATGTAGAGTTGGAGGATGGTAGTGTCATCCCATGCATGGTTTATATAATGGAAGAAGAAAATTATGGATATACACTTCCTTCAAAATCATATTATGAAACCATCAAAAAAGGATATAATGATGTAGGGTTAGATACATCATATTTAGAGCAAGCAGTAGAATATACTAAAAGCTTATTACAATAAAATTGTTCAGAGGTTCAAAATGTCTAGTGCAAAAGAAAAGGCAATGCAATATTTTAAAGAAGGTTATAACTGTTCCCAATCAGTAGTTTTGGCGTTTAGTGATAAGTTAGGGATTGATGCTGAAACAGCGCTAAAATTATCATCATCATTTGGTGGTGGTATGGGCAGACTTCGTGAAGTTTGTGGAGCAGTAACAGGTATGTTTATAGTTGTGGGTATATTATACGGCTATAGCAATCCGAATGATCAGGTGGCAAAAGCTGCTCACTACGAACTCATTCAAAAACTAGCTAAAGAATTTAAAGATGCAAATCACTCTATAATATGCAGAGAATTATTAGGATTACCAGAAGGTCCTGATAATTCGACTCCAAGTGCAAGAACTAAGCAGTATTATGTCGAAAGACCTTGTGAAGAACTTGTAGGTATGGCTGCAGAAATAGTAGAAAAGTTAATCGATAATTAAAGAGCAAAGTCCGCCCCGAATAAATGATAGGGAATGGGTTTAATTATATAACAAGCGGAGCAAGGAGAGCCACTATGGAAGATAGAATATATTTATATGAAAACGATAAGGAGTCAAAGTTTTTTGTTTGGAAAGAAGATGCAGATTTACTTACAGCCCTTAATGAAAGGGTAGAAAATTATAATAAGAGTGGCGAAGAAAATGAACAAACGTAGAGAAAATGAACTGTTATTAGAAAAGATATTGGGCGAAAAGCTATGATATAAAATAAATAAGTGAGAATGTAAATGTCAAAAGTAATATTTCATGTACCACATGATGGGAATGATTTCCCAAAAGAACTCCTTGATTCAATCATCATTCCGTATGATGAGTTTTTAAAGCAGCATAATCATATATCTGATAAGCATGTATCAAACCTTATTCCAGAAGGATATGAGGTTATTAAATTTCCTATAAGCAGACTGCTTTGTGATGTAGAGCGGTTTTTAGATGATAGCGAACCTATGCTTAAATTTGGTATGGGTTTTTGCTACGAATACGTTTATGATGGGACTAAAATTAAGAATATAAATCAAGATATTTTAGATAAAACACTAAAGTATTATAACAAACACCATAAGTTACTAAACGATGCGGTCGCACCTAATGAAGATGTCTTTATAATAGATCTTCATAGCTTTGAAAGAGATTTAATCATCAAAGAAACTCTGTTGTCAAATACGGATAGATATCCTGATTTTTGTATAGGATACGATAAAGGTTTTTGTTCTGAAGAAACTATACTAAAGGTCGTTGAAATAATAAGTAATCACGGATACTCAGTTTCTATTAACTATCCATTTAAGGGCGTAAGGAAAGAAAAGTAAAAGATGGCGAAATATAATTGGGTTGATGGTTATATAGAGAAATTGGTGTTGAACCAGAAAGCCATTAAAGAAGATAATGAACTGATAATTAATGAGTTATTTGCTGAGCATGTAGCTCATGTTCCTAATTCTAAGATATATAAATATCGTACTGTTAATGATGATAATCTTAAGGCTCTAGAAAATGATTATGTATGGCTATCAACGCCATCGGAATTTGAACATCAATTTGATACTACAATAAACCTTAATATAGACCAACAACTGCCCAAAATTGAAAAAACATTACTAAAAAATAATCATAAATTTGCATATTATTTTGTAACGATGTTCTTAACCGCTAAAAGAAGAGAAGGAATAAAAGTGGCATGGGAACCAACTCAAGAACAAGTTAAAGAAATAACTGAACAATGCTATAGTAAGAAAGGAAGATTTATTAAGTTAAGAATGGAGTTATACTGCAAAGCTCACAATATTCGATTAAATAATATTCAGCTTAATCAAATATCATCTTTTATGCAAATTCTCGAGAATGATAACAATATCCAGAAGTCTATTGAAAATTGCGCCACAAAGATAGTGGAAAAATATTGGAACATTAATATTGATTTAAGGGAAATGTTTTTGACTCATTCATTTACGACTGACAACAAGAATGAAAAAATGTGGACAGAATACTCAGATAATCATAAAGGCTATATAGTTGGATATGACTTAACAAAACCTGTATCTTTTTTAGATAAAAAAGTTGTTTTGAAATTGTTTCCTATGAATTATATAGATATGAATATTCGTAAACCATTTAATTTTACTATGCTTATTGAAGGTATGATGGATGAAGGTATTAAGGCAACATCGCTCATTGAACAAGAACAGTATATTGCTAAAGAAATACTTGCAAAGGATTATAATTATGACTATGAGAATGAATGGCGATTTTATTGGATAGATAAATCTCAGCCTAGAGAGTTGTATCTTCCTTATGCGACTGCTATTTATCTTGGATGGGATTTTGATACTGTTGCGAACAGAAGATTAATTGATATAGCTAAAAGCAAGAAAATGAAAATATATATAGAGACAATTGATAGAAGTAAAATACGCTATGAGTATAAAGAGTATGGAGAATGATATGAAAGACAATCAAATAATAATTTATCAAACTGAAGACGGTCAGACTAAAATTGATGTAACGGTAGAAAAAGAAACTGTATGGCTTACGCAAGCGCAGATGGCGGAGCTTTTTCAAAGGGATAGAAGCGTAATTACAAAGCATATAAACAATATTTTCGAAGAGGGCGAACTCGATAAAAATTCAGTATGTGCAAAATTTGCACTAACTGCTACGGACGGGAAAACTTATAATACAGATTGCTATAGCCTTGATGTCATAATTTCCGTTGGTTATAGAGTAAAGTCTTTGCGAGGTACTCAATTCCGTATTTGGGCGAACAAGGTTCTTAAAGAATATATGATTAAAGGCTTTGCTATGAATGATGATTTGCTTAAAGATCCTACTAGCAATTATTTTGATGAATTGCTTAAGAGAGTCAGGGATATACGAAGCAGTGAAAAGATGTTCTACCGTAAGGTATTAGATATTTACGCATTAAGCATTGATTATAATCCCAAGAGTGATGAAAGCAAAACATTTTTTGCAACCGTTCAAAACAAAATGCATTTTGCTGCAAGCGGGAAAACTGCTGCAGAATTAATCTATGAAAGAGCAGATAGCAAAAAAGATTTTATGGGTCTTACAAGCTGGAAAGGTTATATGCCACAAAAGAATGATGCGCTTGTTGCTAAGAATTATTTAACGGAAGATGAATTGGATACACTCAATCGTATTGTTAGTATGTATCTTGATTTTGCGGAGTTGCAAGCAAAGGCGAGGAAGCCAATGTATATGAAAGACTGGATTGCTAAGCTTGACGCTTTCCTTAACATTTCCGAAAGGGATATTCTTACCCATGCGGGGAAGATATCAAGTGAATTTGCTCAAACAAAAGCGAGCGAGGAATACAGCAGGTTTTACACAAGAAGCATTAATGAAATGTCAGAGGTGGAAAAACATTTCATAGAAAGCGTAGAAAGAACAGAAAAACTGTTAACAAGCAAAAAAAAAGCAGTAAAGAAAATGATTGATGCCGTAGATTCTTGCAAAATACATAACGATTCACAGAACAAATAGATAACTATTTGTGGAAAGAGGCAACTATTCGGAAATTCCGAACAGTTCAAATCTAGGGAAACTGTCCGAAAAATTCGGATAGTTCAAACATAAAACATGTTTAAGAGCAAATCAAAAAGTAATTGGCCATTGTCAATTGTAGAAAAAGGAGTTATTATGCTAGACCATAGAATATTTAATGAAAGACCTGAGAGTCAAGACCGTCTGATAAAGTTCTTAGAGCGGATGGGATATGAATATGTAAGCCGTAGTGAAGCCGAGAAGAAAAGAGGCAGGCTCAATAAAGTGCTATTTGAAGACGAATTGGCAAGGTTTTTAAACAAGCAGAACTATACTTTTAAGAGCCGAGAATATCTTTTTACCCCTGATGCAATAACAAAGGCAATTAATGCAATAGAAGTGCCGCTATTGCAAGGCTTGATGATGGCGAGCAAGGAGATATATAATCTTCTAAGATATGGTATCAGCATAGAACAGGTTATACCTGTGGACGGTGGCGAACCGTTTAAGCAGCATTTGATTTAAGCTTATACGGTTTTTTTGTACGAGCATCTATTCTAGCTTTTCTGCCAAAAGTAGTGTGATTATGTGGCAAAAACTATGATATATTTACGGGTTCGCCTCGACTGCCAGACGCACCAACATCCCCCCTGAATTTTGGGTCTAGGCTAGGGCCACCCTCTCCGCCACTGCCTCCGTATCCTCCATTAAAGGTTGGTAGTTCTTGGCAGTCTATTATAAAGTAGTTTTCGATGCCAGTATAGCCATCACCACCATTACCGCCTTTTCCACCAGGTCCATTTTTGCTTACTAGCTTATTGGGATCAAAAGATTTGGGGGAATACTTTGCGCCCTGTCCGCCTTTACCGCCGTTGCCACCTTGAAAAGTAAGTCCCAAGGCTCTGCGTATTACCAGTCCATTGGCAGTAGTTGTCACAAGTCCGCTACCACCCTTACCGCCCATTACGCCACTGCCTGCAGTTGGGTTTTGTGATGAGAACTTGCCTGAATCACTTCCATCAAGACCAGCACCACCATATAAGGATAAAGAATTATTTTGAGCATTTTCCTTTGTACCTACAAATTCTATGAAGCCCACTTTGATAGCTGGAAAGCCTTTTCCACCTCTTATAGTGTTTTGTCCCTTATATATCATCTTAATATAGCCATTGTCTGATGAAAAAATAGCAGGTTTGGTCTCTTGGGCATTTATTTTTAGGTTTTTTATGATTAAAGTTAAGGGCGTACTGCGTGATTGTATGTTTATAGAAATCGCATGTGTTATTTGTGTGGAACTTAAGATTTCCATACATTGTACGCTAGGCAATATGGTGATAATTCCCGATTGACTTTTACTGCTAAAGTCTAATTGTATATTGCTTTGGTGCAAGGCTGTATGTTCTTGAAGGTATGATTGTAGGCTAGTAAAGGTAGCCAGATTTTGTAGGTCTGTGCCAGTAAGCGTTTCATGGTGATACAAGCTGTAAGTAGTCGTATCTAGTTCATCTAGGGTTAGGGTTTGGGATATATCTTCTATGTTTGTGATAGGATTGCCTCCTATCTTTAATGTTGTCAAAAATGACAAGTTTTTTAGGGCGGTGATGTCGTCAATTATGTTGTTAGAGATATCCAAACTACTCAATGCTGTACATTGTGCAAGTGGAGAGATATCAGTTAAAAGGTTGCCACTTGCATCAAGGCTCTTTAAATTAGGGGTGTTTAAAAAAGAAAGGCTTATAAGATTGCAATCAGCAATTTGTAATTTTTCTAGCGAAGTAAAGTTTTTTAAGAGAAAAATCTCATTCGGTAGGTGGTAGAGCTTGCTTGTTAAGTTCAATTCCTTGGCTTTTGCAAAATCATCAATCGTGGCCTGTGTTGCGTCTTGTGAAATAGTGTTTGTTCTTTTTAGTTCATCTAGGACACTGCTTGTGAATGTATTTAGGGAAGAAATAGTGTAGGACAAATGCACATCTCCGTCAGCATAGTCTATGGTTATATTTGCTGTGCCAATACCATGAAAAATTAAGGTATTGTTGGTGAGAGTAACTAGGTCGGTTGGCTCTAGGTGCACATTTACTTGTTGCATGTTTTGCATTTCCAAGTCATATTCTCTGCCTATAGAAAAAACAGGTTGGAGCTTTTTGTCAAAATGCTTTTGTAGGCTTTGGGGGGAATGAATTATGGTTATAGTCAAAGGTTCACTGGTTTTATTGACTGAAGTTGCAGTGATAGTGTATACGCCTGCATCAGTAATCGAAAACTGAGAATTCTCATATAACATAAACAAGCCAGACTTGATAGGTTCTATTTTAATAGTAGCACCCAATGCACTATCTCCATTGCTCCATTGGATATTTAGAGCAAATATTTCGTTGACAAAATAGGTATTCTTTTCTGAAGTTAATATTAGTTGACCTTTTGTCGGGGTGTCATTAAAAAGGTTGCAGGCAGTCATTGTGACGCAAGCAAGAATACAAACAATCAATAACAGAAATATCTTTGAAAAATTCTTCATAATTCACCTTACATGTACTTGTTTTATGTATAACCTATATCTAATTTAAACTATAACACTATATTAGATTACATGCAAAAGTCATTGTTGGAAAAAACAATAATAGAAATGGACATTTT
>JAAZLE010000109.1 GCA_012799455.1 Clostridiales bacterium | reverse complement strand
GAAAAAAGGTGAGTCGGAAGGGTTTTTAGATGTAAGTTCGTTTGATTCCGTACGCAATGCTATGAAGTATTATTTTCATGTAAAAGCAGGTTATGCAGAGTATATTGCATGTTACGGAACAACCGCAATCGTTCCGAAATTAAAACGAATAGGTAAACTGGTTATTGAGTGTGATGATAAAGGTTTTGCGGATTTCAAACGATAATTTGTCATATCTCAATAAAACTACATACACTTTACTTAACACAACAAGGTTTTAAGGTGGATGCCAGCAGATAAAGAATGTTTTAAAGCATTTACTGGAGAAGAAAAGACTGAACCTAAGCACTATTGGAATGGTTTATATTGACTTAATATAAGATGAGTGATAATATTATAATCAGTAAAGTAGGGCGTTAATGAACAAAAACAGCTCAAAAAATATAAGGAAGGAGAAATAAAAATGGCATACGAAATTGATCAAAGTAAATGTATTCAATGTGGTGATTGTGCAGAATCATGTCCAGTAGAGGCAATACTAGAAGAAGATGGAAAATATACCATAGATGCAGACGCATGCTTAAGCTGTGGTGTATGTGCAGGAACTTGCCCACAAGAAGCAATATCTGAAGAGTAATTTAAAGGCTTAGAAATAGAGAAGACCACCTCGTAAAAGGTGGTTTTTTTTATGCAAATTAAACAAAACTAAGCAAGCCGTAAAAGAGGTTTTAAATTAGTTGCATATTGACTTTATATGCCTTAAAAGCATAAGATAAACATAGTGGCATTTATAAAATTATGCTGATAAAAGATAGATGTTTTTATAAAAAACACAAGCAAAGGAGGTAGTATGAGCAATATGAAAAAAATTGACGAACTGGCAAAAGCTATAAGATGCAATATTGTTGATACCATAGCATCGATTGGAGTTGGCCATATCGGAGGATGTTTATCTATCGCAGATGTTCTAGCCGTACTATACGGCAAACATATGAATGTAGATCCTAAAAATCCTAAAATGGAAGGGCGTGACAGGCTGGTTTGTAGTAAAGGACACGCTGGCCCTGCAATATATTCGGTGCTAGCCGAAATGGGCTTTTTTCCCAAAGAAGAGTTGCAGACATTAAACCAAGGAGGTACAAATCTACCAAGCCATTGTGATATGAATAAGACAAAAGGGGTAGATATGACTGCAGGTTCTCTAGGCCAAGGACTATCTTGCGCAGTAGGAATCGCACTCGGATCTAAAATAAAGAAAGATAGTGTCACTACATACGCAATAATAGGTGATGGCGAAAGTCAGGAAGGTCAGATTTGGGAGGCTGCAATGTTTGCAGGGAATCAGGGACTTGATAACTTAATTGTATTTACCGACTATAACAAGCTACAGCTCGATGGAACAATAGAAGACATCAATGATATTGCTCCGCTAGCCGATAAGTGGCGTGCTTTTAAGTGGGACGTTTATGAAATTGATGGACATGACACAAAGCAAATTGATGAAACAATAACTAAAGCTAAAAAGGTTAAAGGTAAGCCGCATATGATAATACTTCATACTATTAAAGGAAAAGGCGTCAGTTTTGTGGAGGCTGCAAAAGTAGGTTGCCATTCAATGTCTATTTCAGCAGAGCAGAAAGCACAAGCGTTACAAGAAATAGGAGGTGCAAAATGAACGAAAAAACTTTAATGAGAGATGTTTTAGTAGACTTTTTGCGGGAGCAGATGAGTAAAGATGATAAGGTAGTTATGGTTGATGCGGATTTAGCAAAATGCTCAACTACATTATGTCTGCAGTCTGAATTTCCAGGAAGAGCATACAATGTAGGAATCGCAGAAGCCAATATGGTTTCGATAGCTGCAGGTCTCGCGACTAGAGGGTTTATACCGTTTGTGCACAGTTTTGCACCATTCATTACTAGAAGGGCATGCGATCAAGTAATGATTTCCGTTTGCTATGCTAAGCAAAACGTTAAGTTAGTGGGGACAGATCCAGGAATTACAGCTGAACTAAATGGTGGAACACACATGCCTCTTGAAGATGTAGGTATTATGCGGTCTATTCCGAATGTTGTAATATATGAGCCATCTGATGTGTTTGAGTTTAAACAAGCATTACCACAGATACTAAGTCACGAAGGGCCAGTGTACATTAGGATGCATAGAAAGAATCCACCGCTAGTGTTTAATAACGATATAAAGTTTGATTTATTCAAAGCATATTCGCTAAGAGAAGGACGTGACGCAACAATTGTAGCTACTGGTATTATGATAGACACAGCGTTACAGGCTGCAAAACAATTAGCTGAAGACAATATATCTGTAGAAGTTATTGCATGTCCTACAGTGAAGCCTCTCGATGAAAAAACTATAATAACTTCTGCTAAGAAGACTGGAGCTGTCGTAACTGCCGAAAATCACAATGTAATGGGTGGGCTATTTAGTGCAGTAAGCGAAACTTTAAGTTCAAATTATCCCGTACCAATTAAGGCCATCGGTGTAAAAGAAAAGTTTGGTGAGGTTGGTAAAATGTCATACTTAAGAAAAGTATATAATATGGAAGTAGAGGATGTTATCAAAGCTGTAAAAGAAGCAATTAGTATGAAAAAGTAGTGTTTGGTTTAACTACATAAATATCAAAGCCTAAGCCACCTCTAAGAACAGGTGGCTTTTACTTGTGACATATGTAGGAGATTTAGAAACATAGATTAATGAAGAATCGCCACTTATTAACCTCAATTTGAACTAAAGACACTATAAAACTACAATTACATTGAAAACAAGCATGTAATTGCAACCTAATTGTCAATATAATAGTAGGCTATAAGCAATCAAGGATTGAAAACCACGATGTAATTACTATCTAGTTTTCATTATACACAAGGCTTGAGCTATCACTTCTTTATAGCAAAAGGCTTAGTGTTAACTACCTGCCTTAACAGACTAATTTTTTGTTTAATAACTATTGATTAGTTAAAATGTGGTTTGTGAGCATATGGTACTTACTCAAATTCAAAAGATTAACAGTATAATAGGCTCACGAAATGCTTTTCAAAATTGTGACAAGGAAATCGAAATAAAAGCCAAATAAATATCTTAGAGATGTTAGATATGCGAAGAGCCACTTTTTCAGTGGCTCTCTGTATGTGAAGATTAAATGTCGTTACGTGTATAATATTATTTTTCCTTTGCGGTTTCTACTAGAGCTGATGTAAATCCAGCCATATTTTGTAGTTCAGATGGAATTATTATTTTTACAGATTGACCGTTGGCAACTTTAACCATGGCATCAAAACTTGCAATTGCTAGATATTCTTTGCTTGGCTTTGCTTTATTAATAAGTTCAACTTCTCTGGACTTACCTTCAGCTTCTGCTATCTGAGCATCTCTTTCAGCTTCAGATTTTAAGATTCTAGTTTGTTTTTCGGCTTCAGCGCGTAAAATTTGGGCTTGTCTTTCACCTTCAGCAACTAGTATGCTAGAAGTTTTTTCTCCTTCTGCTCTTAGGATTTGTTCTCTTCTTTCACGTTCTGCTCTCATTTGCTTTTCCATGGCTTCTTGTATGCTTTTTGGAGGTAATATGTTTTTAAGTTCAACGCGATTAACTTTAATTCCCCATGCATCGGTTGCAATGTCTAGTATTTCACGCATTTTAACGTTGATGGTATCTCTAGAAGTTAAAGTTTCATCAAGTTCCATTTCACCAACAATATTACGAACTGTTGTTGCGGTTAGATTTTCAATTGCATTTAAGGGTTTTTCAACTCCATACACAAAAAGCTTAGGATCAGTTACTTGAAAATATACAACTGTGTCTATCTGCATAGTAACGTTATCCTTTGTGATGACTGATTGTGGGGGGAAGTCTGCGACAATCTCCTTTAACGAGACAGGTTTAGATGCTTTGTCTATAAAAGGTATTAGAATGTGCACGCCGGTATCGAGGGTTTTGTGATATTTTCCAAGACGTTCTACAATGATTGCTGTAGATTGTCTTACTACTCTCACTCCCGATGCAACTGCTATAATAGCGAGAGCAAATAGTACTCCGAAAATAATACCGACGACTGCTCCGCCTGTTATCAATAAAGTCATAATTGATTCCTCCTTTAGTTGTTATTTTATATCTGAATCAGCATCTTCTGCCGACTTGATTTTTTCGATTATTAAGGTATTACCTTGTATCTTTAACACTTCTACCATATCCCCAGGGATTAAAGGGTCTCTACTTTCCGTCCGTACATTCCAGGTGAGCCCATTAAGGACAACAGTAGCTAAAGTATCAAAACTGCCAGCTGTGACTATATGGGTTTTTTGCCCAACTATTAAATCTAAATTAGTTTTTCCTTCAGATTTTTTATGTAAAAACTTCTTAGTTATCTTACGTAGACTAATTAGCAACACAAAAGATATTACCAAAAAGACAGGGGCTGATGCGTACCATGGTACTTTAGGGGATATGCTCATAAGCATAGCTATTAATCCTCCCGCTGAAAACCAGATAGATACTAAATCTTGGGTGGAAAGTTCGATAATAACAGCTGCTACTGTCACTCCTAACCAAATCCAAAACATAACAGGCATAATCGTTTCTCCTAAATTAATTTCTCTATTTAAATGATAACATAATGCTAAATAATTTACAATAAAACCGAGAACACGTGGTGTAAAATAATTGTGCTAAAATATCAAAGTTAATGAAAGCGGTTTTGAGAAAAACTATTCTATTATGCCACCACCAAGACAAATTTTATCATCATAAATAACTGCGTATTGACCAGGGGTAACGGCGCGT
>JAAZLE010000108.1 GCA_012799455.1 Clostridiales bacterium | reverse complement strand
TCGCTATTACTTGGACCTATTTGGGGTACGGTAAGTGTCTTTGTATATATTGCTCTAGGATTAATGGGAGTACCTGTATTTTCTAGTAAAGGATCTGCAGGTATTGCATATGTTTTAAAGCCTTCTTTTGGATACATAATTGGTTTTTTAGTCGCTAGTGTTGTCGTAGGTATGTTAGCTAAATCGAAAGAAAATGATAAGCTTAAACCCTATCAAAGAATGATGATTGCAAATACTATAGGCGTATTAATTATCTACGCTATAGGCATGCTATATATGTATTTAATTCTAAAGTTATATCTTGCTGCAGAAGTTACTGTAAAAACAATTTTCCTTTCTGGCTTTTTGATTTTTTTGCCTAAAGAAATGGTATTCATAGTCTTAACAGCTTTACTTGCGTCTAAACTCAAACCATATGTTAACACTGAAATTAAACAAAGAAAACGAATAACATAATTTTTACAAGTACTAATAAGCATGCTTGCGAGAGGAAGCGTGTATTCTAGAATAATGTCTTTACACCTTACGATGTAATGGCTTGATTGAATTTAAACAGCATCAAGTTCTTTAGTAATATACTGCGAAAGATTAACAAGTTTATTCCTAGCATACTAGGAGCTTTTGGTTTTTTTTGAGATGTAAATGCTTAGACAGGAAAGTGTTTGTTTCCAAATTCAAGGCATATTAGTAATGTTTTTATAGTTTCAAATAGGGCGGACGGAAAGTCAACTCCCCAACGATTGGATAGAAATTTTAGTTCATTTTTATATTCGGTGATTAGTTCTTTAAAATTCGGTTTTAAAAATCTGCATAAAGTACCAATAAAATCAATTTTAATATGGTCTTCAACTTCATACAAAGAGGCAAATGCCATTACTTTTGCGATATAACATTCTAGTGTTCCTTCAGTGCTTTCTTCAAAATCTATTCGTATGCACTTAAAATCAGGGGTAACTATATAGTTTCTAAAGTTTTCATCAAAGGTGATTTTGTTTGTGGTGGAATGAATGTGTGTTATGGTCTTTGCTAGAGATTTAGCTAGTTTTTTGGCTGTTTCTATATCAGAACTAAGAAAATAATCTAAAAGCAATTTTCCATCTATATGATTCATTTCTATACAACTATTTGATGGCTGACTTAAAAGGGCGGGGGCAAACTTCCCTTTTAGTTTTTCAAGCATACTAACTTCGTTTTTTAGAGCTTCTTCACTACTAAAGGTTTTTTCAATATTACCTTTTTCATTTAGTACTACTTTGTTTTTTCTGCTTGTAAAAACCATACTTGTCCTATGTTAAGAATATTATTTTGTCGAGCGATTGAATATTATTCGCTATCATCAACAAATTCAATGCTAATTTTTTTGCCTTTTTTAAATCCCTTTAGTTCTTTAACTACGCCAGTAACCACATTTTTAAGTATGGCTTCGACAAATGGTACCATATAAATGTTTTTGCCATCTATAGTGAGTTTAACTTTGCTGTTTTTCAAAACACAGGTATTAATGTCAATCTCGCCTTTTAAATGTTTAGAAAGAAATGTTCTACAGTCCATGCCACAAGCGCTACAACACTCTGGATCAACGTCATACATAAGCGAGGGCGTTTTTTCTATTATTAAATCCACAAGTTTTTTTGTATCTGTTACACCATTTATTATTGGGAGCCCTTTATATGTTCCGCTGTGAGTATTTGCAAATCTTCCGCTTACCACAAAGGTGAGGGGGGATAGTTCAGGTTTGCCATCTTCTGATGCAACTGCAATTTCTGGAACCACCGCATCGCGCACTCCTTCCAATAGTACAAAGTCCTGATCATAATGAGCAAGAAGGTCATATATAGGCATGTGCCCTTTGTATAAAACATCAGTTTCGTTAGCTGAACGTGCGGTTACAGTATCCGAACCTGCTTGTCTATGCCTCCAGGTATTTTTTCCTTCCGTGTCCATCGCAAAGGCTTCAAAGTGTATTTCTTTGACAGAACCTACAGTATATCCGCGAGATATTAGTTCTTTAATAATATGTTCAATGGTAGATGTTTTACCGCTACCACTTAAGCCTGTAATGGAAATTACCCTCATATTTACTCCTCACATTTTGTTATTATTTGTTATTATATGTTTTAGTAGTATTAATTTTTTTATTGTAACAACTAATACTAATTAATATTTTACCACAGAATTAATACAGACTTTCAACCTTCGATATTTTATACGTTTGTTAAAAAGCTACAAGCACTCCGTGCATATACATGCCTGCTAAAAAAGCTGCTGAAAATAGCAGAGATAGGATAACAAGGAGATAATCTACCACTCCCATTTTAAGTTCTCTAAGCATAGTTCTTTTAGGGTATGCTCTAAAACCTCTAACCTGCATACTCTTTGCAAGCTCTTCACTTCTCATTATGCACCCAGATATTGTAGGGGATATGAGGTATGCATAAACTTTTACTTTTTTAGGAAGGCTTAGTTTTTTAACATCTATTCCACGCATAGCGATAGCATTAAGTCTGCTTCTAAATTCTTCACTAAACACTGGTATGAACCTAAGTGATATGCTGGTCATAAAAGCGAGCTCATATGGTATTTTTAATTTGAGTAGACCATCAATCATTTCTCTTCCTTCAGTACTTGCGGCAATTAGGCCAGAAAGGAGTATAATACTCATTCTTAAAATAAACTCTAAGGAAAACTGTAGGCCTTTAGTAGATAATAGGGCAATGTTTCCGATGGGAATTAATACAGTTCCACCTTTAATAGTCAGGCTTTGCACTATCGCAATAAAAAGTAGTACCCCTAGAAAATGTCTAAGTCTTTTAATTGCCATCAATAGTTCTGTTTTAAGGCATAAGTTAATGGAGATGGAAACTAATAGTATGATACCAAGATATATAACATCTTTAGCAAGGACTGCTAAGGTTGTTAATAAAACAATAAATAATAACTTTACACGGGGGTCAATTTTTTTCATATAAAGCGCCTCCATGTAAATGTATATTTGTTACATTATTAAGGTTGGATAAAAATTTTTCATCATGTGAAATTATAA
The DNA here is from genome assembly GCA_012799455.1 of Clostridiales bacterium. GTDB lineage: Bacteria > Bacillota > Clostridia > Christensenellales > DTU072 > MWEH01. The sequence goes on along the minus strand of JAAZLE010000108.1, from coordinate 213 downwards.
TAGCTCCACCACCGTTATTTATAAATTCGTTGATAAAATTTGTGATAAATATAATCCCTTCATTATCTATGGAAGAAGTGGGTTCGTCTAAGATTAAAAAATCTACATTACGGCTCATTATAGTAGCTAGTGCTAAACGTTGCTTCTCGCCTAAAGACATGGAAAGGGGGAACCTATCTTCAAATCCCGACAAATTAAAATCCTTGAGTATTT
>JAAZLE010000107.1 GCA_012799455.1 Clostridiales bacterium | reverse complement strand
TTATTAATTACAATGGGTGTGGCAATAGCTTTAAATATGGGTTCGAACATTATTATGCCTAATGTATCATACTTAACCAATTCGGTTGCAAGTGTTTTGCAGCTGGCGCTAACTATGGATTATTCTATATATCTAATAAATAGATTCCGGCTGGAAAAGAGGCGAGGTTTATCGAGTAACGAGGCCATGGTGGAGGCAATGTCTAATGGTTTTACGGCGATTTTATCGGCCTGCCTAACTACCGTTGCATCCTTTATAGCTTTAATGTTCATGAAGTATAGATTAGGCTTAGATATGGGTATAGTGCTTGCAAAAAGTGTTATATTCTCAATGATAAGTGTGTTCTTTTTATTGCCAGTTTTAGTATTGTTTTTTGAAAAAGTTATTGATAAAACCACCCACAAAACATTTAATTTATCGCTTAGAAAGTTTTCTAACGGATTGTTAAAAACTAGAGGCTGGGTGCCATTTGTTCTGATTGCATTCATAGTCATGGGAGGAATATTCCAGGCTCAAAACAACTTCACATACGGTCAACAAGCTAGCTTAGGTGGCGAAGGAACGCCAATACATCAAGCAAGGTTAGATGTGGAAGAAGTTTTTGGCATACAGAACCAAGGTATCGTACTGCTAAATGAGGCAATGTTTGATGACAACAAAAATGGTTATTTAGACAGTTTGAAAGTTATAAATGCAGATGGGAAAGAAGTAGAACAAGAAGGCACTGAAAAGTGGCTGTATGATAAATACGAAACAGACCTTGCGGTAAAATTAAGAGCTTTACCAGAAATTAGAGATGTGCAATCTTGGTCGGAAATAGAAAGAGCTGGGGCAGACTTTATGCTGCCGGGCTCATTTAAACAACAGTTTGTAGGTCAAAACGGTGGTAGGCGTATTGTCATGTTTATTGATTTGCCTGAGGAAGGGCCAGAGACGGCTACCTTGGTAGGTACCATCAATGGGCTCGTAGAAGAAGTTTATGGAGAAAAAATCAAACAAACTGGGGCAGGTGTTTACCATCTTGGAAACTCCATGGCCACCGAAGAGATTAAAAATATTGTAACATCTGACTATGATATTATCTCGTATGTGTCTCTTGGCCTTGTTGCACTAATCGTAATGCTAGCATTTAAGTCTATAACTATTCCAGTTATTTTAGTAGTTGTGATTCAAGGCTCGGTTTACATAAATATGGCCATACCGTTTTTCCAAGGTTCGCCGATAGTCTTTGTTGGATATATGCTTGTTAGCGGAATACTTCTTGGGGCTACGATAGACTATGCAATAGTGTTAACAGACCATTATATGGAAAATAGAAAAACTATGAATAAATATGTTTCTATGCAACATGCTCTTGCAGACTCGGTTAGAACGATAATGACATCAGCAGGTATTTTGACATTTGCAGGACTTGCGTTAACTTTAACATCTAAAGAATCTCCATCAGTAGCTGTCTTTGGTAGTGCCGTGTTTAGAGGTGGTGTATTATCCTTTGTCATGTGTGTGACACTGCTGCCACAACTATTGGTAATTTTTGATGGGCTAATAAGAAAGACTACTTGGCGTGGCAAATACATAATGGTTGACAACAGGCTGGCACTTATAACCCCTGACGTTGATGAAGCTGTCGTTATCCCGAAAGCTCCAAGAAAGAGAAGGGGCAGTGAAGAAAAAGAGCAAGAAATCATTAATGCCATCTTAGCAGGAATTGCTGCTCACGATAGAGACAGAGAGAACTTAGAAAAAGAGACAAGTAGAAGTAGAAGTGGATATGATCCTGCTCACGAGCTTCCTGATTACATGGAAGTAGCTCCAAAGTTATTTGATGATGACGATGACTTAACGTCATACATGTTCAAAAAAGAAGAAGCAGAACAAGAAGATGATATAGATGAACTCGTGGAAGACGAGAGTAATAATGCCGACAAGAAATAATTAGAATAAAATTTTCTGTAAACTGAACTAGTTGACGAAACGGAAAAGTTAAGATATAATCAATGTAACAAATTTAATAGCTAGGGGTGGCGTTAAGCCTGAGATTACACCCTTTGAACTTGACGGAGGTCATTCTCCCGTAAGAAAGCAAGAAAGTTTTAAACTTTAAGATAATCTCTTAAAGTTTTTTTGTTTTTATTAGAGTTCGTAGCTAATGGAGGATAGTATGTTTACAGACCCATTTAGTTCGTTATCTACGTATAATAAGCTGGCTACAATTGCACTATACGTAACAATTGCCTTGGTAGTTACACTGGTAGTTATCGCAGCCATCCTTAAGAAGAAAAAGCCAGAATCAATTAAGATTTTTAGAACTATCGCTTTTGGAATAGCTATCGGTTATTCGGTATCAATGATAGTTTTACTTATGTCGTTTAGATTAATTGATTATAAAGAGCAAGGATATTTGGAAGATCTTTTCTCAATTAAATTATCAGAATTTGCAATAAACAGTCCAGCGCAATTATATATTTATGCGATACTTCTTCCGTCTATTGTTACGTGTCTTGCTATTTTTATAGGAAAGAAAATGGATAGGTCAAACAATACAAAATCTATAGTGTATGCAGCGGCTTGTATAGCTATGAGTTTTGCGCTTTCATATATAAGATTTTTGGAGTTACCGCAGGGTGGATCTATAACTTTTGCAAGTTTACTTCCATTAATGGTGTATTCATATATTTTTGGGAGCAGAAAGGGAGTCTTAGCTGGAGCAATATATGGTATTTTACAGTTTATACAGGCTCCTTGGTTTTTCCATCCAATACAGTTTTTATTAGATTATCCAATAGCTTTTA
>JAAZLE010000106.1 GCA_012799455.1 Clostridiales bacterium | reverse complement strand
CTTCATCAGCGTAAGTTAGAAATGTTGAAAAACATAAAGAAATCATTGTTAGAAAAGATGTTTGTATAGGAGATTATTAAATGAGAGAATTTGGTCGCGAATCGGATTTTGAAGAAGCCTTAATTAAGATGCTTTTTACCAAAGGATGGGAAGAGAATGTTCTCAAATATAAAACAGAAGAGGAACTGATTCAAAACTGGGCAGATATTTTGTTTGAAAACAATAGGAGTGTTGATAGGCTCAATGATTATCCATTAACAAAAACGGAAATGGATAAAATTATAGAGCAAATCATACAACTTAGGACACCTTTAAATCTAAACACCTTCATTAATGGTAAGACAATATCTATCATAAGAGATAATCCAGATGACATTGAACACGTTGGTAAAGAAATAAGTCTAAAAATATATGATAGAGAAGAAATTGCGGCAGGGCAAAGCAGATATCAAATAGCTCAACAACCACAGTTTGATAGGAAAAATCCAATTAGACGAGACAGACGTGGTGATTTGATGTTGTTAATCAATGGTATGCCTGTTATACACATAGAGTTAAAAAGAAGTGGCATTCCTGTTTCGCATGCATGTAGACAGATAGAGCAATATGCGCACGAGGGTATGTTTACGGGTCTGTTTTCATTGATTCAAATATTTGTTGCAATGGAACCAAATGAAACATTGTATTTCGCTAATCCTGGACCTGATGGTGTCTTTGATAAAGATTTTTATTTTCATTGGGCTGATTTTAATAATGAGCCCATAAATAACTGGGAAGGGATTGCATCACATTTATTATCTATTCCTATGGCTCATCAATTGATAGGTTTTTATACAGTGCCAGATAGTGGTGATGGCAAGTTAAAGGTTATGAGAAGCTACCAGTATTATGCGGCTAATGCGATTTCTGATAAAGTCACGAAGACAAAGTGGCATGATAAAAATCCATATGGTGGATATGTTTGGCATACAACAGGGTCGGGGAAAACCCTAACCAGCTTTAAAACAGCCCAATTGATAGCCAATACAAACGATGCAGATAAAGTTGTGTTTTTAGTGGACCGAATCGACTTAGGCACCCAAGCATTGGAAAAGTTTAGAGGATATGCGGAAATTAGCGATAATGTTCAGGAGACAGAAACAACAGATATTTTGTTAACAAAACTAAAAAGCTCGAATCCTTCTGACACTTTGATAGTTTCTTCTATCCAAAAGATGAGTAATATTAAAGAACTTAGTGGATATAATGCTGCTGACATATGGAAGGTAAATGAAAAAAGAGTAGTGTTTGTCGTGGATGAAGCTCATCGATCAACATTTGGGGATATGTTAGCGACAATAAAGAAAACTTTCCCATCCGCTATCTTTTTTGGATTTACAGGCACGCCAATAGTTAAAGGAAACGAAAAGAAAGATCTTACAACTGCAGATGTTTTTGGCGATGAATTGCACAAATATAGCATAGCTGATGGTATTAGAGACAAAAATGTATTAGGTTTTGACCCATATAGGAAAGGAACCTTTAAAGAAAGAGATTTGCGTCGTATCATTGCTCTTGAACAGGCAAAAGCAAAAGATGAGGCTGATGCACTTATTGATAAAACTAAATCAAAGATTTATCACTATTATATGTATGAGGCACCTATGGCTGGATACCACGGTGAAGATGGATATGTAAAAGGAATAGAAGATTATTTAAAGACGACACAATATACTAATTATGTTGAACATAAGACTACTGTAATTAAAGATATTTTAAATAACTGGACGACATTGAGTAGGAATAGGAAATATCATGCTATCTTAGCGACTCATAGCATTAAAGACGCAGTGGAATATTACCAGTTATTTAAAGAACAAAACCCTTTAATTAATATAACCTCTTTATTTGATCCTAATATTGATAATTGTGAAGGGGCAATATATAAAGGTGATGGGCTTGTAGAGATAATAAAAGATTATAACAATATGTTTGGATTGTCATATACAGTAGGAAGTCATGACAAGATGAGAAAAGATATTTGTTTGCGGTTAGCTCATAAGGCGCCATATGACGATATAGAAAACGATAAGTCGCGCCAAATAGATTTATTAATCGTAGTAGATCAGATGTTAACAGGTTATGATTCCAAATGGATTAATACTTTATATTTGGATAAAATGCTAGAGGGTGAACATATCATACAAGCTTTTTCTCGAACTAATAGATTGTCTGGCCCAGACAAGCCTTTTGGGACAATTTGCTATTATATGAAACCATATACAATGGAAAAACGTATAGAAAGGGCATTCGAAATGTACTCTGGGAATCGGCCTGCTGGGGTGTTTGTAAACAAGTTACCAGAAAACATATCAAAAATGAATGATACGTTTAAATTAATCAAAAGGTTGTTTGAAACAGCGGATATACCGAACTTTGAAAAATTGCCAGATGACATAGAAGTTAAAAAGGAGTTCGCAAAACTTTTTCGTGAGTTTAATAGATATTTTGAATCTGCAAAAGTTCAAGGGTTTGTTTGGTCTAAGCGAGAGTATTCTAATGGCCATGAGACAATCAAGGTGGAGATAGACGAAAATCAATATGCAGCTTTGAGGCAAAGGTATGGAGAGTTAGCAAAACCAACAAATGGGGAACCTGATTCTCCCCCATATGATTTAGAAGCATACCTTACTGAAGCAAGGACAGGAACTATAGATTTTAGCTATATGAATTCTCGATATAAAAAATGGTTAAAGGCTATAAATCGCGGCGATTCCGTGGATGCAGTAAAAAAAGCATTAGATGAATTACATTTGACATTTGCTCTTTTGACGCAAGAGGATCAAAAGTATGCAAACATGTTTTTGAACGATATTCGTAGTGGCGAAATATATGTAGAGGATGAAAAAAGCTTAAGCGATTATATAGTAGAATATAAAATAAAGGCCAAAAATGACCAAATACATAGGTTTGCCAATGCTATTGGAATATGTGAAGAAGCACTGCGTAAATTTATGGAGCAAAATATAAATGAATACAATATAAATGAATATGGCAGATTTAATAAGCTAAAAACGAACATTAATATGCAAAAAGCAAGGCGGTTTATAGAAAGTAAAAAAGGCTCCGCGTTAAAAGCCTATGAGATTTCAAGCATGATTGACCTTATGTTAAGAAAATTTATTTTAAGGGGTGGTGTTGATGTTGATGAAATAGAAATATAAAGAAGCATCACTAATACTACGAACTACATAGCCACCAAAATTATTTTGGTGGTTTTGTTTTTGTATAACTTGGGAACAG
>JAAZLE010000015.1 GCA_012799455.1 Clostridiales bacterium | reverse complement strand
GATATTACTAAATTATATGCAAGCTTTCCGTATTGTATAACAGAACTAGGACCCAGTAATATATATGGGTATGGAAACCAGTTTGTTTTAATTAAAGATTTAGAAGATAACATTCAAAACTGTTTAGTTTTTATGGATAGTGGAGATTACATTAAAAACAGTTATAAACAACATGGTCTTAAAAACGTTGGGCATTATGATGCCATAAAGCACGACCAAATACAATGGTACATAGATAATATGAATAATATCAAGGCCGATAATAATGGAGTATTACCCCCTTCTGCTCTTTTTATACATATGGCACTACCCGAATATAAAATCGCATATGATATTGCTACTAAACAACAAGCTATAAACAAAAAGCGCTTTTGCTTCAGAAGGAAAAAACTAATAACTAAAACTAATGATTTAAATGCGAGCCTGCTAGCCGGTCAAAGACAAGAAGCCGAATGTGCGCCTCATATAAACACCGGTCTTTTTGAGCAATTAGTAAAACATAACACTTCTTTAGTCATATGTGGACATGACCACATAAACGATTATATAGTAGAGTTTAAAGGCGTTAAACTTGCATTTTCACTAAGCCTTGCTTACTCTGCGTATAATACAAGAAGAAGAAAAAAACGTAATAAACGCGTACCCGAAGACACGCATCACACAGATGGAACTTCTTTAATAATTCCCAGCAAAGATGGGTTTCAAATTACTCATTTATATAACCAAGACTATTCTCAAATATTTGATGGTTTAGACCCGTTTATTGAAGCATCTACGATTGATCCTTTAACACTTCCAAAAAAAGTTTAGTATATATTGGACTTAAAATATACGAGTTTCGAATGGTATATCACTACACTTTACTACGAAAAACTTTAGTTTAAACCTACTTAATAAACTTTCGTCATATTGTTTTAATAGGTACAGTATAGTATTATATTAATAGATTAGTATCTATTTATAATGGGTGATTTCTGAAATTTTATCCATTATAACGGATTATAATAACCTAATAAATACAAGGAGACTCTAAAATGAAACTTGTTAAAAAAGCCGTAATACCAGCAGCAGGATATGGGACTAGATTTTTACCTATAACGAAAGGTGTCCCAAAAGAAATGCTCCCCATATACGACAAACCAACACTTCATTATATTGTCAAGGAAGCTGTAGATAGTGGATGCACCGATATACTAATCATCATTAGTGAAGGTAAAGATGCTATAAAAAAATATTTTTCCACAGAAGGACCATATAGCGCAATTAGAGATAGATCAAGACTTGCGGAAATCGATGAACTAATTTCCAAAGCTAATATATCATATATAACCCAAAAAACTTTAAATGGAAATGGAGCTGCTGTCCAACTTGCGAAAAACTTTACTGGAGACGACCCATTCGTTGTATTGTTTGGCGATGACGTTATTAAAACCTCTGGAGATCCAGTAGCCAGGCAACTTATTGATGCTTATCAGCGCACAGGAAAAATTGTTTTAGGGGTTCAGGAACGTCCTGATGCGGAAGCCATACTTTATGGAGTTGTTAAAAAAGGGAAAGTAGATGGCAGATATACCGAGGTGCTAGGTCTTATTGAAAAACCTAGTATTAAAGCCCTACCCTCTAACCTATGTAGTTTAGGAAGGTTTTTACTTACACCAGAAATTTACGATGCTCTATTGAACACAAAAACAAACTTAGGCGAAATCTATTTAACCGATGCCATTGCTTCGCTCATCCCCGATAATCGCGTTGTAGCGTATACCTTTGAAGGAGAACGGTTTGACCTTGGAAACAAGTTTGGATTTTTAGAAGCAAACATTCAGTATGGATTAGAAAGTGAATATAAAGATGCATTAATTTCATATATGAAAAAAATCACAAGTTAACATGTATCTTAAAAGTTAAACCACAAAAAAAGAGAGCTCTAGACAGCTCTCTTTTTATTTATTACTGCTGATACAATTATTAATTACTACTATCATCAAAACGCTTTGGACGTCTTACTAAGAAAAATAGTGATGATAGTATTGCTAAAACTGCTATCACGCCAATCGTAATCCACACCCAGGTGAAATCACGTTTAGGATTGATTATTAATGTACTTTCGTATACTCCACCAGAGTACTCTTCGTTTCCTAAGTATTCAACTATTACGTTGTATTTACCAGCTTCAGTGGGCAATGACTCATAAACTGTTCCATCGGCGCCTAAAAACCTAATTGTCACATCCACATTTTCTAATCCTATCAACTTAGCATTAAGCGACACTGGTGAACCTTCTGTTTGCTCTAGAGGACCTTTTACATCGAATGTAGGCTTTGCCTTTTCAACATTCAGTACTATTTTCCCTTTTACCAAGTAACTATTTTCTGGCAGCCCTGTATAGAACTGATAGAAGTTTTCGTCGTATGGAATAAATGTCCAATCATAAACCTTTATACTTGGATGTAGAATTTGTCCTTCTACTAATTTATATTCTCCTAAGTTGCTTACAGATGTTAATGTTGGTAACTTGTCCATATATTTTAGCGTTCTTGTCACTGGATCAGGACCAATAGTATACACAGCCTTATTTATTGTCAAAGTTAAAATCACTGTCTGAGATTCATAATTAGGCTTACTTACTTCAGCTCTCACCTCATAAGTTCCCGGGTTTACAAATGTTGGAATAGTGGTTGATCCGTTATAAAGTATAGTTATATCTGGCTCGTTAATTCCTTCTAATTTAAGCTCATAACGCCTTCCGTTATACTCAACCCCTCCTGCAATAGGTGTAAAGACTATTTCGTCCATGGTGGCTCTTCTTATTCTGTAGTATGGGCTCTGATTATTTACCAAATAGTAGTTAGATGCCACATAGTTACTCTCATCTAAACGAAGCACTAATCTATATCCTAGATTGCCAGCTATAGTCGCAGACACATTATCGCCCTCTACCTCTTCTATTAACGCTAATTGCTCTTCGGTATGATCTCCCTTTAGTCCAAATACTTCGTATCCTATTACTTTATTCACATTATTAAACACATCATCTAAGCTACCGCTATACTTAACGACTAAAGGTGCTTTATCCACTACATAGTTTACTCCAAACGATGACATTATAATATTGTAGTTTTGAGTTGTTATAGCGAGCGAACCTCTTTCTACTAAGTATTCACCAGCTCCGCCGACTAGGACTTTTAAGCTTCCCGTCCAAGCATTTCCTACTGGGAGTTTTGGTTGAGTTATTGCCAAATCCTTTTCAAACAACCTTGTTTGACGCGACATGCTTGTGCCAGCCATTGCTTTGTAATATATATTGTGGAAGTCTACATCTACTACAGCCTCTTGACCAATACTTATTGTTAAATTACCTGCATGGAAATTACCTACATTATTAAGCTTTCTTACCACATTCTTATTTGTATCTATGTAGTATTCTACGTTATCGTCGGCAATATAGGTGTATTCACCGGGTCTACTTGTAGCCACTAAGTCTGCTACTTGGACCACAATCTTCCTCGCTTCTCCATTGTCAGCCATGTATACAAAGTAATTTTCAGTTTCGGTTTTATTATACTTATACGTTAAATCTTTTAGAGCCAACTTCTTTTTAATGTCGATTACAAATACTTGCTCTACGCCTGAAGCCTCATCAACATCTTTATACAAATAGTATCCCGATTGATTGGAATATAGTCTTACCAGCGAATCAATAGCCAGTGTTACATGTTTTACCTCATGTACATTATTTACCAACTTGTTCGTTGCATAACTATATGATATGCTGTTTACTTTTATTGGGTATTTTCTAACCGCTGTTTTACTTGTTAGATTAATATCATATACATAACCATCTGAACTCCTATACAGAGCAGAATTTTCTTGTAAATTCTTAGCATAAAACTCTCTTTCATCTACAAGTATTGTCTTTAAGCTTTCGCCTACTCTATATTCTATAATGCCAGCTGTTTCTACTAACTTACTAACTTTATTGCCTAGTGTCGCAGTCATGCTAGAGAGATTTATAGCATATCTATATTCACTACCTGCTTTAACTATCCTATACGTTCCAACCGTCTCCGTGGTCCAATCTACTCGTGACCTAACTACTTCTATTACATCAACATTTGAATTTGCATCCAATGTACTGAAGAACAATCCTGCTTTTTTATTATACTCACTTACAATGCTTTCATTTGCGTTTTTGTGGGATGCAACTAAATTTTCTATATCAATAACATAGTCTTTATTTCCACTTATATACTCAGCAACACCATCAGTTACCGCTAATTGGGACAAGTCGGCAATATTTTCAATAACAGTTTCTCCTACTGAATTTACATACGTAAACGATACATTTTTAATGCTTAAATCGTATTTAAAATAATCTCTCCAAGCCTTTCCGTCTACAACGTCTAGCATATAACCAAATGAACCCTTATCAATGTATATACCCTCTGCCACATCTATTCTATCTCCAAAACGACTTTCTGTTACTGTAGGATATTCAAAATATTTTTTTCCATTCATTTCATATGTATATGCATAAATTAATCTTGGCGAATCAAAGTCCCCACCGTATTGTCCACCTTGCCCTAATATAGGAACAATTGTTATCTGTCTTGGCGTAATTTCTAGGGCAGAAGCAAACTCCTGAATGGAAGAAGCAAAAGAATCACCCGATGTGTTTGGAATATATTTAACCCTCACGTTGTATATTCCAACTTCCGAAGGTGTGCCTCTCCACTCGTTCGTGTTTTGCTTTTTATACTCATATGCTATTATACCTTTTGGTATCATTCCGCTAGAATTTAATATGGTTGCAGCATTTGCAGTTATGTTCAATCCTGTATATATCGCAGTCTTCCTTTCTAACGCAAATACTGGTGCCACATTTTCAATCGTTAAGCACATATAAACAGTTTGTGTGTTTGCTGTATAATTTCTTGATTCTGTGCCGTATTTAGGACTATATGATACCCTGACAGCATATCTTCCACTGTCTTTAGGGAAACTGTTGCCTGCCCATGCAATAAATGAATATCCACTTGAAGTTTGTACCCCATATTCAAAAGTTACTGTAGGCGTATTATCTAAGTTTACTAGAGGAGGTCCAATTGGGTCTCGTGTTTCACCCTTAAAAACTACCAGCACAGGATCGCTTGGATTGTCGGGATTCCCCATCGGATTGTACGATGCCGTTATAAACCCAAGTGGGACAGTAAGACTGTTAATTATTATGGTGGGTTTAACTCTTCTTATTTCTAAAATATTTCTTTCGATTTTTTCAGTAGTATCGTAGTTGTCTGTGACATCAGTTCTCCTTGTATAAGTTACCCTTACATCATAAGCGCCAGCATCAACAGGTTTGTTTGTCGTAAAGTCCTCCATTCCAGTTAAACTATATTCTATCTTGTATGTACCTATTGGAATTTCAGACTTTAATCCGGTAATTGCGACACTTACCTCTCTATAATCCCCTGAGAAATCGTATACTGTGTTTAAGGATGGGAAGGTAATATTTACCTTGACTGGCATTATGCGAATCCTTCCTTGTATTCTCTTTGCAACGGTATATTTATAGTTGTCATTTTCCCCTTCTGTATAGTGCAATAAGACATCATATGTTCCTACATCCTTAACTCTTGCAAGTACTGACGAACTAGGAGCTCCACTAATTTGGTATCTCATACTGACTATACCGCTAGGACCATATTCATCTGTACTAATTTTTCCTACTTGTATCAGGCTTTCTTCTAAATAGTGGTACTCTGCATCGTATGCTATTTGGCGTTGGAGTGGTAAATTCAAGTTAAGGTATAAACTAATATCTACGTGCTCAATAACAAATAGTGCATTTCCTCTAAATTCAATAAATGATACATTATTACCTTCATAGTCTCCACCAGGCTCCGTTACATAGTTGATATTAATGACATATGTTCCAGCATCAACTGGCTTGTTTGGAGTAAAAGTATCTCCTCCATCTTTAGAATACATAACACTAGCTGTTCCTGGTATTTCTTTCCTTTCTAATGTAATGGGATCTAAATCGTTTGGCATGCTTAAGAACTTTACTTTTGTTATGTCAAAGGAATGTTCTAGTCCATCAAACGGCACTCTGACAACACACCCATCTTGCAGTTCAATTGATACTATACCGTCCTTAATAACGAACACCGCATCGAAAATTTGTTCCTTATCATTATAGTTATCACCTACAACTGCCACAAAACTAATATGTAAGTCATATGTACCCGCATTTACAATTGAATTAACCCAGTCAACCTCACCTGTTAGTCGGAATTTAACTTGAATATCATAACCACTTTGAGGTCTATCACTACCAACACCTAGTATTGTGGGCTGTATAGAAGTACCCCAAACGGTTTCGGCAGTATATGCCCTTATTATCTGATTTACCCCAGTAGGTAGATTTAAGCTAATTCTTGGATTTACCTTACTGATAATGATATTACCTACGAAATCTTTCGTTGTTGACTTGTAGTTGTCTCCTTCTGCCGCAGTATAAATAACTCTCGTACTATATGTGCCAGCCCTCCTTGGTCTATCAATGGTCCAGGGCTGTTCTTCATACCTATATTGGTAAACTACATTCCCGCTACTAGAGGGTTGTGTTGCATCAGATCTTATGGGCTTAATTAGCGCCTGCTTCGTTAAAGTCTGACCCTCTTCTTCATATGTAAATGGATAACCTAGTGCTTGCGCTCTATACGAAGTCGATATCCCTTCTAACTCAATAATTGGTGCTACCGGTAAAATTATTAAACTGACTGAAGTTTGTGGGATTACATAGTTTTTCATCCCTCCAGCAGAAAGTCTAATCATATATGTGCCAATGCCAGTCAATTCTGTAATCGGGTTACCAGCAGAAATATATTGTAGTTGAGGCACCACATACGTATCAGCAAAGTTAGGATCTTGTAGTTGTAATGATTCAATAGTCTCGTTATAAACAAAACCTGTATATGTTATGCTAGTTGCAGTGGGATTTGCTGTTCCATATTCCTTTCTCATAACATTTGATTCACCAATGTTACTGACACTTGCATTTAATTGTTTACGCAATACCGTTAAGGAGTTAGGAGCTGTTGTTATTTGGTAGTTCACCGCTTTTGGCCCTGCAAGCCCTGCAGAAACATTTAAACTATATGGGTCGTGTACCTCTGTTGCCCCTTCAAATCTTGATGTTGAATTTTTATGGGTCGTGTCTCTATAATACTGAACAGAAATACCTGTCATTATCTCATTTGCACTATCTTCTATGCCCTGATATGTAAGACCTGTATATGTGTCAACGCCCTTACTAGGATCGGTCGCCCATGTCCTATACGTGAACATAAATTTACTGCTAGCATCTTCACCATAGTCTACCGTTACTGGGGTAAACGATACTTCAAGATTTCTCTTATGGATAGTTACTGGAATGTCGACAGTATAGGCTAGGTATGCATTACTTTCGTTTAGTACATATCCGCTGTGTTGTAGTGTTAAGGTTGTATTACCTGCATTTTTAAATGCTACCGTCCAGTTATTCCCAGCTGAAGATACGGTTACTAAGTTTGTATTATTTGAAGTCAAACTAATACTTCCGTATACATTAGGATTGGTCGAATAATATGATCTAAGTTTGTCTCTACGATAAGTAAGGGCATTGTTTCCATAAGTTTTAATGATGTTTGCATGAGTGGAATCTGTTATACTATCGCTTCTCTTCATAAATAACCAGTATACAGTATTGTTTTTAGGGTCATCAGGACTATATTCAGATTTGAGATAATTCCCTTCATTGATAAACTCATTTGGGCCAATCACTACCTTAGGTTTTGTTATTTCGTTATCGTATTGGTGTGCAGCTATTCTTACCCTTCCATATCTTTTTTCACTAGTTATAATTATTTTCGCTTTGGTGACCGAATAATTAACCCCATCTATTTCTTGTATCTCGCACGATGTGTACACAACAGTAGATATGGCAAGATTTACACCGACTACATTTGTTTCAAAAGTTATTAACCTTGCCGTTGGATAAATGGCGGTTGTTCTTGCTTCAACTAATATTTCTCTACCTTGGGCATCATCAGCATTAACTTCAAAATCTGCATATAGCTGATCGCCAGCAATGTTTTTTATTGACTCTAATTTAACATTTGCATCAGTTTGTTGGGGACTAATGAAAGTTATAGTTTGAGCTATTGGGACTATAGTAAAGTTATGTGAGTAAGTACCAGTATAATTACCTTTCCCCACTATATTAACAACTCCTAGTTTCCTAGCAAATACGTTTACTTGAGTGTCAGTTAAACTACCATATGTGATATTATAATCCGTTGCAGAATCAAGTTCGGTTGCATCACTTGTCCCGCTATCGATTTCTACCTTATACACAGTCGGCATTATCTTTGAACCAGTAAAGTTAAACCCTGATTTTTCTTGGTTATAACCCGAACCATCACCAGTATATAAAACTACATCTAACGCAGTAGACAAATCTCGAGGCAATATTTCAAATTTTATAGTTAAAGTACCCGTGTAATTGTTGGTACCTACAAAAGTGACGCTACCGCTAGTTAGTCCTGCGTTTGGATTATCACCCCATGACGCAGCCGATCCCGCGCCTTCAACTTGTAGTTTATAATCGGCGGTTCCATTTGAAGCGTACCCAAGTTGTACAGACCTTGCAGTATCTGTAATCACAACTGTTTTTGTATCGCCCGTAGTCACAATTGGAAGATCTTTTTTAGCCTCCCCGTTATATATTACATATGAGCCATTATCATAAAGTCTCCAGCTTGCATTTGAAGTTATAGTCGATGCAGCAAGGCTTTTCGGCACAATCGAAAAGCTCACCCGTTTTGTGCCCGTAAACTTTGAACCCATTCCAGCCAGCACGTTCCCCGCTGGATACCCTGAAAATGTTATATCGAACCAACAGGAATGTGCTACATTTGTATTATCCCCTGCACCCGTTACATTATAATCAGCTTTAACCACAGTGTATGGATCGCGCCCTATCACGTTTAAAATTATATCTTCGTACCCTTCTTCACCAATTTTTTTAGTGTCAGTAAATTTTGCGCCACGATACTCGCGATTTACTAAATTACTCAGCGAAACGTTAGACATGTGCGTTACATCAAGTGCAGCAATAGTAAAATATTTAGTAATTTGCCCAACATAGTTTCCTTTGCCTGTAACAGTTACGAGCGCTTCTTTTGTTATATCGGTATTGTTTGTAATGGTTTTAGTATAGTCCACACCATCTACTAGTCTTATTACTTCATTGTTTAATAAGCCTGTAGGGCTATGGTCAAACGTTGCATCTACTAAAACAGTAGGATTAATTGCTTCAGAAAAATTATATGTTTGTGTGGCTATATCATTTATTACACCACCACCAGGAGCGTATAAGGGATCCTGTGATAAATCTTTAGGTAGTATTGGGAACCACAGCTCAAACCCGCCTGTTACAAATGCTGAATCCGATGGGGTTATATTTACAATGCCTCCCGAAGCAACATTAATGTTATCTCTTGTTGATGAGCCATACGTTACACTACTTGCATATGTCCCAACGTTTACTACTGTATAGGTCTTCTCGTTATATACAAATTCTGTCGGTGGCGTTGGACTACCTTCTTGATTTGCCACATTGGTTATAGAATAAAATGCTATGCCACTAGTATTCCAATAATACACTCCTGCATACGTCTGTTCCCACAATCTCACCTTACTTGCCTTTATGATGACATAGGATACTACTGGTGTTTTTTCGTCTCCTGCATAGTAAATTGGTCCGCTATAAGGTCTATTACTTGCTTCTATTTGAGAATAATCTGTTATTATCTCCGTGTTATTTGTGGTATTTTCGTATTCATCTTCAACATTTCTCTTCGGGATATTATATTTCACAGTTATCACAGCATTATCTAAACCGCCTGTAGCATCTACAAAATTCATAGAATCTGTATTAGGGATTGCTAAAACAAGCCTTATAGTAAATGATGCCGCCTTGGTCGCATTTGGCGTAACGTTTTGGGCATAACTGCTAGTTTCCAGTCTGAAGAAACCATTACACCACCGGCTTTGTACTCCGGTATAGTTTTGATATGCGGGATAGGATCCTATTTCTCCGTGAGATGAGTAATTGGAGGTATATATGTATCTCCTCGACGGATCTGCGTTTTGAGGGTCGTGCGCTATGATAGTGTATTTTTCCGTACCTTTTGTTAGTCGTATCAAAATTACATCGGGTTTAACTGTTTGACCTGTGTATGTTGTATCATATCTCAGGTCTATCTCCGTATCCATATCCGCTGCAACCTGTACTTCTGAAATTTTTAGAGGGTTTATCTTTGCGTATGCATTACCTGCACCTGTGAAGTTTTTGTTTCCTTGTATTATAATGTGCGGTTTTTTAGTCTTATCAGCTATCATTGCTTGGCTGTTGGTTGAATTAATCCACTCTCCAACATACTGTTCGCTTCCAGCTGTTGTATCTAAAACAAAATCATCAAGAGCTTTTTGCATATAGTACTGTACGCTGTTATATGTAAAATTAAACACATTACTAGAAATCCTTCCTGCAGAAGGGTTGCTGGCATTTAGAAAACTTCTATCCGTGCCATTATATGTGAACTCACTATTTGCAAACGTCAAATCCGATCCTACCGTAGATATATTTAGAGGATGTATTTCGTAAGCGTATGTAAAAAACCCATTACTTAGTTCAATTCCAGAACCATATGCTTCTACTGTTACCTTTGCGCTATATGTGCTTGCATTAAAAGGTTTTTCTCCATCTACTTCAAAACCCGTTTCTCCAACTCGCGTATTGATATGTTTTATGACAACTCTAGGATCTAAAATAGTAATGTCAGCTGGTAACTGTGTATTTGTCACCCCAGGTCCTTGCCGCACCGAGTATCCTACCCCACCTGCTTTTGACACTCCATCTTGGGCATATGT
>JAAZLE010000014.1 GCA_012799455.1 Clostridiales bacterium | reverse complement strand
TTATACTTTAGATGTATATAAAACAACAGAATCCCTTGTTATCAAGGGTTTTTCTGCTATTCAAAACCTACTGAGACACAATCTAGGTTTTCAGAATTGTATTAAAGACGGTAAGAACATAGATCCAGCGTGTGGTACTGGCGGTTTCTTACTGTGTGCTTATGAACATATGAGGAAACAAAGCCGTGAAATTGCCAAGCAAGACTTTTTAAAAAATCATGCATTCTTTGGGGCTGACAACACACCATTAGTTGTCACAATGGCCTCTATGAATCTTTATTTACATGATATAGGAGTTGATGAGAGTCCTGTTGTTTGTCAAGATTCTCTAATAGATACATCAGAAAAAATGTTTGATGTCATATTAGCTAATCCGCCATTTGGAACAAGACCACAAGGTAGCGTTGATGTTTCTATAAACAGACCTGAATTCGAAAAGACATCAGACAATCAGGTAAATTTTTTACAACACATTATGTCCATCGTAAAAACAGGAGGTAGGGTGGGTGTGGTTCTCCCAGATAGTGTATTGTCAGACAGTGGTGCTACAGCAAGAGTAAGAAAAAAACTGCTGAAGGATTTTAATTTACATACGATTTTGAGATTGCCTACTGGTATTTTTTATGCTCAGGGCGTAAAAACAAATGTTTTGTTTTTTGAGAAAGGCGAATCTACAAAAGATATCTGGATTTACGATTATAGAACAGACATTAAACATACTTTGGTTCAAAAACCATTAAAACGTAGTGATTTGGATGATTTTGTTAATTGTTATCATGAAGGACATTTTGAAGATAGAAAGGAAACATATTCTGAAGAAAATCCAAATGGAAGATGGCGAAAATACCCATTATCTAAAATTAAAAAAAATGGTTATAGACTGGATTTGAAATGGATACAAACGGACGATAGTTCAGATTTAACGTTGAGAGACTTATTAGAGCAAATAAAGGAAAAATCTACAAATATTGCAACTGCTGTTTCAAAACTCGAAAAACTGTTAGAAAAGGTGGATGAATAATGAACATTGAAAGACTAAGACAAAAAGTTCTTGATTTAGCAATAAGAGGGAAACTTGTTCCTCAAGATCCAAATGACGAACCAGCTTCATTAATAATAGAAAAAATTAAAGGTGAAAAGGCGAGATTAAATAAAGAAGGAAAAATAAAGGTGTTAAAAGAAGACTCATCTTATATCTACAAAGGTGCTGATAATTGCTATTATGAGAATGACATAGTAAATAATAAATTTTGCCCCCAAAAAGATTTTAATAATAATATTATTTGGATAAAAGGAAAAGATTTCCTATTGCCAATGGAATCAAAAAAACCATCTGGGACAAAGTTTAAATACATAGATATTGATGCCATTAATAACGAGAATCAAACTATTAAATCAGTAAAAACTTTGAATAGCTCTAAAGCTCCTAGTAGAGCTTCTCGAAAGGTTTATGCTTCATCTACATTGTTTTCAATGGTTAGGCCATATTTAAGGAATATTGCTTACGTAGGTTTGAATAATCAAGATTGTATAGCATCAACTGGTTTTTATGTTTGTACTCCGATGCCTTTTGTTGATGGTAAATATTTGTACTTACTATTGACCAGCGATTACATCGTAGATAGACTTAACTATCATATGAAGGGAGATAATTCCCCATCTATTAAAACTGGCGATATAGAGGAAATGTATTTTCCTATACCGACTTTAACATATCAGAAAACCATCGTTTCTCTATTTGAAAAAATAATGCCTATGTTAGAACAACTAAGAGTAGATTATAATGAATTATCGAAACTTCTTGATAAATATAAATGTAAATTACTTGATGTAATTTTTAGCGAAAATAGTACTTATAAGTCTTATTATGAGAATTGGGTCCCTTTACAAGATATAATTGAACTTATTCCTTCGACTAGTAAAGAAATAAAATCTAGAGATATCATACCAGTTGGCAAATACCCGGTCGTATCACAAGGCAAACAGATAATTGACGGGTACTCAAATGAATCAGAAAAAGTAATACACGATGTCCCCGTAATAATTTTTGGCGACCATACGCGAACAGTAAAATACATTGATTTTGAGTTCATTCCCGGAGGTGATGGGACTAAAATACTAAAAAACGTTAAAACGTATGACAAATATTTATATTATTGCATTTTATATGCTAGTTTAGTCATTGAAGATAGAGGTTACAATCGTCATTTTTCTTTACTTAATAAAGTTACAGTACCTATTGCAACACCTGATAAGCAAAAAGAAATAGTAAAATATATTGATGGTATTTTTTCGATTTTAAGTAGCATTTAAATCATTAATTGTATTTAGCGCTGTTTCAATATAGTTTACAATTTCCAGTTGATTTTCAATGGAATGTACTTTTACTTTAACAGAAGAATATTCTGAAATCCAATATCGTTTATGAGCATCGTTATCAACACAAATTGTCTGCAATAAGTAATATAAATAATCAATATTGAATTTTTCACTATTAGAACTTTTAAGTATTTTCATTGCGGATGACTTAACTTTAAAATCAAAATCAATTAACCTTGAGGCGGTTGTGAAGTCGTCAAATATGATTATCTTGCCATTATTGACATGATATATGTCATTAATTTCATTTGTATACCCTAAAATAAAAGATTTACCTGGCGTTAGCACTGGGGTAGCATAAGAGTCATCGTAATGTGTTGATTTTACAATATATGGACCAGGTTGTTCATATAACAATAACTCACCTAGTGTGTATTTTTTCTCGTAATAAGACTTATATGAACTATTCGGTCCAAATATGTTCTCAAGTATCTTTCTTTTCGCTATAACTGAATAACATTTAATTGAATCATAATCGCTTGATATTTTTTTTATTAGCCCATGGAGTTCTTTTATCATATCACATAGCCGTTTCTGCTCATTTAATGGAGCTAAAGGGACTAATAATTCTTTAAGTTTTGCAGCTGATATTTCGTTAAAAGTTGTTCCTTTTGAGTATTCTATAATTCTTGTGATGCTTGCTTTTATAACAAGTAATATATATTCATTCATGCAAGTAAAAACTGGCACAATCGATGTGCATCCTTGGCTAGTACATGCAGGTACATTGTTAATAGCAATGTAGCCAATTGGAGCCCTTGATGACATAATTATGGAACCTTTTGGTATTAATTTTGCAGAACTATTTCTAAGTCCTAATTTGGTTATTTTCCTATTCGAGTCAATTATGTAATTCGATGTTAATGAACTCATATATGCTGGTGTAATCCAAACAATATTCCCATTTTCCCAGTATTCTTTAACATGTGTAGAAGGGGTTCCGCCCCCCACAATTTCCCCAAGGCTTCCTAAGCGCGTCCACGCCCACGAATCAGGAATTTTGAAAGGTATTTCTTCGGTTTATTATATTCTTTTTTCCCTCTTTTCTCATAATAGCAATTATCCCAAGCGTTAAATTATCTATTATATTGAAAGTACTAGCACGATATATATTAGAGGAGGATAAAAATGAAAGAATTTAGAGATTATTTAAAAGAGAAAAATTTATCAAAAAACACAATATCTGCATATGAGTATTCCATAGTGATGTTTAAAAGGTTGTTCGGAGAAATAAACAAGACCAATTTACTGGCGTTTAAAGGATATATGCTTGAACATTTCAAAGTAAGGACAGTTAACTTACGTATTCAAGCTTTGAATAAGTATTTAGCATATATCAAAAAGAAAGATTTACAAATCACTGCAGTAAAGATCCAACAAAAACCTTTTCTTGAAAATGTAATAAGTGATGCTGATTACTTGTTCTTAAAGAAGTCATTAAAGAAAGAAGAAAATCTTAAATGGTATTTTGTCGTAAGGTTTTTAGGAGCTACTGGTGCTAGGGTTAGTGAATTAGTTCAAATAAAGGTAGAGCATGTTAAATTAGGCTACCTTGACTTGTATACGAAAGGCGGAAAAACAAGAAGAATATATATACCCAAAGTATTAAAGGTGGAAGCGTTAGAATGGTTAAAAAAACTAGATAGAGGCTTAGGTTATATTTTCTTGAATAACACAGGGGAACCAATAACAACAAGAGGTATTTCTATACAGCTCAAAAAGTTCGCTGGTAAATATGGGATTAATCCAGATGTGGTGTATCCACATTCATTTCGGCATAGATTCGCCAAAAATTTTATACAAAAATATAACGACATATCGCTTTTAGCGGATTTGATGGGACATGATAGTATAGAAACCACAAGAATTTATTTGAGACTAACATCAACTGAGCAGCGTGAAATAGTAGATAAAATTATAACTTGGTAGGGTGACTAGATGTTTGATATTACAATATTTAGTAAAAAGCTTGAACTCCGTATTATTCGTCTGAACCACAGTTTTCAACCAACATAGTTTGAAAATGTGTTGCAATGAGAATGAGTAGGAAAACTGTTATAAAAATCTACTTCTCTCAAAATACACAAACCTGTTCTATGATGTAATAGTAAAGGTAAGAGGGTACTAATCTATACAGGTATTTTAAGGGGTTAGTGGGCAGGACTTTTATACACAAAAATTAGGGAATATAAAATGTGACAAAATCCGATAAATAAAAGAGATGATTTTTCGGAAATGACAATATTTAGTCTGCGGATATTTTTAATAGAATAATGATAATATTCTTTTTAAATCGTATGCTTGAAAACACATGTAAAAAATGAGGGAGTTTGGAAGTGTATACAAAGCATAGGGAAACCGTTATGAAAAAGCACATTTTCTCGTAAAATATGCGAATCTGTTTTAGGAGGAGATATAAGGGGTGTTAGTGGCGTGGGTTCTTGTATAAATAATAGGCGAAAGTAAATAGTAAAGTGAAAGAGAAAAACAAACAATAAAAAAGCCCTTGAGGGCTTAATGTTGTGTGGGCTGTTACCTAAAATATGGGGGCGAGGAATTCCACACTGTCTATCCACCGTGGTGATAGCCTCATTTTCTTCGACTTGCGCCCCGATTAACTATATGATGTAAGATTTGCTTAATAATGTCAAGAGTTAAAAAACAAAAAAGCCCCTAAGGTAAGGGCTTAAATGCTTGCGGTCTTATACCGTGCTTCGAGGGGACTCGGACTTCCGCAATGTCTTTCCAGCTTGCTGAAAGCATTCTATCTAGAATTTCCGTCTCATATTGAGGTTATGGGAGAATAAAATGAGAAAATCAACTAGGAGACATAATAAGGGTAGTAAGTGCGAGCGTGAAAAGATTGAGAAGTAAAAAAGGTAACAAAATAAGCCCCGAGGGGGCTTAGGTTGCTGTAGTATCTAGCCAAGTTATAAAACTTAATATAGTGGATAGGGCTTTTACTACTGTCTCCCACGAATTCTCCTGGAGCTGTCAATTAAGACCTTGCACCACCAAGTAAATTATATGAAAACTAACTAAGTGGGTCAGACCTTCTTTTTAGTGAGTGCATTGATAGTTTAATGAAAATGGACTATTATTGTTGTAGGGAAGGTGGTTAGGTATGAAGAAAAGGATAGTAGTATTAGTAGGTTTTATTATTATTTTATTTGTGTTTTTACTTGCCTCTTGTAATGGGATAAGAGAGTATAAAGGTCCAAAGATTAAACAAATTACATATGAAACTGTTGATTTTAATGGTGGTGTTAAACACACATCTATTTTAGATTTCAATGAAAACAAATATTCATCAATTCATTATGTACCTGGAGAAGGCGGGTCTTCTGAACAAAATAGTAAAGAGTTTACGGATGACGAAGAAAAAGCCTTTATAGATACTTGTTATACTTATGGATTATTTAAGCTAAAAGAATCGTATGAGTTAGCAGATAAAGTGGATGACGGTGGCAGCTGGACACTGATTATAAAATATGAAGATGGTAAGGAAAAGAAATCTAAAGGGAAAAATGCAGGTCCTTACGAAGTGTTTGATAAATGTGCAATAGCTTTTTATGACATTTGTGGGGAACGGATTATGGGTACGCTGCCTATTGGTTATACATCTCCACCGAATATAGATTATTCACTTTCATATACAATTGAAAATTACAATTGGTCTAGTTTTGGACAGCCTAAAGTTGTAAGAGCAAACTATAAATGGAATGGAAGCGAATCGTTAAATAATGATATATTCGCACTAAATTCCACACCAGAAATGCAAAACGAATTTGAATCAGGTATTGATTATTATTTTTCATTAGGCACTACCAATTATGACTGTTATGAAAAATTTAATAAAATTACTGTCAAAAAATATGATTATAGTGCCGAACTAACAAATGAAGAGATTGTTTTTACTGGTGGATGGATTAGTAATCACAAGATGTTATTGGAATTTAATAAAATATATGTTTATGAAATATCTTTCAAAGACGGTAAGTTTGTTCAATATACATTCAACACTAAATCAAACTAAAACAAATTTTTAATCCTGCTGTTTAGAAAAGGGATGAGACTTTAGAATTTACTTAAGACTTAAAGGCAAAAAAAACAGGCTTTCAGACGTTCCTGGTGAAAAAGATAATTCTTTTATAGTTTGTATACCTATTGTATATCATTAAAGCTTAATAGTTAAAGATAAATGGATTACCCCTATAGTTTACTAAGGTAAAATTTTGAATATAGGAATGGCTTGTTTAGTGTGGTATAATTACTTAAGTTAAACATTTAATAAGCGTGGGGGAAGTATGGAACAAAAGAAGCTGTTGACTTATACTAAGTCGGAAATGATAGTTTATCTAATTGCAATGGCTGGGCAAAATATTATTTATAATATTATTGGTGCCGCACTTTCGTATTATTTTCAGTTTGTCATATTAATACCAGCTCTCATAGTAGGCATAATAATGTCAGTTACTAGGGTATGGGACGCAATTAATGACTTCATGATGGGGACAATAGTAGATAAGACTAGAAGTAAATGGGGAAAATGTAGACCATATCTCATCTATACACCCGTGCCAATAATGATAATAACAATTTTATGTTTTACAAACTTTGGCTTTTTTGGGGATTCCATAGGGATGAATGTTTTGATTGTTGCATGGGCGTCCCTTACATATTTAATTTGGACTATGGCGTATACAATCGGCGATATCCCACTTTGGGGCATCACTGCTTTAATGACAGAAGATACTCACGATAGAAATAAATTATTGTCACTTGCTAGAATTGCCGGTGGAATAGGGGGTGGGATAACACTACTTGCAATAATCCCATTATCACTAGCGTTTGGTGAAAAACTTACAGCATCGCTTGGAATTTCTGCAGCTAATGGAGAAAGATGGGGCTTTTTCTTAGGGGCATTACTGTTTGCAGTTATTGGAACCATATTGTTTCAACTAGGTGGATTCAAGGTAAAAGAAAGGGTGGCTTCTACTGAAAAGAAACCTTCACTAAAAGAAAACTTCATTACAATGAAAAACAATAAGCCCTTTATGCAAATAATGTTATCAGGTATTTTAGGAAGTCCCAAAATGCTTATTGCTCTTGCAGCTATGCCTTTAATTAATTACTATTTTGCAACCAAAGATCCCGTTATGTCACTTGTGTATATGATTGTTCTTGGTGGTGGAATGTTTGCAGGTAATTTTGTCGGAATGGGCGTGGCTCCTGCTTTAATGAAAAAGTTTAAGAAAAAAAGCATATATAACGTATCTAATTTAGCCAGCGCGCTTCCATTTGTTGCTATTTTTGTGACATATATGTTAACTCCTAGAGGAATGCTAGCAACTTCAATACCACTAATAGTTTTCTTTACCTTGCTTTTTGCAGTTAATGGTTTTTTCAGTGGGTTAGTTACTGTGCTTCAGTCATCAATGATAGCTGATTGTATAGATTATGAGGAACATAAAAATGGGAATAGGCCTGACGGAATATTTTTTGCAGGTCAAACATTCCTTGCAAAACTCACAACTGGAATTGCTACGATACTAGCTTCAATTGCATATGCAGCAGTGGGGTTTTCAGATGCTGCAATTGCAGATTTAAATGAATACATCGCAAATATGGGGCCGAATGACTTACTTCCTCGCGAGATGGCACAGTATGATAACTTTATGATGATACTATTTTTCATAGTATCAATACCTCCTGCAATAGGGTGTCTTCTTTCTATAATTCCTACTTGGAAGTACGCTTTAGATGATGATCTTCATAAAAAGATAGTAAACGAACTAAATGAAAGACGCCATGCAAATGCTGATTCATCCGAAGAAGTTGTCGTAGAAAATTTAGAAGTAGTTGAAGAAGATGTATCTGTGGAAAACGAGGAATAATAGGCATAGAAATTATTTTAGAGAAAAACATTAGAAGTAAGAAAAAAATAGGCAGTAGCTTGCCTATTTTTCGGAGTATAAATGGGTAGATCAAGGAAAGGAAGGTTACAAATATTTATTGGAATATTGATTCCAGTTATTATGCTACTTAGTTTAGTGATTGTTCTTTTAGACTTTTATTTGCCAATTAGCAGTAGCCAAGGTTCTTCAATTGAAGCTAAATATAAAATGGATAAAGATGGGCTGTTTTTAGCTAACATCCCTTTTGAGAAATATCTACATGATGCTGAAGCTATTGAAGGGACGGCATATGACATTAGAGATTATGGAGCATATGTTGGTAAATCATTTAAAGATAATGCTATATCCATTCAAAATGCAATCAATGTTGCGTTTGAAAATGGCGGTGGAGTAGTTTTCGTAGAAGGTGGAGTATATAAGACAAGCAAGTTAAGACTAAAAAGTAATGTAACCTTACGAATAGAAAAAGATGCAACTCTCGAGTGTATTACATATGATGAAAATAGATTATTAAATGCAGAAGACAGGCTAGATGAATTTGGATTTATTTCTGCTATAGACTCAGAAAACGTAATAATAGAAGGTCCGGGACGAATTGCAGGGAATGGTGCTAGTTATGTAAACAAAGCAAAAGAGGAGTCTTTATTTTTACCTTTGGATACCTTTAATTTGAAACGATATGTAACTGAGCACAGAAAAAGAATAATGATGGGTAAAGATTCAGAGTTTAAAAGAGCTATGTTAATCGGTATTAAAAACTGTGAAAATGTGACCATTAAAAATCTTGAACTATATGAAGCTGGTAGCTGGACTGCAAGACTAGAAGGTGTTGATAATTTACTAATCGAAGATGTTGTAATCAATAATAATGTGCGTGTTGCAAACACTGATGGGTTTGATATTGAGGGTGGATCAAACATTCATATCAGACATTGTTTTATCGCAACAGGAGATGATGCTATTTGTATTAAAGCAGATGATGAAAATATTCCTCCCCTTGATGGAATGATTGTAGAAGACTGCGAGATAATGTCTCTTGCTAATTGTTTCAAGATTGGAACAGCTACGTATAATACTATTTCAAATGTTATAGTAAGAAACTGCTTTTTCTTCATGCCTGGTATAGCAGGTGGATATGCAGGGATTGCCATTGAAAGTGTGGATGGCTCCACAGTTAGTGATATTACGATACAAAATATTATTATGGAGCATATTACTTCGCCACTTTTAATTTGGCTTGGATATAGACATGGCGAAGGCGAATTGAAAAACATTACAATTTCGGATATTACTGCAACTGGATGTGATATGCCTAGTGCAATAACAGGATATAAAAAAGGATCAAAAATAAATTATGTAGAGAATGTAAGACTAAGCAACATTTCGGTTGTGTATAGAGATGCAAAGGAAAAACTTAACATATATAAAAATTCAAAAGGTGCATATCAGGGAAGTTTAAATATGGGGGGATATCCAGAAATCACAAGAGTTTCTCATATGTACATTATTAATCATGATTTTAGTTTTTATTGGGATTTGCCTGTTTATGGTTTATTTGCACGGTATGTTGATGGTCTGACTGTAGATAACTTCGTTGTGACTCCAAGAACAAGCAACACAAGGGGAATGAATAATATAGAAGAAGAAATAGATAGGATATCTTTGAAGAATGTTTCTTGGAAATGATCTGCATAAGTTTTTAATATGTTTGCATGTAGGATAAATGCTTATGTTTACTAAGCGTTTTTTGGTGTATAATTAACGTAATAGAAGTTTTTATTTGAGAGGGCGTTATGGGAAAAAGCGATAAGATTAGTAAGAAAAATTGGCTAATAATATGGGTGGCAGGACTTGCGGGACAACTATGTTGGAACATTGAAAACCAGTGGTTCAATACATTTGTGTATGCTAAAGTTGCTCCAGATCCCAGTATTATTACTTGGATGGTTGCAGTTAGCGCCATTGTCTCAACATTATCCACATTTATTTCAGGTACTGGGTCGGATAGGCTAGGGAAGAGAAAACCATTTATTGTTGTAGGTTACATACTGTGGGGCTTGTTTACTATTGTCTTTGGTGCGATAGAATTTTTACCCAATAATAATATTATGGTTTTAGCTTCTATGGTAGTTATAGCTGATGCTATCATGTCGTTTTTTGGGTCACTTGGAAATGATGCTGGATTTAATCCCTGGACTACAGATATTAGCAATGAAAACAATAGAGGGGGGCTCGGGGCTGTTGTCGCCGTTCAGCCAGTACTTGCAACCATTGTCGGTTCAGTTATTGGTGGACTAATTATTAATGCACTGGGATACTTTGCATTTTTTGTTATAATGGGAACATTTGTTGCGCTTGTTGGAGTGTTTTGCGCTTTTACATTAAAAGATTCGCCTACTCTTAAACCCAGCGTGCATCCCAAAGGATATTTTCACCAGTTTGCTCAAGCGTTTAACTTCAAGTTGCTATTAAAGAATAAAATGTTACTTCTTGTTTTATTAATTTTTGCAATGTTCTTTATTAGTTTTAATGTGTATTTCCCACACCTTATAAACTACTTTATTTACACAAGAGGATATGACGAAGGGATTTCTGGTATACTCCTTGGAATTGGGTTAATAATTGCCATACCATTTACATTAGTTGCAGGAAAGTTTATTAATAAGAAAAAATATGTCCCAGTGGTAGGGGTCGCCTTGATTGGGAATATTGTAGGTTTATTCCTAATGGTAATATCACACTTCGTAGGAGAAGGAGACTTTATAAACAAGTTTGTAATAGTCATTGGTATAATATTCGTCGGTGGTGGATATATGGTCATATATCAAGCATTGATGATGTGGTGTAAAAACCTTTATCCCGAAGAGCAGCGTGGACAACTAGAAGGAGTAAGATTATTCTTCTATGTTTGTATACCGATGGTACTAGGACCTGCTATAGCAAACCCAGTAATAAAAAATCTTGGAAAAGCAATTACCCTATATTACGATGGTGTAGCAGTTCCGGGTTATACACCTTCAAAAGAGCTGTTCTATGTTGCAGCAGCAGTTGCAGCGCTTACATTTATTCCGTTAGTGTTTGCATATTTACAAGAGAAAAAAGAAAATGTTGCTTTAGTAGGACAATCAGAAGATAAAGTAGAAGAACAATTAACTGAAGAGCCTTCAGAAGAAATAGAAGAATAAAAAGTTATTTGGTTTTCCGTTTCCACTTTCGAATGTTTCCACTGTTTTCAAAGTCAGTGTTAAGGTGGTCTGTTAACTCATTGAGAACGTCAGTAAGTGATAAGGTTTGCACGTCTTTCTTTAAATAACTGTCACGTATAAAGTCATACACGGCTTGACTTTGCATAGGAGCACTAGAGCCTTTGCGTGTCATGCCCTTTGAAATATAGTATTTCCCAAGTTCGTAAAAAAATGAAAATGGGGATGTGGGATAAATTAAGTTAATAATATATGACAGGGTGTTTTTAAAGCGTCCACTGTTATGGTAAAGATTAAGCATATCTTCAGCTATCTTTAATTTTTTAATTTCATTTTCATTAAGCCATGGAGTAGATATTATCTCGTATGGGGCAATTTTAGAAACACGATAGTTATCGATATCATTCTCAATAGGTGCCCCTTTGAGTACTTTTAGGAAGCCTAATTGAAGACAATCGGGGCTTAATAAATATAGTTTGTTGAATCCATTTACAAAGCTTAAGTACCCTTCATAAGGAAGCCCGGCTATTAAATCAGTATGGATATGGACGTTTGTTTTAGCAAGAAAAGATACGTTTTTTTCTATTATGCTAGGGTTTGCCTTTCGGTTTACAGCACGCAATGTTTCCTGATTAAATGATTGAATGCCAATTTCAAGTTGAATAAAATTTTCACGAACACCTGAAAAAAGAGCTAATAGTTCATCATCAAAAAGTTCAGGAGCAACTTCAAAATGGAAGGTGGTTGATTTTTCTGAATAATTTTGGATTATATATTGTATTATGCTTTTTGCTCTACTTAAATTGTAATTGAATGTACGGTCCACAAACTTTAAAAGTTTAGGGTTGTAACTCATTATCGTGTCAAGATCGGAATATACTCTTTGAAGAGAAAATGCCCGAACACGCGAATCACTAGACATACAATAACTACACTTAAAAGGACATCCTCTGGAACTTTCATAATATATTATTTTTGTATCACCTTGTGAACAGTATTCCTCTGTATAGGGGCTTTTTAAAGAGTCTAAAAATTCAATGGGAGCTCCTTTTATAATTCGGTCTTGATATGATTTTTTTATATCACTTTGTGAGCAATCTTCAGTGTAAGGACTTTTTAAAGAATCAACCAGTTCAGCTTGAGTTCCTTTAATTGGAACTTGCGTTTTTTCGTTGTATATGTCTAGTATTAGTTCCCCAAAAGTTAAATCACCTTCTCCTTGTAATATATAGTCAGCGACATCAAGGTAATTTTCAGGCGTATATGATACTTCATATCCTCCAAGAATAATCTTAATATCAGGGAGTTTATCTTTTATTATTGGAAGGAGCTTGTTTATAACTTTTATGTTAAAAATATAACAACTAATAGCTAGAACATCAGGTTGTCTTGCAAGTAACATTTCGACAATATCTTCTATAGGAATGTTTACATTTGTTTCAATTATTTCTACAGGATATGAACAGTTAGCTACCAAATATCTTGGAGCTAGCAGTGTATGAATATAACTTGAATTGAGAGCTAAAAATACAACTTTCATCTTTTTAATATCCTATCATTAATATGAATATATAGTGATTACCTTAATTATAGCAAAAAAAAAGAGAGTATGTGCTTAGAAAGATGCTTTTATTGTGTTGAAATAAAGGGGGGTAGCAAATATTTACAATTTAATTAGGTAATTAGGTGTGGTATAATGATAATCAATAAATACATAGGAGATTTTGTATGTGTGATACTATGTGGAAGTCCTTTGAAAAAGGCGGAATATTTGCAAAAAATAGCGATAGATCTTGTAATGAACCAAACCTTGTGCAGTTTATGCTTGGTGGAAAAATAAGCGAAGAGTTTGTTAAGTGTACGTATATATCAGTCCCTGAAGTAGATAAAAAACATTCTGTTTTATTAGTTAGGCCTAGCTGGATGTGGGGTGCTGAGATGGGCATTAATGAGCTCGGTGTCGTTATTGGAAACGAAGCAGTTTTTACTAAGTCAAAAGGTAAAAAAGTAGAACGATTACTGGGAATGGACATTTTAAGACTTGCCCTTGAAAGAGCAGATAATGCAAAAGAAGGGGTTGATGAAATAATAAAGTTATTAACTAAATTTGGTCAGGGTGGAAATTGTGGCTTTGATAAGAAGTTTTACTATGATAATAGCTTTTTAGTCGCTGATAGATATGACGCATATATTATTGAAACTTCTGGATATGAATATAAAACCAGAAAACTTATAGGGCATGGGAATATTTCTAACAGGCTTTCAATTGAGGAAGATGATTTTGCTAAAAAACACACAAATAAACTAATTACTCATTTTGCAGGCTCAATGAAAAGACAGACCTCTGGCTGTAATAATATGAGTGGGGCTAAAAACATCAAAGATGTATTTGCTGCTCTAAGAGCTCATGACATTGATGATAGAGAAAAGTTATATACAAAAGGAAGTGTTTCTAGTGTCTGTATGCACCAAAGCTTTTTAGGAGACCATACAACAGGAAGCATGGTTGTTGATAGTAGAGAAGATATTCCAGTTATTTGGATTACAGGATCATCTACTCCTTGTCTATCGGTATTTAAGCCAGTTTTCTTTGGACATATTAATCCGCCAGTTTTTTTAGATTTCAATAGCAGTATGGATTATTGGTTGAAAAGAGAATATTTAAATAGAGCTATATTCGGCGGCTTTGTTGATGCTGATATGCATACAAAAAAGGTAATGGAGTTGGAAGAAGAGTTTATCTTAGGCTATGAGGCATTAGTCAAGGCTAAAGCAGGGATAGAAGAACTCGCTGTTTTTTCAAAAAAATGCGCAGAAAAAGAAGAAGCGTTCATAAACAGCTATGCTGAGATTATTGAAAAGGTAAAAAACCAGGAAGTAAAACTTCCAGGATTATGGGGTAAGAAGACAAAAAGACTTGGATTGTAAGCGTTTGTTTTAGAAACACTCAAATTGTGAATCTATAAGGATTTGGGAATATTGATTAAGAAGTTCTAGATTATAGAAGTTGATTAAATTGCAGATTAGTCAGCGTTTGGAGATATATTATTTGTTGCATCGAAGTATGCGTCGTTAACTTCGTCATATATTTTAGCACTGTCTATTAAAGCTTTTGTGCTATCTATGTCAACGCTAGTATCAGTATATAGTCTAGTTAGCTGCTTTTTCCGTAAGTCTTTGTAATTATAAAACGCAGAAGAATGTGTAGCTAAGTTATTGTTTTCTAGCCATTCCTGGAGTAAGCAAGCAATGACCGCGCGTCCTTCGTTGCTGGGATGCCCATCATCGTCGCAAATGAGTCTTTCTAATTTTTCCGAGTCATTTTTATGTAGGGTATCGAACTTTTTGTTTACATCTAGTATTTCAAAAGCATTTGGATTCGCTTCTAAGTATCTAAAAAGTACATTGTTAAGTCTATCCATTAAAACTGAAGTCATGTCGTAAAAATCTTCTTCTGTAGCTCCAGGACGATAATTGTCTCGAATATACTGTCTACAAGTAGGTGTCATTAGTTTTGAAGACCCAGGATATATGGGGTTATAAAGTGTTTGAAAAATCAAAGTTGCGTCACTATTTAGTTTTCTTATTTGTTTTACAATTTTATCAAGGTTTTTATATGATTCCGATAAAACCGCATCATATCCGGTAAAGCTAGGTGGTGTTTTTAGAGAGTTGTCTAAGTGCTTGTAGAAGTCATGCTCTAAAAGATCGTTTCCTAAAATCGAAATGACGATTACATCTGCTTTCGTTATTGGCTTTGTTGGATTGGTTCTATCTTTAAATTGTTCTCCTAGAATATAATTTAGAAGATGTTTAGTTTCGCTACCGCCAATAGCCAAGTTTTCATAACTAAACTTGTTGATTTGACCTACTACTTCTAAGTATGAATAGTTATTACGTTCGCTTTCTGGATCTGTTCCAATTATGCCTTCTGCAATAGAATCTCCTAAAGCAAGAATTTTTGTTGCTGGTTTTCTTCTTTTGATGGTTGATTGGGTGTTAGTTGTTCCTATACAGGAACCAAGTAAAAATACTGATAAAGTAACTATTAGACTAGTAAGCAATGCTGTTATTTTTTTCAATTAGTGTTCTCCTTAAGTCTAGTCTATTCAATCGTTCTCCCCATGTATATATTACATGTATTTTCATGTTTTGTAAAAGACACATCTATGTTTTTAGATGTTAGTTGTTATGATTTTACTAATTTATGGTATTTAGTTTAGAAATAATTGCTTCTGCAAAGAGATTACCTAGCTGAAGACCTGCTAGAGAGTCGTAGTGGGCAAGATCAGGGGTCTCCTCAGGTTCTGTTTTATAAGAAAGACCTTCTTTTATTGTGTCAATGTAGACATTTAAAGGTGATGTTTTAGCGTGGGCAGATTTAGCTAAGTTGATGGTATTATAGTTTGTCCAATATACGCTGTCTGAAATTCCAGCATCTATAAATAACATTCCATTTTCTGAAATATATTGAGAAAATTCGCTACGAAGATCACTTACAAAATTTGTAGTATGTGTGCCATATGTTTGCGAGTTAACATCGTCTGAATCAGATTCTCCTTGCATCCAGCACATTGCAACGATTTTAGCGTTGTAGTTTTGAGAGATAAGATATGACATGGAAGTATGCACAAAGTTAATAAATGCGGTATAAAGTGGACCTGTGTCTCCTTCTGAAGATGGAGATAACCACTGATTATATAAGTTAGTTCCTCCCCAAGCATATTTTATTATAAATATGGTTTCATCTGGGTATGCTACAGAAAGAGATTCTGCTAAGCCTAGTTCTGGACCAAAGTAGCCCTCCGTACAGCCTTGATTAAACCCAGTAGGGACAAAGCTACCATTTGAAGAGTTGTAACCATTTTCATTAAAAAAATTAATTAGGACATCGGGATAGCCAGTACTTAAAGTATTGTATCGGGTGATATTTATTTTCTGAGATAGATAGGCTACTGATGAAACTCCCGATGCATTAGACTGTCCTCCAAGTAAAATAACTTTTACAGGTTTATTTTCATTTTCTGCTTTTGGAAGATCGTCTGTTATTTGAAAATCATTAGTGATATTATTACTATTATCATTATTGTCTTGAGTTTCTGTTTTATGGCAAGCAGGGAGAAATATTAGAGAAATAACAAGCAGGGTGATAAATATGAATATAGATATTTTATCAAGTTGGTTTTTTAGCTTAAGTTGTTTGGATTTATTATTCATAACTTGCCTCTTTCGCTTATATATGGAAGAGAAAAGGTGTTTTTGTAAATTGAAGAATCGTGTTAATCGATTGTAGTTAAAACTTTTATTACTTCTCTAGCTATTATAGAATGTCCTAATTTAGTTGGATGAATGCCATCTGACGCAAGTTCTTTAGGGGAGTAGGTTCTATAAGCTTCGTTAAAAACTTGCTGTAGATCAATAATATGCTTAAATCCATATTCATTTAATAGCCTTACTTCCATGGCTCGCATGTTCTCTAAGTATGGGACAAATGATCTTTTTTCTTTGATTGTATCGATTAAAAAAGGCAGTAGTGCTATTAATCTACATCCAGGCATTTCATCTTTAATTCTGCGTAAAAGTTCTCTAAAACATGGCTCTGATTCGCGTACTACTTGTGGATTTTTATCTATTGGGTAATCTTCTTTTTTAAATATTTGCCATGCATCATTAACACCGATGAGCATTACGATATAGTCTGGTTTATGTAAAAAACAGTCTTTTGTAAATCTATCGTAGACATGATATATTCGGTTACTTGCAATGCCAGTAATTATTAACTTAGCGTTATATTCTCTTGAAAGTCTGTCTTTAACTTGTTTTGGATATGCAGGGTGCGCTTTTAAGTGGCACGCACGTCTATTAAATTTTATATCTGATATACTGTCGCCAATAATGACTACTGTTGA
Organism: Clostridiales bacterium; assembly: GCA_012799455.1. Taxonomy (GTDB): domain Bacteria; phylum Bacillota; class Clostridia; order Christensenellales; family DTU072; genus MWEH01. Next base: position 91,712 of record JAAZLE010000014.1, on the reverse strand, counting down.
GTTGCTTTTCATAGTTCTCCTGATACATGCCAAAACAATACTGTTGAATTGCTTTTTTAGGCATCCACCTTAAAGGGGATGTTTTATTATAATTATATATACTTTCTTAAGGGAGTACAATTACTAATACATGCGTATATGCTGGATTGTAATTATAAACAACATACTGCACTATGTATAGAATTAATGGCACTAAACCATAATGATTTTAAGAATATATGAGTGGTAAAAATTAGTAAATAATGTAACTAAGTTACAATGTTTTTTTTGCCTAAAGTTGTAAAAAACACGTATAATTCGCCATTTGGTCGATTAGTTTTAGTCAAGTGAATAATTGTTGAAAAGTAGATGCATTAAACATTCATTCGTAAAGATATTGATTAATTTTTGTTTATGTTATAATTGAAATGTCAAGAAATTGACAGAATAATAACAGGTCAAAAACCTTAGAAAGAAAATAGGAGGTATCTTATATGAAGAAAAAACAATAAATTTTCCTTTTAGGATTTATTGTAGCATTAATTGCAATACTCGCATTGGTAGTAGTTGCATGTAATTTGCCAGGTGGTGGCGGTGGGGGTTCAACTAATGAGCCTGCAAATAAAATTTCCGAATCTGATCAGAAAGCAGTTGCAACTCAAACAGTAGCAGCGGGCAATATGTTAGCTCAGTCTGAAGGCGAGAATGTAAGTGCACAACCAAGTTTTGCCAGTCTAAGTTTTCAAGTAGATTTATCAGGAACAGATGCAGCGGCTCGTAAGCAACGTAATGAGGTTGCAGAAAAGGTACGTAGACACTTAAGAACAGCTGAAATGTTTGCAAGTGAAAATGTTCCTAGGGTTGTACAAGAAGTATCTGATAGGGAAGGATATGAGACAAAAGTTACAGTATCTATTAAGGATATAAATGGTGTAGAGTCTAGTTATGTTCTATATCTAAACTTCACTGAAAAAGATCAAATAAAGCAAGAGCAAGTGACTGAATTTGATGATCCTGATGAAGTGGATGATGACGACGACGATGATGTAGATGAAGCTCAAACCGAGGCATCCGAGACAGTTGAAGTAATTACTGGACTGCTTGTCTTAGGATCTGGAGAAGATGCAAAAGAATATGAAGTTGTCATGCGTAAAACCGTAGAAGTTAAAGATGGCGAATCTGAAACTGAAATCGATATTATTGCAAAAATAGATGATAATAATTATATCAAAATCGAGCAAGAAATTGAGGTGGAAGGAACCGAAAAAGAAGAAGAGTTTAAATTCACACTTGTAGAGAACGCTAAGGTTAAGCAAAGATATTCAATGAAATTTGAAAAAGATACAAGCGGAGAGTTAGAGTGCGAAATTAAAGTATATGGACACGATTTGTCAGAAGCTCAAATCTTTAAGTTCAAAAGAGAAGTAGATAGTGAATCTGGAAATGGTCAAGGCCAAGGTGCTAAAAATCAGTATAAACTTAAGGTTGAATACGAAGATAAAGGCAATAACGGATTTAAAGTAAACTTTGACATTAAATACGAGCAAGATTCTCAAAACAATAAGTCTAGATATAGATTTAGATTTGAAGGGGAAGGAAGTGCGGATGTCTGTGTTCCTAGATGGGAAGGCTTTGGCGATACGGCCACTGAAGATTACTTCAATTTCTGGAAAAACTTTGATCCTACAGCGTCATATGATGCAGATAATACAACTGAGAATAATGAAGGACAAGTAACAGAAGAAGATCCAACTACAGAAAACCCAGTAGTAGAAGATCCAGCAGCAGAGGAACCTGCAGCAGAAGATCCTACAGCGGAGGAGCCAGCAGCAGAAGATCCAACAGCAGGCGAGACTCCACAAGGCTAATTTATATATCAATTTAATACTACGAAAAAGGTTCCCAGAGCGGAACCTTTTTTAATGGTTTGAAGTTTGAGTAGAAAATATAGAAAACTTTGCTAGTCTATAGTTTTATAGGGCATGGAATGGTTAATAATATTTGTAGTTAAAGGGACTGTATTGTATAATTAAACAATGAAAGCATATGATTTTGACATTACTAAAGAAAGCTCTAGGGCTTTCATGCTGACTGGCAATGACTTATATTTGAGAGATTCAGTTATAAGATCGTTTAAGTCATTAGTGCCAGAAGAGCATCGGTTTTTTAATTTAAAAGTCATCGAGGATTTAAGAGGTCCTGATGAGCTCAAAGATGCTATGTCTACATTTACTATGTTTGATTCGCCAATAGTAATATTTGTAGAAGATGGTAAGTTTAAAGAAAAGGGAGATGACTCCAAAACGTATGTTCAACTATTGTCAAATATTCCAGACGGTGTTTATGTCGTTATTAATACAGATGAAAAATTACCATCAAATATTAAAAAGGTATTAACTGAAATTGATTGTAAAATAGATTTTAAGCCAGCAAACATTGCCACAATTAAAAACATTTGTCTTAAAATCGCTAAAGATCTTAGTCTTAGTATATCCAATAAAGCACTAGATACCATTATACAATACTGCAATGGTGACATTGGCAGGATTTCAATGGAACTAGAAAAGTTAAGCTATTATAAGCTGGGAAAACCTATCGAATTTGAAGATGTAGACCTTATGGTGGAAAATACTATGGACAATCAAATATACGAGTTGTCTAATGCTATTTCAAACAATGAGTTTTTAAAAGCAAGGCAGATGCTTGATAGATTTATTGAAAAAGGGGTTCCTTATGCAGTAATCAGGGGTTCCTTAACTGGCTTTTATAGAAGAATGCTGCATATATCTTTATCAAACTTAAAAGATGCTGAACTTGCAGAAATCTTTGGTGTTCATGAGTATTCTATTAAAGTGGCAAGAACTTTATCGAGAAAATATACTCAAATTCAACTTATGGATATAGTCAAAGATTTGGTAGAGGCTGAGTACTTGCATAGGTATGGCGTGATTGATGAGGTAACTGCTTTTAAAAATGTGATAGCAAAGTTAATGACTAAAAACTAAAAATTTTAGTATTATATATATAGTTGCTCCGAATAAGGAAGACAAGGAAAGGATGCAAAGAGATTAACTTGAGATATGCTAGGATAAGAGACTAAGAGTTTTTTAAAAATTGAAGAGGAATATAATGGATAAGATAAAAAAGCTAAACGAAAAATTTTGTAAATTACCACAACCAATAATATTTTTGCTAGTTGCAATTGCAAGCGCTTATGCAAGTATAACTGCAGTATATAAAGGGATGGATATGCTTAGGGAATTTAAGCTCAATGATTTAATTCCGGTAGGCAATAGTTATAATGTTATATTTTTTATTGTTTCCACAATGACTTCTTGGCTAATTTTAGAATTGATTATCTATGTGCTATATAGATACTCAAGGATGGGCATTTTAGTAGAAGGGCAACATAATACATTCAAAAACACGATAAGGTTTTTTTATATATTTGTAAGAATTATTGTGGGATCGTATGATTTAACATATTTCATTGGTCACGAGCCTACAAGAATAGCATTTATGGTAGGCAGTGAAACGGTCTTGCTAGTGGCGATTAGCTCAATGTATACCCTTGCATACTTGGTTATGAAGCACGATATCATAAGAAGCGATCGTGTTTTTACAGTATACTATAAACTATTTACAATTTATGCTTTTGTTCAGTCTATAAGTAAGGGTTTAAACTTCATACTTTCACTTACAGCAGAAACAAGAGTTCCTGTTGAAATAGTGTTTTCCGCTGTTAATTTAGCGTTAGTAATAGCTATTTTATTGTTGCTTTACTTTTTTGTATATAAAACAGCTAAAAAAGAACAGATTACTTATATCGCAAACCAGCAAGTTAGCATATTTGTTGCAAAAGATGATGACGATATTTTTAAGGGTTATGGCTTGTAAAACCAAATAAAAGCATTTGGCAGGATTTGGATGCATAGATTAACGTTATTTTTGCGTTGTTAAGATTATATTAGTGTTTTATTGGGACCGAAAATTAACGAGATTCATTAGTTTTTTTGTATGGTAGGTTGTTTGAAGCTGTAAGAAGGGACATCGGTATAAAGCATAATGTTAATGATTAGTAGAACCAATATGTTTTGAAAGCTGTGAGAATGGATATAGGCATAAAGTCTTCCGTAGATTAAAATCTTAGACTTGGCTATGTGAGGAGTTATATTAAATACATAGGCATAACACACTATTTAGGGTGCCGAAATGGCATTAATATACAAAAGTCACATACAAAAATGCTTTTATTTGATATATAAAATATGTATAATAGGGATATAAGTTTTAGAGGAGAAACAAAAACAAGTGATTGGAGCCGTATACAACGTTGGTAGCTTGATAGTAGATCTTATTGTTTGCATAGCACTTTTTGTTGCGCTAACAATATTTTTTATTAGGAAAAAAAGCATATTATTGCTAGCCATTTACGGTGTTGCAACCCTAATATTTGTTGGGGTAGTAGTATTAGATTTTTATTTTGTTTTGCCGATTACTAAAGCTATTTCACAAATAATAGCAATATTCATGGTTGTTGCAGTTATAATGGTATACCAGTCGGATTTAAAGGTAATGTTTTTCAACCTAACTAAAGTAAGAGAGAAAAATACTGAATTCGAAACAGGCGCATCGGACGAAGAAATGAGAAAGACTGTAGATGAAATCATTACAGCATGTCAATCGATGTCTAAATCACGTACCGGAGCGCTTATAGTAATAGCTCCGACGTCGGTTGCAAACCATATTTTAGAAACAGGTGTAGAACTAGGCGCAACTGTCTCAGCTGCATTACTGGAAGCAATTTTCAATACAAGAGCACCATTCCATGATGGCGCAACTGTCATTAAGGGAAACAAAGTTTTGGCAGCAGGCTGTTTTTTACCTTTGTCACAATCACAAACAGTATCAAAGAGTTTAGGAACTAGGCACCGTGCTGGTATCGGGATTACCGAAGAAAGCGATATGTTAACAATTATTGTCAGTGAAGAAACTGGTATTATCTCTATTGCAAAAAGGGGAGAGCTTCGTAGGTTCATAACTCCAGATAGACTAAGAGATATTTTACATGAGGCATTGAAAATATCTACACCCGCAAAGTATCGCTCAATAAAATAATTTGGTAGATTAAAGTTTAAAATATAAGGTGAGGCTAAAACATAGCCTCATTTTTTTGTAGTGAGTTTGGTTTTAGCGGGAGTAAAAGGTTTATTGTGAAGTAAATGGTTGTGTAAAAAGACATTTAAAAGTCTCGTTTAAAGCATTTAAAAAAATATGCTTAAATGTATACAAAGAAGAATGCTAATAGGCTAGTTTGCTTGTTAAGTTTAGACATTTAAAGTAATATTGAAACTAGAGTAAACATTTTAAGTTCAGGAGAAAAAATATGAGCATAATTGTGAAGCCTAAAATACTAATTCCAAAAGATGTAGATATGTCCAAGTGGGCGATAATAGCATGCGATCAGTTTACCGCCCAACCTAAATACTGGAATGAACTTGAAACCTTGGTAGGTGATAGTAAAAGTACACTAAACTTAGTATTTCCAGAAATTTATCTAGGACAAAATGATGAAAAGCGCATTAAGGATATAAACAGAAAAATTGAGGAATATGTAAATTCTGATTTGTTTTATGAGGTTGATAATTTCATTCTTGTAGAGAGAATAATGGAACATGAAACAAGAGTAGGGCTAATGATAGCTATTGATTTAGACTCATATGACTGGAATAGAGTGAGAGTCCCCATTAGAGCGACCGAAGATACTTTACTTGAAAGACTTCCTGTAAGGATTAAAATTAGAAAAAACGCACCAATGGAGTTTACTCACACATTAGCGCTAATAGACGATGCGGATAAAGAAATAATAGAGCCAATATATAAAAGTAGACATAAACTTAGAAAACTTTATGACTTTGAGCTTAACATGGGTGGTGGAAGAATAATAGGATATGAAGTTCCAAATAGTGATGAAATTATTGAAAAAATAATAGAACTATTAGATCTGGATACGCAAGTTAAAAAGTATGGCACAGATGCAGGGGTGTTAATGGTAATAGGTGATGGAAACCACTCTGTTGCTACAGCAAAATGCATTTGGGAAGAAACCAAGAAGACTTTGAGTGAGGAAGAACAAAAAGACCATCCTGCTAAATATATGCTAGTAGAACTTAACAACATATATGGTGAAGGAGAATTCCATCCTATTCATAGAATAGTGTACAATCCACCAGCAGGTTTTTTAGAAGAGTTAACAGATTCGCTTACTGGTGCAGGTGTAATGAAGTTATATGTTGGCAAACAAGAAGAGTATATAGCTGCCCCTGAAACTGCAAGTAACGGCATAATGCTTGTGCAAAAATTTTTAGAACAAAAATTAAAGGAAAACCCCAATATGGTTGTTGACTATGTGCATAGCGAACATCATTTAGTATCAGCTGTAGAAGAAGGTGGAGATGGGACAATTGGAATCGTAATGCCAACTTTTCCTAAATCAGAACTAGTTAATTTCGTGGTAAATGTTGGAAATCTTCCTAAAAAATCCTTTTCCATAGGAGAAGCCGAAGAGAAAAGATATTATCTCGAAGGAAGAAGGATAGTTAAGTAAACTCTTGTAATGTAACATTAAAGTCAAACGAAACCATCCTTAAAATTACAGGATGGTTTCTTAGTTAATATAATTGAAAATGAGTAACACATTACTTGACAATTTTTGTGATATAAAATATCGTATGTTTAATCTTTTTAGTAATTTAAGAATAGGAGAAAAATAATGAAAGTTTGTAAATTTGGTGGAACGTCGCTTGCTACTGCAAAAACATTAGAGCTTGTTAAGGATATTATACTTTCTGATCCAGAAAGGAAGTTTGTGGTGGTTTCTGCACCAGGTAAACGATTTAAGGATGATGAAAAAGTAACCGATCTTTTATATCGTGCCTTTGATGAAAAAGTAATGACTGGTACATGCAAAAGTACAATGAAGCTTATCAGAAAGAGATACATCGAAATAAGAGATGATCTTAAGATTGATTTTGATATAGAAAAGTATTTAGACGAAGTGCAGGAAGGGATAAACAAATCAGAAGATGCAGATTTTGCAGCTTCAAGAGGCGAATATTTATCAGGACTACTTATTGCTGCATATCTTGGATATGATTTTATAGATGCTGCTGAAATAATTAAGTTTAAAATAGATGGAAGTTACGATAGTGAAATCACAGAAGATCTAGTTGCAAAAGCTTTAAAAAATAAGGAAGGAGTTGTAATTCCAGGATTTTATGGTAGAAAGCCAAATGGAAAAATAAAGACCTTTACACGTGGTGGCTCAGACTTTACTGGCGCTATAATAGCAGGGGCGATGAAGGTAAGTATTTACGAAAATTGGACTGATGTTAATGGCGTTGCTATCACCGATCCTAGGATTGTAAAAAATCCTTGCTTTATTGACGTTATTAGCTATGAGGAATTAAGAGAATTATCTTATATGGGCGCAAGCGTATTGCATCCTGATAGCGTTTTTCCAGTACAATCTGCAAACATTCCAATCAACATTAAAAACACATTCGAACCAGAAAACCCAGGAACACTTATAAAGAATAAAATTTCAAGAGAAGACATGCAGGAATATCCTGTTACAGGAATTGCAGGGAGAAAAAGTAATGCTACCATAAACATTAAAAAGGCAATGATGAATAACGAACTAGGTTTTGCTAGACGCGTTTTATCAGTGCTAGAAAGATGTGGAATATCGGTAGAACATATTCCAACAGGTATTGATACTATGAGTATAGTTTTATCAGAAAAGGGCTTTGAGATAGTCCCGGAAAAGAAAGTCATAGAAGATATTAAAATTGCTGTAAACCCTGACTGTATTGACGTTGCACATAACCTAGCATTGATTGCAATTGTTGGACATGGTATGGCTAGAAGAAAGGGTACGGCAGCTAGAGTTTTTACAGCTTTAGCTAAAGCAGACGTAAACGTAAGAATGATAGATCAAGGCTCTTCAGAAATTAACATAATAGTAGGTGTTGAAGACAGTGATTTCGAAACATCTATAAGAGCAATTTATGATGAGTTTTTTGGAGACTAAAACACATTGTGTTAATATATGAAATTAGTAAAGGCACCTACCAAGGTGCCTTTTTAAGTGCGAGACGAAAACTTTATTAGTTTTCAATTAGGTGTTCATAAATCATGCGGTAAGTTTCAGGGGCTTTATCGGGCCAGGAATTTGTTATAGAAAGGGCAATAGCTCTGGTTGGAACAACTAATTTAATGTCAACTATGGTTTGGGCTATTTCTAAAATTTTTAAAGTTACTGTATATGACCCATCGTTATTTCTAAAAGAATCTGCAACGAACTCTTGTTTTTTTCTATAGTTCATGCGTTGTTTTTTTATAAACTCTGTTACTTCATCTTGCCTTGAAAGTGGGATATCGTTATAAAAGTGAGCAAGACAAACTCTACCGTCAGATGTTAAAGATATAAGTGGGGGACGGCCTCCCTGAGAGTCAATTTTAGCAGCAAGTCCACTTTGAATGATTTCATTTAATACTTGTTTGCAATACAAATATGGTATCCAACCATTATCAATTGAACACATTTGAAGTAAGAGATCCTCATTTACCGGCATCTCTAATTTTTCAAGAATAAGCAAAACAAGAAGTTTGTTATTTGTGTTTTCGTCGTGTATCACAAGTCCCACCAAATAAAAATAATATGCGTTTTGAAGTCAGGTAAAACCCTAGGTATAAAACCGAAAAAATAAGACGCAGGATATTTATTATATCACATAAAATAATATTTTGTAGCGGTAAAATAAAATATGTAAAAAAAGTTTAAAATACTATTTTTTCATATACTACATATAGTGGTTGCATGTTTTAAAAACCACTATGAAAAATTAAACTAGATAATAATTGAATCGGCTTTTAGTTATGGCAATAAATAGTTTCATCTTACCTAGGTCAATAGCGAATTAATGGCGCTGTAGTTATTAATGATTAAATAAAAATTCCCCTGTTAATGAAGACTAACAGAGGAATAAAAGTGTGTTTTAGTATAGATGGTTGCTTACAAGAGATTTTCTTTTTGGAACGCTAAAGTCGTCAAAACACGTGTTTTCGTATAGTCTAATGAAAAACTGAGTTGCGGTTTTTAGCATGTTTACAGAGAGTCGTTCGTTAACCCCATGAATTCTATTTGCATCGCTTTCTTCTTTTTCAAATGGTGTGAACCTATAAACGTTATCAGATAACACATGGTAGTATTTTGAGTCGCTAGTTGCTATAAATGGGTATGGGGCCATGATAAAACCATCAAAAACTTCGTATACTGTTTTTCCTATCATCTTAAAAGCTGGAGAATCGGGACTGCTTACAAGAGAAGGATTGGAAGCACCATCTCTAACCGTAACTTTTATATTTTTACCAACTACTTTTTTGATGTGGTTTGTTAAATCATCAATGGTTTCTCCAGTGTTTATACGGCAATTGACATTTGCCTTTGCTACGGGGGGTAGAGTATTTGGAGTAGTTGCTCCAAACATTTGTGTAGGGGCAATTGTAGTTCTAACAATACAGTTAGTAAAAGGAGATGCAATAGTAAGAACACGCTTAAGTAGCCAGCCAAAAACTCTTCTATTTACTATGAAAAATTTAAATAACGGGTTCATATATGGCGCAAGTGTTTCAAACATTTCCTTCACCGGTTCTGAAAAGAAGGGCTTCATTTTACGCTTTTCTAGTTTGTAAACAGCTTGGCTCATTAGTCCAACAGCAGTTCGTCTAGTTGGAGTAGATGCGTGTCCTCCAAGTTTTTCAACTTCTAGCGTTACATCCGCATACCCTTTTTCGCAGGTTCCAACAAGTGCTACTTTGTTATTTATCCCAATTATTTTACCGTCTATTATGGCTCCTCCTTCATCGAGTACAAACTCAAAGCGAACATCACGTTGTTGCAAAAACTTAACGATTTCATAAGCACCATAAATACCAGCTCTTTCCTCATCGTGCCCAAAACAAAAATAGATCGATCTAGCAGGTTTTTTACCTTCTCTAAGTAAAAACTCAAGTCCATCAAGGGCAGATATCATTTGTCCCTTCATATCTTGAGTGCCTCTTCCATATATATAACCTTCAGAAATTTCACCACCGAAAGGATCGAATCCCCAATCTTTTGCAGGGGCGGGAACAACGTCTTGGTGGGCTAAAATTGCAATGGGAAGTAAAGAGTCAGACTCAGTTCCTTTAAACGCATAGATGACAGAGTATTTATTGATAACATACTTAGTGGAGTTTTTCATGATGAGTGGGTAGGCCTTCTCTAAAAAAGCTTGATACTCTAAAAACACAGATCCGTCTTGATCGTTATTAGGCATTGTTATTGTTTTGTGTTTGATAGCTTCAACTAGGTTATCTACGACAGTATCATCAATATCGTTAGGGACATAATTGCTCTCTGGGGGTTTAGGTTTTCTAGCGCTAATAGTGCGTATTATCAAAAATGCAATAAATCCTAAAAATAATGCCAAAACGGTATACCCAATAATTGCTCCGATAGTCATATTTCTCTCTCCAAAAACGTAATAATAAAAGTATAACAAGAAATAATCACCATTACAACAAAGGATAAAAAATAGGATAATAACAAATGAAGGAAATAAAGATGAGTAAAGCGGACTTAATAAACATAAAAAGTTAAAGATTTATACAACAATAAAGGATCCCAAACAGGCACAACAACATACAATTTGTGGATAACTATACCCTAAAATCGCCCAAAATAGGCAGTTATCCACATTTATGCACAGTTGTCCACAATGAAATCACAATTATACATTTTTACTCACAATAAGGTTTTTAATAATGAAATAATGTGCTTTTTGGTTAACCTTATATGGTGATAGTGGCACCATTCAGTTAAATTGAAAATTAAAATTATACACGGAAAATTTAAATAAATATGCATAAATTAAAAACTTTGTCGGTTGCTGAGTTTTGGATAGTGAAAATGAGATGGAGCGGTTAATTAGTAATGAATAAAAAAGGCCTGGGGAAATACATTCATTTCAAAATTATATACTATGTGTGTATTGAGAAAAACGCGCATATATGTTACAATTTTTCTAGTAAATTATTTAGGAGCTCGCAGTGAAAAAATCTCAAGTTGTTTTTAAGATTAGTGACATTTTTAACCATCCAGTACGTAATTATAGAAGATATCCCGGTGTATATAGGATTAAAAACATCATGTATGACACAAGGTGTGGTTCTAAAAACATGCTTGATATATATTTAAGTCCAGAGAAGAAAAAAGGTAAGTATCCTGTGTTTATTAACATACATGGTGGTGGCTTTGTAGGTGGTGGGAAGCATTATAGAAGCGGTGTCACAAAATATGTAGCTGATAGAGGTTGGGCAGCAATTAATATTGGTTATAGACTGGCGCCAAAGTCGAACTTTCCAGCTGCAACAGAAGATAGTATAAATGCATTAAATTTCATAAACGGATTAGCTGAAGAGTATGATTTGGATACCGAAAAGATAGTAATTTCAGGTGATAGTGCGGGTGCATATTATGCGGCTCACACAATTGCTAGCATATTTTCACCAGAGCTTAGAGAAAAATTAAATCTGCCAGAGTATACAGGTGCAAGACCGAGAGCACTTATGGGTTTTTATGCACCATATAATCTAATGAAAACATTACAAAATCCTCAGCCATTCAATATGCACATAGATTTGATAAATTGTATTTTTGGAACAAAAATGGATAAAGAAATAGATTTAAGTGTGATGCCGTATGAAGACGATGTAATTAATGTAGTAAAAAACGTTAATTCAAACTGGTGTGAAACTTTTATAATTGAAGCTGAGCGCGATTTGTTTATTGGAGAACAAGCAGCTGAGATGGGCGCAGCTCTTGATGCAGCAGGTGTAAAGCATCACATATACATTGCAAGTGGAAAAACTGCAGGGCATTGTGCTCATTTATATCCATTTTTAAGAAGCACAAAGATGTTACAAGAAACAGTAGATAAATTTATAGATGGAATAAGAGACGAGTAATTCATTATTTGTGACCTTTTGATTTTGAATAAGGCACGGAAGAAAGTTTATTTTATATCCATTAAACCATAGGTATGTAAATGATAAATGGCAATAATCACGTTGCCTAAATTTAATAAGTGGTATATCATTATAAAGGCATTATTTTAAGTGCGTATATTTTATACAGGGAATTATTTTATGATAAGAAAACTAGCACCAAGTGTAAAACAATATAAGGGGTATGCAATACTTGCTCCAATTTGTGTTGTACTAGAAGTTTTATGCGAAGTTTTTATACCTTTTATAATGACAAAATTAGTAGATAATGGTATTTCAATGCAGAATATGCAGGTTGTTATTAAGTATGGCACTGTTATGATTTCTCTAGCAATTTTAGCATTAGGGTTTGGACTTTTATCTGCCAGGTTTACAGTTGTTGCTTCAATGGGATTTGGTGCAAATTTAAGAGAAGAAATGTTTAGAAAAGTACAAAACTTTTCATATGCTAACGTAGATAAGTTTAGTACAGGTAGTTTAATAACTAGATTTACTACCGATGTAGGGTTTGTACAAATGGCATTCACAATTTTAGTTAGAATTGCTTTTCGCGCTCCAGTAATGTTAACGCTTAGCGTAATTATGATATTTTTCATAAACCCCATAATTGCAATTATCTTTTTAGTATCAATACCAGTTGTTTGGGGTAGTATCATTTTAGCTGCAAAGTTTGTAGTACCACTATTTGAAAAACTATTTGATAAATTTGATAACCTTAATAACAGAGTGAAGGAAAACTTGGGCGCTATTAGAGTAGTGAAGTCTTTCGTAAGGGAAGATCACGAAACAGATAATTTTAGACATGCGGCAGAGGACTTGAAAAATGCTCAGGTCAAAGCAGAAAAACTACTCGTTTACGCAGGGCCCGCAATGAATATACTTACCTATATCATTACAATTTTGGTGGTTTGGCTTGGTGGTATAAAAATTATGAAAGGCGAAATGTCTGTTGGTGGAATCGCTGGAACAATTGGATATATCGGGCAGTTTTTAATGTCTCTATTGATGGTTGCTATGGTGTTTGTTAACTTGTTTATGAGCAGAGCTTCTGCAAAAAGAGTTATTGAAGTACTAGATGAGATTCCGACTATTAGAGATGACGAAGCAGATGCAAACTTAAAAGTAAAAGAAGGTAGTGTAACATTTGAAAATGTGTCATTTAAGTATAAAGCCGATGCTGAAAATGATGTATTAAGCAATATTAATTTTGAAGTTTTGCCAGGACAAACCATTGGTATTGTAGGAGGCACTGGGTCAGGAAAGAGTAGTGTTGTTCAATTAATTCCAAGACTTTATGATGTTACGGAAGGATCAATAAAAGTAGGTGGGATTGATGTGCGAGAATATAAAATTGATGAATTAAGACAAGCAGTTGGAATGGTTCTCCAAAATAACACATTATTTTCTGGCACAATCGAAGAAAACCTACGCTGGGGAGACATGGATGCTACCCAAGAGGAGATAGAAAAGGCATGTAAGGTGGCATCTGCACATGATTTTATTATGGGTTTCCCGGATGGATATCAGAGCATGATAACTCAGGAAGGAACTAATGTTTCCGGAGGACAAAAACAAAGACTATGCATCGCTAGAGCACTCCTTAAAAAACCAAAAATTTTGATTTTAGATGACAGTACTCATGCAGTTGATTCTACTACGGAAAGAGCTATAAGAGATGCAATAAAAAAAGATGTGGCTGGAACTACATTAATAATAATTGCTCAAAGAATTGCATCTGTGATTGATGCAGATAAAATAATCGTCATTGATGATGGTAAAATTAATGGCATTGGCACCCATAAAGAATTAATGAAAACAAATGATATATACAAGGAAATTTATTCCTCACAACAAGGAGGAGTAATGTAATGGCACACGGCGGAATGGGAAAGGGAAAAGGTCCTGCAAGACTTAATTTAAAAGACAGTTGGACTGTTTTTAAGCGCTTATTTAAAGAAATAGGCAATTTTAGAACACATGCCATTATAGTTGCTGTAACAATTATCATTCATGCGGTGATGTATGCTGTTGCTACTATGTACCTAAAAGAAATATTGTCATTTATATTCGATAGAGCATTAACCAATGACCCAGAGCGCTTCATAGGACTTGCAAAGATGATGGGTGTCTTAATAGCACTATATCTTGTATCCGTTATATCTCTTACGATTGCAGCTAGATTAACATTAACTCTTTCGACTTCTATGTTATGTGAACTTAGAATAAAGATGTTTAAACACATGCAAAACCTACCTGTATCATACTTTGATAATAATCTCCGTGGAGACATCATGTCTAGATACACAAACGATACCGATGCAATTCGCGAACTGCTTAGTAATGGCTTTAAGGAATTAATACATGCAACAGTAATAATAATCTCGGTTTTCGTTTCTATGTTGGTACTTAGTCCACTGCTAACACTTGTCGTTGTTGGCAGTCTGGTAATAATAGGTATTTTGGTTGTAATTTTTACCTCTAAAACGGGTAAGTATTTTATTCGGATACAAGAAGAAACTGCAAGTGTTAATGGATATGCTGAAGAGTATGTATCGGGGCAAAAGGTTGTTAAGGTTTTTTGCCATGAAGATGTTATCATAAAAGGATTTGAAGAAAAGTCCCAAGGACTAAGGAAGATGGGCACGAAAGGTCATACGTATTCTCATATGTTAATGCCACTTCTTGGAAATATCTCATATATTAACTATGCAACAGTGGCAATGAGTGGTGCGGCATTAGCTATACATGGTTATTTAGGTCCCATAACAGGAGCGATTGCTACGATTACAATGTTTTTACAACTATCACGCCAAGTTAGTAGACCTGTTACCATAGTATCACAACAGTTTAACTCGGTTATGATGGCGATAGCAGGTGCTAAGAGAATATTCGATATGTTAGACGAACCAGTCGAAGCAGATGAAGGATATGTATCATTAGTTAATTGTGAAGCAAGATGTGATGAAATTAAAGAATGCGAAGAAAGGACGGGAAGATGGGCGTGGAAACATCCTCATAAACAGCTTGGCACAACTACATACAAGCCTCTTGATGGAGATATAGTTTTTGAAAACGTGAATTTTTCGTATGTCGAGGGAAAGCCCGTATTAAAGAATGTAAACCTATATGCAAAACCTGGTCAAATGATAGCTTTAGTTGGTGCAACTGGAGCGGGTAAGACAACAATCACTAACTTAATCAACAGGTTTTATGATATCCCAGAGGATAGTAAAATCAGGTATGATGGTATAAATATCAAAAAGATTAAAAAAGCAGATTTAAGAAAGTCCATGGCAATGGTATTGCAAGACACACATCTTTTTACTGGCACCGTAAGGGAAAACATAAGGTATGGTAAATTAGATGCAACAGATGAAGAAGTAGAGGCAGCGGTAGAAATAGCTAACGCAACTTCATTTATTAGTCATTTACCCGAAGGTTTAGACACGATGTTAACCGCGGATGGCTCTAATCTATCTCAAGGTCAGCGCCAGTTAATTAACATTGCAAGAGCTGCAATTGCTGATCCGCCAGTGCTTGTTTTAGATGAAGCAACAAGTTCTATAGATACAAGAACTGAGGCAGTTATACAACAGGGCCTTGCCCAACTAATGGAAGGTAAAACCGTGTTTGTAATAGCACACAGACTATCTACTGTCCGTAACGCAGATGCTATTTTGGTTATTGAAAACGGAGAGATAATAGAAAGAGGCAATCACGAAGACCTGCTGGCTCAAAAAGGTAAGTACTATGAACTATTTACTGGCCTATATACTTGGGAGTAATAATAGATGGGAAACTTTTTAATAAGCTAGTTAATTTAGAACAGCATCACCTCCGCTGAGGTGATTTTTTGTGTAAAAATATTTGGGTGTTCCTTCAAATGTACTTTATTTAGTAGTATAATTAATGGTAAGTAGTTGTGAAAGACTACGTAGATCACTATGCAAATAAAAGTATGGGGATACTGTCCGAGGTGACGTCATGAAAAGAAAAATAGCGGTTTTTATAGCAATTGTATCATTCATTTTAATTATATCAGCGACTGTAGGAGCATGTGGATTGATTCCTTCTCGGCCAACAGCAAGTGAGTATAAAATTACTTTTGCTAGTAATGGTGGGACTACTTGTGCTCCCATTATAATTACACCAGGATCAAATAGTTTTACTATGCCAACACCTACCCGCGATGGATATACCTTTGCAGGATGGTATGTGGATAACAAGAAATATACAAAATCTTGGAGTGATTACATGACAGAAAAAAATAATGTTATCTCATCAAATATAACATTATATGCTAAGTGGGTTGAAGTAACGTTAGTGATAACGTTAGATGCAAATGGAGGGCAATATCCTGGAGCTAATGTTTTTGATTATTCGCATGGCGTAGATTTACAACTTCCTATACCGACAAGAAAAGGTTGTGCGTTTATAGGTTGGTATGACGATATTGATCGAGTGGTAGGAGATCGCATCGATAAAAAGAGAGTTGATGGTGAGGAAATTACATACTATATTCCTGGTGACTATGAAAAACAAGGGACAGTGACTTTATACGCTCAGTGGGACATTAAGTGTGGCGTTCTACCAATTGAAGATGCTGGAAATATTACGCCTTCCTCCAATTACTATGTGCTAGATGACAGCACTCAAGATACAATAACTTTTACAGCTTCTGCTGCTCCAAACTTTGAATTTAAAGAATGGCAAATTGTTGGTAACACTACAAAAACGGTTGTAGACAATCCTATGACACATAAATATATAGCAGATGTGGAAATATCTGCGGTGTTTGAGGGTGTTGAAACAAATGCAACTCTTAATAGCAACTATCCCGAAGGACCCTCATCTGATACGTATACGTCTCAGACAATCAGATATGCCTCAAGTCTTTCCATAGATCCTCCTGCCCCTTATCCTGGGTACCAATTCATCGGTTGGTTTTCTAATAAGACTGGTGGAGATAGAATCTCTAACAGGTTTGGAGAGATTGAGACATATCCATTCTGCATAGATATGACAATATATGCACAATGGAGAGAAGGAACAATAGCTACGGATTTTGAGTATGAGCAAGTAGGTACTGCTCCGAACGCATATTACAAAATAACAGGATATATGGGTGCCTCCAGAGATCTATACATACCATTTTCGCTAGACGGTACGCCTGTAAAAGAAATAGGCGGGGAATTTGTTGCGCAGGCTTATGCTGCTGATAAAGTTATAATTCCGTATACAATAGAAACGATAAGTTCAGCATCTTTTGCAGGGTTTACCGGTAATATTTACTTTGATAGAGGGTTTTCAAACTTAAACATTATTGACGCTCCAACATTTAGCGAAAGCCATAACATATATGTGCATGGTATGTACATAAAAGAGGCAAACATATATTTAAACGGAGAATATAAAAATAGCTTCAATTTAGGTGTTAAATCTCAATATATAGATGATGTTTACTATAATTTTTTTGGACATTATGTAGACTCCAGTATAGATAGTAGAGAAGAGCTTCAAGCATTAGTAGATTATTCTTATGTGTTTACTGCAAAGAATCCATTTGCTTGTAAACTAACATATTTAACTGGGTCTACTACTTTGCAAGCGGAAATAGAAGCTGCGATGCAAGCTGTGTCCGGATATAGAAACAACACAGCAAACACAGCATTAGAGTTTTCATCAGTTACTATAACATCAGAAGGGAAAAATGTAATTAAAGTAAATGAGTTTGCCGAAAAGGCTGAATCGGATAGAATTGCTTCAGTCAGTGCGCTTGCGCCCGACACAATAAAGGTAAAAAGCATGGTGACATCATATGTTGTAGATGATTCTGTCGAAACTGGTGTGTTCCAAATAGATTTTGCAGATCCTTTCATTGTATATAACTCAGAGCAGCTTCTATATGCAGTAGAAAATGGATATAAGCCTGTATTTATGAATGATTTAGACCCAATGATACAAAATGAAATAAGTAATGCTAGAACCATATATGAAAAAGCTAGGACTGCGTTATCGCAGATTGTTCCTGAAGATGCTGATGATTTTCAAAAAGCTACAATTATTCACGACTGGATTATTGATCATAATAGTTATGATTTTAACCTACTCAATTTGAGTAAGAATATGTCTTCAGAGGACTTAGCGGACTTAATAAAATATAAAGGGTTCTATCTCGATGGCGTATTCATAGATGGTTACGCAGTATGCGATGGTATTTCAAAGGCATTTTCATTGATGGCTAGAATCGAAGGAATGGAGGCAATTAGGGCGTCTGGCGTGGTTATTTCTAATGACGAAAACGAAGAAAACCATGCTTGGAATAAGATAAAAATTGCCAACAAATGGCATAGCTTGGACGTTACTGCTGATGGGTTATCTATTCTAGATGAAAGTAGAACTAAGCGTTTTCAAATAAAGACTCATAAATATTTCTTAATAAACGACATAGATATGGGTAAGAAAAATAGAGAAATTGTAGACTTAACAGACCCATTCTATGTAAAGCGAAATTCCACTGGTTCGTATAATTACTATGCAAGTACGGAATATGCAGAAGGGAAGAGTTTATACGTAGAGTCAAATGCAGATGCAATAGCATTAGCTACTGCGTTTGAGGAGTTTTGTAACGAAGGTAGTGCTGGGAATTATTATGGGCTTGAGTATGTATACAAGAATGATTATGATATAACGACGGTATATGGTGCATTTAAATTGACAAATCCTGGAGAATATGGAGACGATAAGTTTCAGGTTTTATTTAAAGAAAAATAATAAAAATGATATGTTCAATGTTACCTCAAAATAAAAATATCAAAGGCACCCGTTCAGTAACGAGTGCCTTTTGTTTATAGTGAAAATATTTGGTCCCGGATGATAGGATTTGCAAATAAAATTGACTAAAAGAGGGTATATGTAATATATTATATTACAAGGAAAAGAAAGAGTTGTTTTCATAAAAGAATAACTTTTAGGATAGTTGATTTTTAAAGTTTTAAGTTTTTTGGGAGAGAAAAAATGGTAGAACGCATTTTAGTAGAAAAATTACAAAAGTATGATAGTGAATTAAGAGAAATCGTATTAGACATAAAAAGTTTATATGGATTCAATATTAAAGATGCTAAAAGGGTGTTTAAATATGATGTGGAGGGCGTGGGAAAGAGCGATTTAGATAAAGTTAAAAAAGAAGTTTTTTCTAGTCCCGTATCTGATAAAGTTTTAAAAAATGCAGATAGTTTAAAAGGTCTTCCAGCTATCATTGTAGAATATTTAGATGGGCAATATGACCAAAGAGCAGACAGCGCTGAACAATGCATACAAGCACTTTTAGGTGGCGATAGACCTATTGTTAAAATAGCAGTAATTTATATTTTTAACGGGCTAACAGATAGTGAGCTCGAAGTAGTTAAAAAGTATTTAATAAATCCCGTAGATAGTAGAGAAGGAAGCCTCGCGCTACCTAAAACTCTTAAGAAAAAACACGTGTTAAAAAATAAAATGCGTGAAGAATTTGAGGGCTTTATAGAAATGAGCAAAACTGAACTTAAAAAGTTCTTTGATGAGGAAGGCTTTGCAATGAATTTTGAAGATCTTTCTTTTGTCCAAGATTATTTTAAATCAGTAAAGAGAAATCCTACTGTTACTGAAATTAAAGTAATTGATACGTACTGGAGCGATCACTGCAGACATAGTACATTTTTTACAGAACTTAAAAACATTAAAATCTTTTCTTCAAATAAAAATATTGAGAAAACCTTTAAACTTTATCAAAAGACTTTTGAAGAGCTGTATGTAGGTAGAACAGATAAATATACTTGCCTAATGGATGTTGCAACCATAGCTGTTAAGAAACTAAGAAAAGAAGGCTATTTGGACAAGATGGAAATTAGTGAAGAAGTAAATGCATGTTCTGTTAATGTCACTTTAGATAATAACGGAGAAAAAGAAGATTGGATTATTATGTTTAAAAATGAAACTCATAATCATCCCACAGAAATAGAGCCTTTTGGTGGTGCGTCAACTTGTTTAGGTGGGGCTATTAGGGACCCATTAAGTGGTAGGGTATATGTTTATCAATCTATGAGACTGACAGGGTCTGGCAATCCTCTAGAGACAGCTAAAGAAACTTTAGAAGGCAAGCTTCCTCAAAGGTTTTTAACGAAAACCGCTTTAGCTGGGTTTACAAGTTATGGTAATCAGATAGGGCTTACAACCGGCCAAGTACAAGAGTTATATCATGATAGATTTAGAGCTAAGAGAATGGAAGCGGGCTATGTAATAGGTGGCGCCCCAAAAGAAAATGTTGTGAGAAGAAGTCCACGCGTTGGCGATGTTGTTATACTGCTAGGAGGCGAAACTGGTAGAGATGGAATAGGTGGAGCAACTGGAAGTAGTAGAGCGCATTCTTCTGAAGCTGCTGAAGAAAGTGGCGGTCCAAAAGGAAACCCGCCAGAAGAAAGAAAGATTCAAAGGTTATTTAGGGACCCAGAACTATCAAGAATGATAGTCAAATCTAACGATTTTGGCGCAGGTGGTGTTTGCGTAGCAATAGGTGAACTTTCAGACGGAGTGGACATATATCTAGAAAAAGTTCCTACAAAATATGAAGGCTTAACCGCAACGGAAATTGCTATTAGCGAATCTCAAGAGAGAATGGCTGTAGTTGTAGAAAGCAAAAATGTTGAAACATTTGTAAAAAAGAGTAAGGATGAAAATTTAAATGCAGTCGTAGTTGCGAAAATAACTGATTTAAATCGTATGCGTATGTTCTATAAAGATGAAGTCATATGCGATATAGAAAGAGACTTTTTAAATACTAATGGGGTAAGGCAAATACAAGATGTAACTATTAAAGAAGATGACACCAAGTATTTTCAAACTATTGATGAAGACGTTGCAAGAGATATAGCAGTTAATGATTATGAGAGTGCACTTTGTAATCAAATTAGTAGCTTAGAAAACTGCTCAAGAAAGGGCATTAGCGATACATTCGATTCGACGATAGGAGCTTCAACTGTAATTTTACCTTATGGTGGTAAAAGACAAACGACGCCTGCTACTATTATGGCAAGTAAACCTCCCGTATCAGGTTTCACTAAAACTGTAACATGTTCATCATATGGGTTATATCCTAACTTAATGATAACTTCACCTTATGTAGGAGCTACATATTCAGTTATTGCTGCAATTTCTAAGTTGATTGCTAGTGGAGTGGATTATAGTAGTATATACATGACATTTCAAGAGTATTTCTTAAGGCTTGGTAAGGACCCCGTACGCTGGGGACAACCCCTTTCTGCACTGCTTGGAGCATTTGACGCACAAATGAACTTAAAGATAGGCTCTATTGGTGGCAAGGATTCTATGAGCGGTACATACGATGATATAGATGTTCCTCCAACACTTGCCGCATTTGCAATGGGCATTGCGGCAGATGATAATATTATTCATAATGCGTTTGGAACTGTAGGTAATGTTTTTAGGTTTAGTGTCAAAAAAGATGAGTTTTCTAGGCCCGATTATGAATCGTTAAAAAAGGTATATAAAACCGTAGAAAAACTGATAAAAGAAGGCAAGGTGCTCTATAGCGCAGTTGTTGAAGGTAGTACCTTAGTTACCATAGCTAAATCTTTACTTGGCAATATGGCAGGAATGGAGTTTTCCTTTATGGATGAATCCTTATTTTTACCAACAATAGGTGACATTGTTTTAGTAAGTAATGAAAGTATGATTCCAGGAGCTGAGTATTTAGGGAAACTGAATGATTTAGGAGAAATAACTTATCCAAATGGAAAGATTAGTTTAGAAAAAGTTGATAACGCCTTCCAAAACACATTAGAAACCGTGTTTACAACGAAAATTAAGGAAATAAAGGAAGAAGTTAAGGATCTATCATTTAAGTCAACAAAGATATGGAAAGCAACAAGTAAGGTTTCTAAGCCAAAGGTTTTTATGCCTATATTCCCAGGTACGAACTCAGAATATGATATGATTAAAGCTTTTGAAGCAGAAGGCGCGGATGTTGAAACATTTGTTGTGCTGAATGCGAGCGCAGAAGATATAGATTACTCCATAAAGGTTATGGTAGACAAGATAAAGAAAGCTCAAATTTTAGCATTACCAGGTGGGGCGATAACAGGCAATGAGCCAGAGGGACCATCTAAGTTTTCGTCTGCTCTTTTATCTAGAAAAGAGGTAAAGGAAGCTATTTTAGATTTACTGTATAAGCGTGATGGCTTGGCAATAGGTATCGCAAACGGTTTCCAAACTTTAGTTAAACTTGGTTTAATTCCAGTAGATAATATGGCATTTGTACCAAACAATAGAGGTAGACACGTTGCAACTATGGTAAATGTTAGAGTTTCTTCGAATAACTCACCTTGGATGTCATCGTTTAAGGTAGGAGATATATATAACTTACCTTTCAGTAATGCTTATGGGAAACTAGTCGTAAGTGCTGAGGAAGTAGATAAGTTGGTTGCAAATGGACAAATAACAACACAGTACTGTGATGAAAGTGGAAAGGCAACTATGAACTACAAATTTAATCCTGCAGGATCAGTTTACGCTATAGACTCATTGATATCTCCCTGTGGAAGAGTAATTGGCATAATGAGCCATGTAGACAGATGGCAAAAAGGCAATTATCAAAACATGGTTGGAAGATTTGAAATGAATGTAATAGCAAACGGAGTAAAGTACTACAAGTAGGTCGGTTACAGTTAGTAAAAACCTTGTATATTATAGATTTAGAGGAACGGCTAATCTATGTAAAGCAAAAAGGTCGCTAGAAAATAGCGGCCTTTTTAAATTAGTGATTAATGGTAAGAAAAAAGAACCTACTCTCTGCAGGTTCCCTTTACAACTCCCATCCCTTAATACCCTTAAACTTGCGGGTCGTTCTACGACCACATTAGTATCATTGTACAACAAACAAACTAAAAACACAATAGTAAAATACACAAAAACTCTTCTATTTTGCAACAAATCTCATTTTTTTGAAAATTTCGAATGAAATCGCATAGTTAAAAAGAACAAGCGTTTTATGTATGTGATGTTTCATTGATTGTTTTATCGCGTAACGGTATTATTTTCATTTTCACTTAAACGATTATAAGTTTCTTCATAATCAATTTTTATATCGTCCCATTCTATGGTGTTATAAGCATATTTGGGTTCGATTGTATATGATGATGAAAGACCGTTGCAATGTATTGTCAGCAAAGTGCCTCCTCTCATATCTCCGTATGTAAAAATATCAGATAAATCATATGTTGACGAAGAGATGCCTTCGTCTTTGTCTATTCTATAATAATGAGACAGTCCAGAATGTTGACCAAATACTAAATCAATACCTTTATATGTGACCATAGCATCATTATCATGATGGTGCCCAAAAAACATTGCCTTCGTGCTACCAAGAGAGTATGCTGTATCAAATAATGTGCAAGCTCTTTGTTCCTCTCTTATAACACCTTCAAGTATATGCCCATAATGAATCTTAGAATTAGCAGTTTCGCCACCTTTAGCTTCGTTATATGCATCCCAAATCTGAGGTACGGCCACGTGAGCATATATAAATGATTTAACGACTTCATCGCTATTTTCGCCATATTGCATGTCTGAAATATTATTGATATTTTCCACATACCATTCTACTTGTGCAGGCGTTTTAGCGCGATGATAAGTTTCATCTACATCTTTTTCCCATACGGTATCAAACATAACTAAACTATAAATTAAATCATTTGAAGCTTTATCTCTTATGTTGATTATATGATTGCCTGTACCTCCGCCATCTCCTGCATCTCCTTTAGAAATCAGGCAATGAGAATATTCTTGTAAGCGCTCAATAATTACACCTTTTTCAGTTTGCCCGAATATGCTGTCGGGTGCAGTGTTTGTAAAGACATAAGAAGTTTCAACATCGTGGTTTCCAAATGTCATTGTCCAATAGACATCTAATCTTTCCATTAGTTCGGCATAAACTTTTAGGTACTGCCAATTATCTACAATCTGGCTCATAACTAAATCGCCGGTAAAGACTACAAGATCAGGTTTTACTGCCTTAATCATTCTCTCCACCAAAATCATGGTTTGCTCATTTGAGCCTCCGAATTTATCGTAATCATTTACAGGGAACTTTACTTGTGGGTCGGTGAGTTGTAGGATTTTGAAATTTTTTCCTTTTGAAACATAAATGGTTGTATATGAGTCTAGCCTGTCTTTTGCAAGTTCGACTGAGAAGTTTTCGTCTTGTAATAAATCTGCTTCTACAAAAAATGCAGTAAGTCCTATCGAGATAGAAAATATTAAAGATATGACAAGAACAAATATAGAGATTTTTTTCATAACAATCCTAATAAGCCAGGTTAGATTTATATTCTGACTAATGATTAACTGTATATATCGCAGTTGCTAGTAATTATACATCGCTACTACATTACTTACTACTAGTAATATAACACAAAACAGCCTCTGAATAAATATTTATAGTTTTTTATATGAGTTTTTTTGTTGGTTCTCATGTTAATTGTAAAACTTAAACCCGTTAAGATTTTATGATGTCAGTTGTCATAGTAAGTGCAACTTTCGGTGAGGCTTTTAGGGTTATTGGCTTTAGCTTATTCTTGAAAGAAAACCCCTATTATATTAATATATAAGAAGTTAAATCATAGTTTTTAAGGGGATTTATGAAGAAAAAAGTATATATCATCACAAAGACACATCTAGATTTAGGTTTTACAGATTTTGCTTCAAGTATTGTTCAGGATTATGTCAACAAGTACATACCAAAAGCAATAGATATCGCTAAAGAACTCAATAAAGACAAAAAAAGATTTGTCTGGACTACAGGCTCTTGGATTTTGGATATTGCTTTAAAAAAAGGAAGCCCCGAACAAATTGTTAATCTTACTAAAGCTCTTAAGAGAGGCGATATAGTTAGTCATGCTATGCCTTTTACAACGCATACCGAATTAATGGACGAGCAAACATTTCGTGATGGTATGGCGATAATAAAAAAACTAGATAGATTAACGGGTAAAAAGACGGTAGCAGCAAAGCTTACAGATGTTCCGGGACATACAATCTCTATGGTCCCACTTTTACAAGAATATGGTATAAAGATGTTGCATATAGGAGTAAACGAGGCTTCGGCAATTCCTAATATTCCAAGAATATTTTTGTGGCGGTATCAAGGAGCTGAGGTTGTTGTAGTTTACGATGCTAGTTACGGTGGCGAAATTACTCATGAAAACTTAGATTCAGTTGCAGTATTTTGTCATACGTCTGATAATGTTGGTCCTGTTAATCTTGAGCAAGCAAAAGAAAACTATAAAAAGTATTCGGAAAAATATCCGTTCGCTGATGTTTTTGCTACAGGGCTTGATGAGTTTGCAAATGATTTATTTGAAATTAGACACTTACTTCCAGTTGTTACGTCAGAAATTGGTGATTCATGGATTCATGGAAGTACAACAGACCCTTATAAAGCTGCAGCTCAAAGAGAACTTATGGAGTTAAAGAGAAAGTGGCTACAAGACAAATCTTTAAAAGAAGATAGTGAAGAATATGAGCGTTTTAGTAATGCAGTATTAATGCTTGCTGAGCACACAAACGGTGGTGACATAAAAAGGATGTTTTCCGATTATTCTAACTATCTTAAAAAAGATTTTGAAAAAGCAAGAAAGATAGACAGGGTTGAAAATGATGAAGAAGTTCTTGACATGAATGGAGGCATTGTTAAAGAAATACTAAAAAATGAAGTTCCTGATCCAAGTGTACTTAGTTACTCACGGATTGAAAAGTCATGGGAAGAAAGAAGGGGATTTATAGACTTGGCAGTAGAGTCTTTAAGTGATGGAAGAAAAAAAGAAGCAAAGGCGATTCTTAGTACATTAAGACCCGAAAAAGGATTTTATAGCCCTAAAGGTTCTTTGGATATAAAGCCTATGCAAAGAGTAAGTCTTGGAAGGTTTGAGGTTTCGGTAAATAGTTTTGGTGGACTAAGTCTATTGTTTGATGGTAAGGAAGTTTTAAATTCAGGTGTAAATGAGTCGGTAGTAGAATATATATCTCATAGCGTTAGTGATGTTAAGGAGTTTTTCAAAACATATAATCGAAAAGATATTAAAGATGTATATTGGGCTCATGCGGACTTTGGAAGGCCGGCGATTTCTAGATGGGACGGTAAATTTCCAACGGGAAGATATAAATATGAGGCAAAAAGCATAAAGATACATAATAGTACAATTTATGTATCTATGGCTACAAAACACGAGGCGAGCGAGGAGTTAGGAGCTCCAAGAGAAATTACATATAAAATAACCAGTCAAGGTAACACGTTGAATATAGAACTGATATGGACAGGTAAAGATGCAAATAGGATACAAGAAGAAACTTTACTTAGGTTGCACCCTGTTGTAAAAAAAGAAAACCTTAAACTAAACAAATTAGGTTCGTACATTGATCCTTATGATGTTGTAGAAAGTGGAAATAGAAATTGCTCTGCAATAATGCACTTAAAGGGTGAGAATAAAGATGTTAGATTTAAGATTACTAGCAAACATTGTCCCTTATTTTCACTTGGCAAAGGTAAAATAATGAAGTTCGATAATGTTTATGAAGATATTGAAATAGATGGCATATCTTTTATCTTGCACAATAATATTTGGGGAACTAATTTTCCATTATGGTACAGTGATAATGCTTATTTCAAATTTGAAATTGAATGTGAAGATTAAACTAACCTTTAATTCATAGATATAGAACAGTAATAGTAGTACAATAGAATATAGGTAATACGGGGTTTAAAAGATAATAGTAGCATTATAAGGTATTTGATTTATAGTGCTTTGATGATAGTAGTGGTACAGTAAAACATTTAATATATCGTGTCATAAAGGATAAAAATGGTAAAAGAAATATATTTTGCTGGTGGATGTTTTTGGGGTGTAGAAAAGTTTTTTGGACTCGTTGATGGTGTTATCTCAACAGAAGTTGGATATGCTAACGGAAATACTTTAAATCCTACATACGAACAAGTGTGTAGAGAAAACACAGGGCATGCTGAGGCTGTGAAAGTTATATATGATAGTTCTAAAGTTTCTTTGAAAAGCTTACTCCAAAAGTTTTTCTTAGTAATTAACCCATATTCAATTAATCGGCAAGGAGCAGATGTTGGAGTTCAATATAGAACAGGCGTGTATTATGTTGAAGATTCGGACTACGAGGATATAAAGAACTTCATTGATGAAGCTAAGTCTAAAAGTAGTCACAAGATAGCAGTAGAGGTCTTAAAGCTTGATAACTATTACAAAGCAGAAGAATATCACCAAAAATACTTAAGTAAAAATCCATTTGGATATTGTCATTTATCAAAGAAAGATTTTGATTTAGCAAATAAATAATAAAAAAGATAAGATTGCATATAGAGAAGGAGGTAAAAATGAAAGCAAGAATAGGAATTAGACCAATTATTGATGGACGTTGGGGAGGCGTTAGAGAAGCGCTAGAAGAGCAGACCATGAAAATGGCTAAAAATGCTAAAAAACTAATAGAGGAAAATATTCGATATGCAGATGGAACTCCTGCAGAGGTAGTTATTTCACCATGCACAATTGGTGGTGGAAAAGAGGCTGCAGTTTGTGAAGATTTTTTTGCAACTCAAAATGTAGTTGCTACCCTTTCTGTAACACCTTGCTGGTGCTATGGAAGCGAAACAATGGATTTAAATCCTTTAACAATTAAGGCAGTTTGGGGATTAAATGCAACAGAAAGACCAGGTGCAGTATATTTAGCAGCAGTCATGGCAGCACATAATCAAAGAAATTTACCAGCATTTGCGATATATGGTAAAGATGTCCAAGAAGCTAATGACTATAAAATCCCAGAAGATGTAAAGGAAAAGATTTTAAGATTTAGTAGGTGTGCTTTAGCAGTAGGTCAAATGCGAAATAAAGCATATGTTGCGCTTGGTAGCGTATGTATGGGAATTGGCGGTAGCTTTTTAGATCCACAATTTATGCAAGACTACTTCGGCATTAGGGCTGAGTGGGTAGATATGATAGAAATAATAAGAAGGGTTGAAAAGGATATCTATGACAAGGATGAGTTTGAAAAAGCACTGTCTTGGGCAAAGAAATATTGCAAGATAGATAGAGATAGAAACTTAAAGGAATGGGAGTCAACATTAGAAGTCGCTGATACCAAGGAAGAACAACAGAAAAAATTTGAATTTACTGTAAAAATGACCTTAATTATTAGAGATATAATGTTAGGAAATGACAATCTTAATGATATTGGCTGGCATGAAGAGGCATTGGGTAGAAATGCGATAGCAGGTGGTTTTCAAGGACAGCG
Organism: Clostridiales bacterium; assembly: GCA_012799455.1. Taxonomy (GTDB): domain Bacteria; phylum Bacillota; class Clostridia; order Christensenellales; family DTU072; genus MWEH01. The sequence goes on along the minus strand of JAAZLE010000014.1, from coordinate 63,260 downwards.
TCAATGGACTGACTTTATGCCAAATGCAGATTTTTCAGAATCGATACTTAATACAACATTTGATTGGAATGGAAACAGAGAGCCATTTATATTAGCTACAGAAAATGATGTATTGAATGGAATGAGTATGCTTCTCATGAAATTAATTACTGGCAGAGCTGCTGTATTTAGTGACGTGCGTACGTATTGGTCTCCCGCTGCCTTAGAAAGAGTTAGTGGATATAAACCCACAGGTAAGGCAAAAAATGGCTTTATGCATTTAATCAATAGTGGAGCTTCCGCGCTTGATGGAAATGGCTGTGCTAAAGACAGTTTAGGTAATCCTGTTATGAAGAGCTGGTGGGATGTAACCGGAAAGGATCAAAAGGAAATGCTAACCAATACTTTATGGGCACCCTCCAATAAAGGATATTTTAGAGGTGGTGGATTCTCCAGTAAGTTTAGTACTGATGTAGAAATGCCAGTTACAATGATAAGGATTAACATGATAGGTAATATGCCTACCTTACAAATTGCAGAGGGTTGGACAGTGAATATACCAAAAGAAGTAACATTACAACTCTGGGAAAGAACTGACCCTACCTGGCCATGTACATGGTTTGCACCCAGAATAAATGAAAATGATAATGCATTTAAGTCGGTGTATGATGTTATGGCGAACTGGGGAGCTAATCACGGTGCTTGGACATATGGACATTTAGGAAAGGATTTAATAACACTAGCTAGCATGTTAAGAATACCAGTATCAATGCACAATGTAGAAGATAAAGACATATATCGTCCACATGCTTGGAGTGGCTTTGGCACTAAAGATTTAGAAGGTGCAGATTTTAGGGCGTGTAACCAATATGGTCCAATTTATGGAAAAAGATAATTAAGCAAAAAGCCTGCCTTAAAGGTAGGCTTAAAACAATATAGGAGTAAAGTTTAAGGATGAATAATCAAGAAACAAAGCAAGCTGTTTTAGATACAATGAACAGAGTTTATAGAAACATGTTAACCACTACAAGCGGTGGAAACATTAGTGCAATATCCGATGAAGGTGTGATATATATCACTCCTAGTTCTATTGATAAAGGGGGTTTAACTATAGATGATATTGTTGAGGTATTGCCGTGTGGAAAGATAAACGGGAAACATAAACCATCGATTGAGTTACCCTTTCATTCGAATATTTACAAATTAAGACCTGACATTAAAGGTGTAGTTCATGCTCATGCGCCAGAGGTTGTTGCATACGCAATAGCTCGTAAATCGCCAAGTAGTAAAATAGCCCCAATATACCGTAAAGTGCTAGGTGATATATCAGACTCTAGATATGAAATTCCAGGGTCTTTAGAACTTGGCGATATTGTAAAAGAAGAATTTGAAAAAGGATTTAATACGGTAATGATGGATAGCCATGGTGCAACGGTAGGAGGTACTGATTTAAACGATGCATACGTAAAATACGAAGCACTAAATGATTGCGCGGAGACTATGTTAAACGCTGCGATGTTAGGTGGAATTAATACCATCGAAGATATTACCGATTATTCTAGAAAAACTAGTACATACGTTTCTAATATAACTGAAGAAGATATGGAAAAGGCTAAGATCTTAGCTAAACTTTTAAAGCGTAGTTTTAGACAAAAACTTGTTTCTTCGTACTCAGGAACTATGGCGAGTAAAAACTCTATGGGCGAAATCATAATTAATCCAGATAGTGTTAACCGTGAAGATATTACAGAAAATGATTTTATTAAATATAAGGATGGACAATTTAGCCAAACCTTAGGTGGGGAAGAAATTAAGTGTAAAGATATAGTTGCATACATAGCTTTAATAGAAGAGATTTTTAAATCAAATGAGTGTGCAGAAACCGTATTTATTTCTACTCCTAATGCGATTATGGGATTTGCTGTCGCTGGTAAACTTTTTAACAGTAGATTAATTCCAGAAAGTTATATAATGCTAAAAGATGTAGCACAAGTAGCAAACGGCAAGTCAAAAGAAGAAATAGCGCTGATTATTTCTAGAGAATGTCCAAGTATTGTCATCGACAATGAATGTGTCATAACTATTGGTAAAAATCCAATAAAGGCGTTTGATAGAATGGAAGTCATTGATTTTTCTGCAAGGTCCGTAGTCAAGGCTAAACAGGTTGCAGAAATAGTTCCCATAAATCAAAGCGAAGTTGATGACATAAATAGTGTCTTTGATGGGTGGTAATTAGCTTTTAAGGAATATAGGTATGTCAAAAAGTGATAGAAAACACATAGCAATAGATTTTGGAAGTTCATCAGCAAGAGTAATGTTGATTGAAGGAGACTCCTCATTTGAGGAGTTGTATAGGTTTGAGCATAGTCCAGTTTTAATTGGAAGTACATATAGATGGGATGTTAAAACTTTATTCTTAAAGGTTAAAAATGCTATCGATAAAATATTAGAAAAACAAATTGTTTCATCTATTGGTATATGCAGCTGGGGTGTTGATTATGGACTTATTAGTAGTGACGGAAAACTATTTGATTTACCTATAAGTTATAGGGACTTAAGAACAGAGAAAACAATCAAAGGAAGTAATCTAAAAGAAACATTTTTGAGGTCAGCTATATACCCTTTAAAAATCAATACAAATTATCAATTGATGGCAGACATACGAGATGGTCGTTATAGTAGAGACGATAGTCTTAAGTTTGTCATGATGGCAGATTTGTTTGCATATTATTTAACTGGGAATATTTTTGTAGAACAAACAAATGCGTCTACAACAGGACTACTTTCTTTAACAGGAAAATCTTGGGATGCTAATTTGATAGAAGACATAGGGCTTAAAAAAGAAATGTTTCCAGAGTTGATTTTCCCGGGGGATTTAATTGGCAAATATAAAAATGTAGATGTTGTAGCAGTGTGTAGCCATGATACAGCATCTGCAATTTATGCTATGGAAGACCTAGATGATGAAACTGTTTTTATATCTAGCGGAAGTTGGGTTTTGATTGGTATAGTGCTAAAAAAACCTTTAGTGACAGAAGCTGTTTTTAATAGTAAATTCACCAATGAAAGAGGTTATAACAATAGTGTATTGCTCTTAAATAACATGAATGGTTTATTTGTTATTCAACGTTTAGTCGCAGAAAGCGAAGGGTTAACATACAAGGAAATAGACAGTAAAATTATATCTGCTAAAAATTTAGGACAACTTAATTTGATGACATTAGATAAGCCTCGTGATATGAAAGCTCAAATATTAAACCAATTAAAACTAAAAGATGCATGTCTATTTGATCTAGCTAGGACGTTTTACGATTCGTTAATTAAAGAAATACAAGATAAGATAGCACTGATTGAGAATATATCGGATAGAAAGATAACAAAAATTACGCTTACAGGTGGTCTTTCAAAAGTACCATATGTTATGGAAAGGTTGCAAAAACTCTATCCGGGCGGGATAAAGATATCGGCTAAAGAAGGTGCTATCGCAGGAATAGCAAGAGTTTTAAATGGTCGCAGATAAAGTGGAGCTAATGTAAGCATGTTAAAAAAAGGTCAGATAGTAGAAGTCGAAATAACGGATATAGGAGTTAATGCCGAGGGCATAGCTCACATAAGCGATTATACAGTGTTTGTTCCTTTTGCTTTAGTAGGAGAAAAGGTTAGGGCGGAAATAGTACATATACCATCATCTAAGCCAATTGCTTTTGCAAAACTAGTTGAAGTTTTAATGAAGTCAAAACATAGAATAGAACCTGTTTGCAAATATTTTCTTGAATGTGGTGGTTGTGATTATTTACATTTAGACTATAAAGAGCAATTAAAGTACAAAAGAAATTCAGTAATTAATACACTGTCTAAAATGGTTAAAGTGCCTTTTCAAGTAGAGGAAGTAATTCCATCTATTCCTAATATGGGATATAGAAATAAGGTACAATTACCGTTTGGCGTTGTTAAAGGGAAAGTAGTACTTGGGTTTTATAAAAAAGGCTCAAACGATATTTGCCCAATAGATGAGTGCTTATTGCACGGGTCTTGGTTAACACCAATAATGAAAGCCACACTAGACTATGTAAACGATAATAAAATCAGAGTATATTTCAAAGGGAAAGGCTTGCTGAGACATTTAGTTATTCGTAACATTGATAGCAACATTTGCGTTACTTTAGTTTCAACCAGTAAAAATCTACCAAATATCAATAGTTTCTATGACGCATTAAATGCGATATATAAAAACACGAGCTTGTATATAAACATCAACAAAGAAACTACAAATGTAATAATGGGAAATGAGACTTTTGAGATAAAAAATATTCCCCAATCGCTCTCTGTCATGGGTATAAAAACTAGTTTAAATCCATTATCGTTTTTCCAAGTCAATGATAATATAAGAGAAAAGCTTTATGAAGATGTAATCAAAATAATTAACCCTTCAGAACAAACCATAGTAATTGATGCATATAGTGGAGTTGGCATAATGGGTGCAATAATGGCTAAAAGTGGAGCCCAAATCATTAATATTGACGAAATATCAGAAGCTATTGATGATGCAAATATTCTTTACAAACTAAACGGAATTGACCATAAGGCATATAATATTTGTGGAGATAGTACATTCGTTTTACCAAGATTAGCTGAGGCGATTTTAGTAAATCAATCTCATCGGGCTCTAGACTCAAGTAATGATAAATTAGCTTCAAATGATTCTGAAGAAAGTATCAAAAAAGCCTCCTCCATATTCCAAAGTTATAATGATGTTGTGGTTTTATTAGACCCGCCAAGAAAAGGCGTCTCGGAAGAAGTGATTGTTGCAATTGAAAAATTAAAAACAATTTATCCTAGTTTAAGGGTAGTATATATTTCATGTAACCCTGCAACACTAGCAAGAGATTTAGCGAAGCTGACATCTTTTTTGAACATAAAATCAATTGTCCCATATGATATGTTTGCTCAAACAAAGCATTTGGAAGCACTGTGTTATTTAGCGCAGTAAGATTATATTAAGGATGAAAAGCCAGTTGAAATACACAATTAGTTTTTATACAAATCTACAAGAAAGCAAAAAATCTTGGTTGGAGATTAATAGAGCAATGCGAGTTGTTGAGCGTGCATATAAATGGGCTGATAAACACCTAAGAAAGGTTGTGTATCCCATTGTTTGCAACTATCCCAACAATTATAAGAAAAACAATCTAGTTATTGCAGTAAATATAGACAATGAAAACGTGGGCCATAGTGGTGGCTCTTTTTATCCAGAAGATAACGAAATAGTAATAAATAAATATGCAGAACCAATTTGTTATACAGGAGTAAAACTAGATGTATTAAATCTTCTAAAAGACAAAAAGAGGCTTAGACATATTATTGTGCATGAGCTGATTCATTATGCGTTTACCGAGTATAAATATACAAAAGAGAGACAGGAGCCCACTGAATGGCGAGTAGGGTTGTCTCCTTGGGAAAATACAGATAACCCTGTCGATAAAAGCTTTGATAAAAAATGGGGATTAGATGAATGGCTTGATGAGGTTTTAACCGAAACATTAGCTCGATATATTACTGGTTGGCCTATAAAACATACCTTTCAACTTTATGAGAAAAATATAAGCGACGAGCATAATGATATGCTTGAAAAAGTTAAGCAAAGGTTTGTTGATGGCCCGGTGGTGATCGAAAATATTATAAATGCTCTATACTACCACGATAAAAGCATTTTTTTAGACTCTAAGTATTATAAGTTTTAATTAGCGACAGTGATAAAGATTTTGAGATGTTTTTGATACTGCATATTTATAAAAGGTTTACATTAATAAAATGTTTTCTTATCTAACTTAATAAAAGTTTTACATGTTCTTTACATGACTTTATATTGTTGCATAAGTACTTAAGTGATAAAATTAACGTATTAATCTACAAGGAGAGAGTAATGGTTGAAGGATTAAAAGTTATAAATCTGAAAAAGACATTTAAACTGTCAGCTAAACAGCAGAAGCTGGAGAAAACTAAAGATAAAGTGAGAAAGGCTGTTGATGGTTTGTCTTTTGAGGCGTATAAGGGAGAAATCTATGGCTTACTTGGACCTAATGGTGCTGGGAAGACTACTACACTTAGAGTTATTGCTACGCTTATAAAACCAGATGAAGGCGATGTAATTATTGATGGTTTAAGTGTGGTAAAAGATGCGGGTAAGGTGAGGGGAAAGATCGGCTTTTTAACTAGTGATATGAAATTGGAAGCGTTTTTTACCCCTAACTATTTATTTGATTTTTTTGCAAGTTTATACGGGATGAGCGAAGATAAGATTAAAAGTAGAAAAGAAGAACTTTTCAAAATGTTTGGTATCGATGAATTTGCTGAAGTAAAGATTTCCGATCTTTCATCGGGTATGAAGCAAAAAACATCACTTGCCATGTCTATACTGCACGACCCTGATTTAATAGTTTTTGATGAGCCTACTAACGGGCTAGATGTTACAACGGCTAAGACAGTTACTGACTTTTTACTTAGAATGCGAGATGAAGGTAAAACGATTATTTTATCATCACATGTTCTTTCACTCATTGAAAAAGTGTGTGATAGAGTTGGTATTATTATGCGTGGCAAGATGGTTGTCGAGGGAAGGGTGGATGAACTAACAAAGGAAAAAGACCTAGAAACCATTTTTATAGAAAGTGCAAGGGAGGTGGAGTTCAATGAAAAACGTACTAACAGTAATTAAAAAAGAACTAAAAAGATTCCTCACTGACCCCAGAATGATTTTAGCACTGGTAATGCCAGGTATAATAATGATGGTTGTGTACACTAGTATAGGGGCAATCATAAAAAACATAGAGAAAAAGACAACCTATTCTGTAATTACTGTTAATCAACCTGCAATAGTTGCATCTATGCCTGAAACTCAAAGCATAGAAACATTCCATAAAACTATACCAGGTTCTGTTGTAGATATAGGGGATACCACCAAAGAGTATGTTTTAGAACAAATTGAGAAAGGCGATGTAGACTTATTAGTTGTGTTTGAAAAGGATTTTTGGGATAAAGTTAATGCACATGATGCAGATTCAAGCGTACCAGCGCCTAAAATTGAATTGCATTTTAACTCAGCCAAGACAGATTCTTCCAAAGTATATAGCATGTACTCCATGTTTTTAGATGAGTTGGAAGGGGCAATGATTGCTATAAACAAGTTTGATATTGATTTAAAAGATACTGCGAAACCTACAGACATAGGCATCATGCTTATAAGTATGATTTTACCAGGGATGCTAGTAATCTTTTTATCTGCAGGATCTATGGGTGTAGTAACTGAGTCTATAGCTGGGGAAAAGGAAAGAGGAACTATTGCGGCACTCTTAGTTACGCCAATTAAAAGAAGTGAACTAGCCCTAGGTAAGGCTGCAGCTTTAAGTATAGCTTCTCTTGCGAGTGGTTTTTCTAGTTTCATAGGCGTAATTGTGGCTCTCCCTTCTATGATGGCAGGCGTAGAATTAGAAGTAAATATGTATTCTGCAGGAGATTATTTTGGGGTGTTGGCTATTTTAATTAGCACTGTGATGTTACTGACATTACTCATGTGCATACTTTCTACTATGGCAAAGAGCGTTAAGGAGGCAACTAGTTTCACTGGTCCTATTATGCTAGTTGTTGTGGCTGCTGCGTTTCCAACAATGCTTGGGATGGTTTCTTCTACAAATTTAGCACTGACACTAATTCCTATTTTTAATTCCGTTCAATGTTTAGCACAAATATTGTCAAAGAGTTTCAATGTGGGATATTTTGTAATGACAATTGTTATGAATCTAGTTTATACCGGACTTGGTATTTTTGTTTTGGGCAAAATGTTTAATAACGAAAAGATTATGTTTAGACAATAGTAATTTAGTAGGCGACATCATGACTTGATTATGTAGAAAGGGCTGTACAATACAACGTGCAGCCCTTTGTTCTAGATAAATTATATGGAGTTAAAAGAGGTTAATTATTGTCTGTTTCAGTTGGTGGGGAGAGTTTGGGGTATACGTCTGCATTGACAAAAATCATGATAAGCATAGCAAGGCAAATGGGTACTATTTCAACGAGACCATTTTTGTTATTTGGCAAAAAGAAAATGCTGATAACAAGACCTGCAAGGAGAGTTACAAATGCTATGAATGTGGTTAGAAAATACTTGTATTTTTTCCTTTCCATCAGTAGGTATATGCAGATTGATATTGCAAAGAAGACGCCGAAAAGCAGCGCTCCAGACCAGTGGCCAATAACTTGAAATGTGGTTTTAACATCAACTACTTCATCAAATTCAATTGAAGGTATTAGTGTGCATATTGTTAAGCAAAGGACTCCAATATATGCACATATGTTACCTATTTTACCAGCTTTTGTATTTATAAACCCTTCGCGATTGTAGGCGTAGTTAATGTTTAAAAGTAATGATATATTTGTAACGATACCAAAGAAAACAAAAAGTGTAGGAAATCTTCCAAGGATTGTTGATCTGCCTATCATGCTAATGGTATGAGTAATGGGATTTCCTCCTACTGCGTAGCTTAAACCAATACCATAGATTAAAGCATATATTAAGGCAAAAATCATGGATCCAATTACTATTTTCTTATTATCTACTAGTTTTGCTAAAAATGATTTGTTTTCCATTTACAATCTCCTTCGCTTGATTAAAATAAAAATACTTTCTCTATTATACAACAAATTAATCAACTTGTTTAGGAGGAATGTTAATTGAATATGATAGGGTAATGGTTGCTGACGATACAGTGAAAGAGCGGTCACAAGGAAGAATGTTAATTGGATGTGATAGGATAATGGTTGGTCTTATATAAAGGGTCTGATAATAGAGAAACTAGTAGTTAGGTTGCGTTTAACTTGTTAAATTAAGCATTTGTATGTAATATTTAGCATATGGATGTGGAAAACAAAAGAAAAATAAAAATAGGAAAACTAGGGATTACGCTTATTGTTTTAGCGGTAATAGTTTTGACTAGTGGCCTAGGCTTTACTCTTTGGTATTACGCAGAGATGATTAGAAATAAGCCAACGGAGTCGGTGTTAGGGGAAAGATTTGGAAGCTTTGGTCTTGCCCCTGTCGTGACAGGAGAAAGTGCGTATTTTGAAGATTATTCTAATAGGTTTGAGTTATTTATGGAACATATAGATGCAGGCATGTCTATGGATGCTTCGGCAGAGAAAAAGAAACTAGCTGCATACATAATATATAGAATTGGTTGTCTTGCTAATGATACAGCATTATTTAGTGCTAAAAATGTGGTTGGTAGTGGCGAGGCAAAAGGAATGGTAACTGGTTCGTTAGTAAAAGACGTAGAGGTAAACGGAAAAATTAATATTAGTTCTTCGTACTATAACTTAATGTGGCCCCAAAATATAAACGTAACATTAGAAGAAAAAATTAATGCGGAAAAATACTTGGTGTCAGAAGAATACACTCAAATACCAGCAGATGGGGTTTCGGCAAGTTCAGAAGCACTCGTAGATCTAGGCGAGCCTCTCTTAAGAAAGACACTTCCGTTTGCTAGGCGTGGTATTGTTATGCCAGATTATAGGGTGCTTTGTCATGGTGAGCCTTCTTCTGCTGTAATTACAAAAGAAGGTACAACTGCTAATTTTGGAACTAGAACAAAATATGAAATCACGAGGACAGAAGAGGCCAGGGAAAAGAGTAAATTTATACGTAACTATCCCGAAGATTATTTTGATGAGTATGGTTTAAGCGCAAAAGATGCTTCTTTATTTGTGATTAATCTTGACACCATAAAGGGCGAAACTGTGGAAATAACAAAGCACATGGGAAAAGATCTGGAAGGCAATGATGTTTCATATTATAATGTTGAGTTTGAAATAGATTGCGATACAAATAAAGGTACAGAAAAAAGCGCAACATATTTTGCGGAACAATTTTATACAGAGATGACTCCAGATATGTTTAAAAGTTATTTGCAAGATTACTCGCTTTTATACTCAGGGCTTAAGATAGGGCTCTCTGTTTATGAAAACGGCTATTTTAGAACATTTAAAACCGAAGAAAAGTGGGAGATGAAGGGGCTTGCATCGTTTATTATAAAATTAGACGCAAGCATATATTCAGTTAATCAAACGACAGAATATTTTTCCTACGATTATGACACGGTATGGCAAGGTTTTTCCAATAGATATTTTGGAGATAATGAAAATGTAAACTTGCCTAGAGAAAAATTACCGTTTTATTCAATTCTTGAGAAGTTTGAGCCTCAAGAATATGGAACATACAGGTAGATAATAAAAAATAAGTTTATGTAGATAAAAAAGTTAGTATGAAAAAAGTTTTAGTATTTGTTTGTATAGTTATTTTAATGGGGATATTATGCGGCTGTCGTGGAAGCATGGCAGGTGATTACGGTGTTTTTCTTGGTATAAATGAAGATGAGGTAGCAAAGCTTAAGCCATATAGTGTTGTTGTTATTGAACCTTCTGAATTTTCCATTGAAACAATTAATAGTTTGCATGCGGAAGGGAAAACAGTATATGGGTATCTAAATATTGGGGCCGTTGAAGAATATCGATCGTATTTTGATAGGTTTCAGGACCTTTACTTAGGCGTTTATGAGGATTGGCCTGACGAAAGGTGGGTTAATGTTGCTTCCTCCATTTGGCAAGATTTTGTAGTAGATGAACTAGGAAAACAGTATGCAGATAAGGGGCTAGATGGACTTTTTTTAGATAATGCAGATGTTTATTACGAGTACAAAACGGATGGAATATTTAATGGGCTTTGTGCAATCCTGGAGGGGTTAAAAAGATACAATTTAACGCTTATAATAAATGGCGGTGATACTTTTGTTAAAAGGTGTATTAAAGAAAGAAAAGTTAAATCGTTATTTGATGGTGTTAATCAAGAAACAGTCTTTACAAGCATTAATTTTGACAATAATACTTATGGTGTACAAGCGGCTGAGGAAACGTTATATTTTCAAGACTACCTTATGGAAGTAAAAGCACAAGGGCTAAAGGTTTATTTGCTTGAATATGGTGCGAATAAAGAACTTGAAAAAAAGATTGACGCATATTGTAAAGAAAACGGTTTTATTTGGTATAATGCAAAAGGTCTTGAATTAAGATAATAAAGTAAAATAATGAATAGACTTTTTACGTAATGTAAGAGACATAAAATCAAAAAAACGCATTTAATTTTGTAAAAACATACATACTATGTTGAATTGTTGTGGTAAGTACTAATATCTTTAAATATTTATAACTTTAATTAAGTGAAGTGGCAATAAATTGTTGACAGTAATTATCGTAATATGGTAACTTCTATGTATTATATACTTTTATAGGGGCAAACAATGTTTGATTTAGGCGGATCAATAATTATTTTAGGCATTAACGTCGTCCTATTACTAGATAGGGCTGTTTGCTGTTTGCCTAAGGTAAAGTAGAAGTATTAAAACTAATAACTTGAAACCCTCGGCAAACAGCCAGAGGGTTTTTTAATATCTAAGGGTATTAAAAACTAAAATTATTTAAATAAAGTGCAAGGAGAAATGCATATGGAGTTAACTGGCGCAGAAATTGTTATGAAAGTGCTTCTTGAGAATGATGTTGACACCGTGTTTGGTTATCCAGGTGGAGCTGTTCTTAATATCTATGATGAGATTTATAAGTACAGTGATAAAATACATCATATTACTACATGTCACGAACAAGGTGCAGCACATGCTGCTGATGGGTATGCAAGAGCAACGGGAAAAACGGGAGTTGTGTTTGCTACATCAGGACCGGGAGCTACAAACTTGGTAACGGGTATTGCAACCGCGTATTTAGATTCTACACCACTAGTCGCGATAACTGGTAATGTTGCAACCGCATTCATAGGTAGAGATAGTTTCCAAGAAGTTGATATTTGTGGTGTCACTATGCCTATAACAAAGCACAATTTTATGGTTAAAGATGTAAATAAACTTGCTGACGTTCTAAGAGAGGCATTTAGATATGCAAGAGTAGGAAGACCGGGACCTGTGCTTGTAGATATACCAAAAGATGTACAAACTGCAGTTGCAGACTATGAACCATTGACGAAAGAGACAAGTGCTAGAAAACATAAAAATGGCAAAAAGGCATTTGAATCAGCACTAGAAATCATTAAAAACAGCAAAAAACCTTTTATTTATGCTGGAGGTGGGGTTGTTTCTGGAAATGCTAGTAAAGAGCTCGAAAAGTTTGCAGACATGCTAGATGCTCCAATAGGCACTTCAATGATGGGTATATCTGGCGTGAGTGTTGATAATCCTAGATATCTTGGAATGACGGGGATGCATGGTAAATACTGTTCAACTAGAGCTTTAGCAGAAGCAGACCTCATCATAGCCATAGGTGCTAGATTTTCAGACAGAGCAACAGGCAATAAGAAAAAATTTGCAGATGGAAAAAAGGTTATACATATCGATATAGACCCAGCTGAAATTGGGAAAAACATACCTGTATATGTGTCTTTAATTGGGGACGTAAAGGAAGTTTTAATAAAACTAATGGGCATGTTGCCAGAAATGAATAGGCCGGAATGGGAAGCTGAAGTTAAAGAAATTAGAAATTGTCCCGACTCAAGACTGGAAATGGAAAAAGGAAAACTTACTCCACAGGCTGTAATAGAAGCAGTTAATAAAAATCTAAAAGCATGTAATCCAATTGTAACTGATGTAGGACAACATCAAATGTGGGTTGCGCAATATTACAAGTTTAAAAACCCAAGAACATTTTTAACATCTGGTGGACTTGGGACTATGGGGTTCGGACTCGGTGCCGCAATTGGGGCTGCAATTGGAACGGGCAAAAGGACGGTACTCTTTACATCTGATGGTGGATTCCATATGAATATGAACGAAATGGCAACCATAGTTAGTAATAATCTGCCAGTAACAATCATAGTATTAAATAATGACGCGCTTGGAATGGTAAGACAGTGGCAAACAATATTTTTTGAAAAAAGATACTCTAATACATCTCTTGAGAGGAAAACAGATTACGTGAAACTAGCCAATGCATTTGGCATTCAAGCTGAAAAGGTAGATAGCTTAGATAATATGGAAAAAGTAATTAAAAAATCAGTATCTGGGAATGGTCCATTCTTGGTGGAAGTAAAAATAGATCCGGATGAAAGAGTTTTGCCGATGATTCCCCCAAACGGAACGATTCACGATATAATACTAAGATAAGCATAAAAGTAATGGAGAAATAAAAATGAAAGATATAGGCGCAAATGAAGAAAGGTTTTTAATGTCGCTACTAGTAAGAAATGAAGCTGGGGTTTTGACGAGAGTTTCTTCACTGTTTGGAAGAAGAGGATTTAACATTGACTCTCTTTCAGTTGGTGAAACGCTAGATTCTAAAATTTCCAGAATAACAGTTATTGCAACGGGCGATGAGTATGTAAAAGAGCAAATTAAACTACAGTTAGAAAAGCTTTATGATGTTCTTACTGTGGAAATACTGAACATGAAAAATGCCGTAATGCGAGAGTTGATGCTTATTAAAGTTAGGGTACCGCAAGGTAAAAGAGCAGAGATTTTGGAAGCAACCTCAATTTTTAGAGCTAAAGTTGTTGATATAACCAGAGAATCATTAACTCTAGAAGTTACGGGAGATTCTTCAAAGTGTAATGCGTTTTTGGAATACATGATTCCATTTGGAGTGGTTGAGCTTTGTAGAACTGGCTTAACAGCAGTTGCAAGAGGCGGCGAAAGCTTAGAGGATAACAATAAGCTGATAGTGTAGTTTTGTAGCCATAGATACAAAGTGTGACTTTGGTCAAAAATGATATATTAAAAGGGAAAATTATAAATAACAGAATAAAGAGGGTGACCTCAAGATATAAGGAGAGAAAAATGGCAAAAATTTATTATGAAAAAGATTGTGATCTGAACAATTTGAAAGGTAAGACCGTAGCAATTATTGGATACGGCAGTCAAGGACACGCACACGCACTTAACTTAAAGGAAAGTGGTGTTAATGTAGTAGTTGGACTATATGAAGGTTCAAAATCTAAAGCAAAGGCAGAAGCAAGAGGCTTAAAAGCAATGAATACCGACGAAGCGGTTAAAATTGCTGATGTAGTTATGATTTTAGTTAATGATGAAAAACAAGCTGCTTTATATGAAAAAGACATTAAGCCTTATTTAAGAGAAGGTATGGCACTTGCATTTGCTCATGGATTTAATATTCACTACAAGCAAATTGTCCCCCCAGCAAACATTGATGTAATCATGATTGCGCCAAAAGGACCTGGACATACAGTTAGAAGTGAATATGTTGACGGAAAAGGTGTACCATGCTTAATAGCGGTATATCAAGATTTTACAGGCAAAGCTAAAGATATTGCACTTGCATATGCAAAAGGTATTGGCGGTTCAAGAGCTGGTATTTTAGAAACAACTTTTAAAGAAGAGACAGAAACAGATCTTTTCGGTGAGCAAGCTGTTCTTTGTGGTGGTGTAGCTGAACTAATGAAAGCAGGTTTTGATACGCTTGTTGCAGCTGGATATCAACCAGAAAGTGCATACTTTGAGTGCTTACATGAAATGAAGTTAATAATAGATTTAGTTGTTGCTGGCGGACTTTCGCTTATGAGATACAGCATTAGCGACACTGCTGAGTATGGTGGATACAAAGTTGGTAATCGTATAATCACTGAAGAAACCAGAAAAGAAATGAAAAAGGTTCTTGATGAGATTCAAAGTGGTAAGTTTGCAAAAGAATGGATTAATGAGAATAAAACTGGCAGACCATATTTTACCAAAGTAAGAGAAGAAGAGAAAAATCACCAAATTGAAAAAACTGGTGCATACCTTCGTGATAATATGACTTGGCAAAAGAGGGACTATAAAGAGTAATTTATGCTCTTTACCTATTTTAGGTCAAAAATACGCAACTGATTAACTATAGCTAGATTAAGCCAAGTGGATTTTGCAACTATACAAAAATCTAAAATTCGTTGTCTTTTTAGACTGTCGAAAAGGTATCTTATTATAAAATAGAGGTAGGAAAATGAGATCAGATAACATTAAAAAAGGCGCAGAAAAAGCACCATCTAGATCGCTTCTTAAAGCTGATGGATTGACAGACGAGCAAATTAAAAGACCAATTATTGGTATAGTAAATTCTTTTAATGAAATCGTACCTGGGCATATTCATTTATCCACAGTATCTAGAGCAGTTAAAGATGGTGTGCTTGCCGCTGGCGGGACTCCACTTGAATTCAATACTATCGGTGTATGCGATGGCATAGCCATGGGCCATGAAGGCATGAAATACTCCTTATGTACAAGAGAAATAATAGCCGATAGCATAGAGTGTGTCGTCAAAGCACATAGCTTTGATGCACTGGTATTCATTCCTAGCTGCGATAAAATTGTACCTGGCATGTTGCTTGCAGCAATTAGATTGAATTTACCATCTATATTTGTTTGCGGTGGACCAATGCTATCAATACCAGATAGTCAAGGAAACTTCTTAGATTACAATAGCGTATATGAAGCACTTGGCGCCTTTAAAGGTGGCTTTATAGATCAAGACGAGTTAGATAGAGTGGAAAATAATGCATGTCCAACATGTGGCTCATGCGCAGGGATGTTTACAGCAAACTCGATGAACTGCTTAACCGAAGCAATCGGGATATCTCTTCCGACTAATGGAACAACGCCAGCTGTATTTTCCGAAAGAATTAGACTTGCTAAACGTACTGGTATGAAGATAATGGAATTACTTGAAAAAGATATTAAAGTTCTTGATATCATAAATGAAAAGTCCATAAAAAACGCCTTGGTTATGGATATGGCACTTGGATGTTCTACAAATACGGTGCTACATATTGCTGCAATGTGCGTTGAAATGGGAGCTCCATTAGACTTAAGGTTTATAAATGAAGTTAGCGAATCTGTTCCTAATCTTTGCAAACTTGCTCCTAGCGGTGCTCATCACTTACAGGATTTGCATAGAGCTGGTGGGATACAGGCTGTTTTCAAAGAACTAGACAAAATTAACGTCGTTGATAAAACATGTTTAACAGTCACCGCTAAAACAGTTGGTGAAAACATAGAGAAAGTTAAAGTGTATGACCATTCGGTTATTAAACCAGTAGAAGCACCATATGCAAAAACAGGTGGACTTGCTGTGTTATTTGGTAATATTGCGCCTAATGGTTCAGTTGTCAAAAGAAGCGCTGTAAGACCAGAAATGCTTAAATTTACTGGAAAAGCAAGAGTGTTTAACAGTGAAGAAGACGCAATAGCCGCAATATATGGCGGAAAAATAAAGAAAGGAGATGTAGTCGTAATTAGATATGAGGGGCCCAAAGGTGGCCCTGGTATGAGGGAAATGCTTTCTCCAACTTCTGCAATCGTAGGAATGGGGCTGGATGCGGACGTTGCACTAATTACGGATGGTAGATTTTCTGGAGCTACAAGAGGCGCTGCTATAGGTCATATATCACCAGAAGCTAGAGAAGGTGGTCCTATTGCATATGTTAAAGAAGGCGACAGTATAACCATTGACATAAATAATTATTTCATCAGTTTAAATGTATCGGATGAAGAATTAGAAAGTAGAAAAAAGAGCATGAAATTAAAACCTGAGGCTAACTTGAAAGGATATTTAAGCAGATATGTTAAATTAGTATCTTCTGCTGACAAAGGAGCATCGTTTTAAAATAACAACTTAAGAAAATTTAAACATTATATACTAAAGGAAGGGAAAAAATGAGAAAAATACAGATTTTTGATACTACACTAAGAGATGGGGAGCAAGCTCCAAGTTGTAGCATGCACATTTCAGAAAAAATTGAAGTGGCTTTGGCATTAGAGGCTTTAGGTGTAGATATAATTGAAGCAGGTTTTGCAGCTAGCTCACCTGGTGACTTTGAGTCGGTTAAAGCAATTGCAGATAAAGTAAGAAATTGTTCTGTGGCTAGCCTTGCGCGTTGCGTGAAAAGGGATATAGATTTAGCATATGAAGCAGTCAAGGGTGGAGCAGATCCTAGAATCCATGTCTTTTTAGCAACATCGCCTATTCATATGCAATATAAGTTAAAGATGACCGAAGAAAAAGTCTTGAAGGTAATTGATGAGCATGTAAGATATACGAGAAATCTTGTTGATAATGTAGAATTTTCATGTGAAGATGCGACAAGAAGTGAAAGACCGTTTTTAGTCAAAGCGGTAGAAACTGCAATCGCTGCAGGTGCTACGGTTATTAACATTCCTGATACAGTTGGATATACAACTCCCACTGAAATGTACGATCTTATAAAATATTTAAAGACTAATGTAAAAAATGCCGATAAAGCAAAGTTTTCAGTACACTGCCATAACGACCTTGGACTTGCGGTAGCAAACAGTTTAGCGGCCGTAGAAGCTGGTGCAGATCAGGTGGAATGCTCGGTAAATGGTCTTGGCGAAAGAGCAGGAAATGCAGCCCTTGAAGAAGTGATAATGGGGCTGGTAACAAGACAAGATAAATATCAGTGTGAACTAAATGTAAACATAAAAAAGATTTATGCAACTAGTAATCTAGTGTATAAAATACTCGGATTAAGAGCTCCAATTAATAAGCCTATTGTTGGCGAGAACGCTTTTGCCCATGAAGCAGGAATACATCAGCATGGCGTGCTTGCAAATCGTGCTACATATGAAATAATGAGTCCTCAGGCAGTTGGAATTCCATCTAACAGCATGATTTTTGGAAAGCACAGCGGTAAACATGCGATTAGAGATAGACTTAGCACATTGGGATACACTTTAACTGAAGAAGAAATGAATGTGTTTTTTGAAAAGTTTAAGGCTCTTGCAGATAAAAGGAGAAAGGTTTCTGATGCTGAGTTAGTTGCACTCGTTGGGGTTGAAGATAAGTATGAAGAGAAAGAATATCAGCTAGATAGATTTACTGTTAACAGCGGTAATAAATCTTCTTCTAGTGCAGTTGTACGATTATTAGTTAATAACCAACTTATAGAAAAAGTAGCACTAGGGCATGGTCCCGTGGATGCAGCGTTTAATGCGGTGGATAAAATTATTAAAGGGTCGGGTAGAGAATTGGATGACTATTCTATTCGTAGTATAACGGATGGAAACGATGCTCTTGGTGAAGCGATCGTCAGAATTAAGTTTAATGATGCTATTTATACTGGTACTGGATTATCTACAGATATCATAGAGGCAAGCATAATTGCATACATAAAAGCAATTAATAAAACTTTATAAACCAAATACAAAAATAAGGGCAATAATATGAAAAAAATGGAAATATTTGATAGCACATTAAGGGATGGTGCACAAAGTGAGGGCATATCTTTTTCTGTGCAAGACAAACTAAATATAGTTAAGGCACTTGATGATTTTGGTGTGCACTACATTGAAGCCGGAAACCCAGGATCAAATCCTAAAGATATTGAGTTTTTTGAAAAGGTTAAAAAACTCAAGCTAAAAAATGCAACTTTATGTGCTTTTGGTAGCACAAGAAGAAAGGGCATTAAGGTAGAAGACGATAGTAACGTAATATCGCTACTTGAAGCAGACACGCCTACAGTTGTTATTTTTGGGAAAAGTTGGGATTTGCATATCAAAGAAATTTTAAGGGCGACCGAAGAAGAAAACTTAGAAATGATTTATGATACAATTTCATTTTTCAAGGAGAAGGGTAAGGAAGTTATTTTTGATGCTGAACATTTCTTTGATGGGTATAAGGCCAATAAAAAGTGCACCATGAAGATAATTGATAAGGCTGTCCATGCTGGCGCAGATGTAATAGTTTTATGTGATACAAATGGAGCAATCTTGCCCACAGAAGCGTATAGCATAACTAAAGAGGTGGTGGACAAATATCCAGAAAAAAGAATCGGAATACATTGTCACAATGACATAGATTGTGCAGTAGCATCTTCGATGTTATCAGTAAGTGCTGGTGCTTGTCATGTTCAGGGAACATTTGTGGGCATAGGCGAAAGATGCGGAAATGCAGACTTAAGTGTGTTAATCCCTAATATGCAACTTAAGATGGGGATACCATGTATAGAAGGTGATCTAAGTAACCTTACCTCAACAGTAATGAAAATATACGATATCTCAAATTTAATAGCACCTTCCAATAAGCCATATACTGGCTCTAGTGCATTTGCCCATAAAGGTGGCATGCATATAGACGGTGTTGATAAACGGAGTGATTCATTTGAACATATTAATCCAGAAACTGTTGGCAATCAAAGAAAGTTTTTGATGAGCGAAATGAGTGGTCGCACAACAATAATTAATAAGCTAGAGAATATTGCTCCAGAAATAACAAAGTCCTCCCCAGAGGCAAAATTGATACTTGATATGCTAAAAGATATGGAGCATGAGGGATATCAGTTTGAAGCGGCTGATGCTAGTTTTGAACTATTAGTTTTGAATGCGCTTGGTAGGTTTAAGCCTCATTTTAAGCTAAGCATGTATAAGACTTCAGGGGAACATCCTTCACCAGATGGAGAAATGAGTGCTTTTGCACTGATAAAAGTCGATGTAGAAGGCAGGACGGAAACATCTGCAGCAATGGGAAATGGTCCCGTCAACGCACTAGATATAGCGCTAAGAAAAGCACTGTCAATTT
The DNA here is from genome assembly GCA_012799455.1 of Clostridiales bacterium. Classification (GTDB taxonomy): domain Bacteria; phylum Bacillota; class Clostridia; order Christensenellales; family DTU072; genus MWEH01. The sequence goes on along the minus strand of JAAZLE010000014.1, from coordinate 43,649 downwards.
TCTATCCAGAACTAAAAAACATACATCTAACTGACTATAAAGTTAGAGTGTTAGCAGGCAATCATGCAACGGCATCAAAAGTTAGAGTTTTGATTGAAAACACAGATGGAGAACACATTTGGACAACAGTTGGAGTATCTACAGACATAATTGAGGCAAGCTGGTTTGCATTAGCAGATGCAGTCGAATATTATCTGTATAAAAAACAAAGCGTACCAGTTTTAAATGATTAACACATAGTCATATAATCGAAGAAAAGGTTACAAAATACACAGTTATTGTAACCCACAATGAGTAAATAATGAAATTCATACATAAGTATACATAGGAGGAAACATATGGCAATGACAATGTCGCAAAAAATATTAGCTTCTCATGCTGGCAAGGATAAGGTTGTAGCTGGGGAATTAATAATGGCAGATTTAGATCTAGTGTTAGGGAATGATGTAACAAGTCCTGTTGCAATAAAAGAGTTTGAAAAAGCAGGGTGTAACTGCGTTTTCAATAAAGATAAGATAGCACTTGTTATGGATCACTTCACCCCTAATAAAGATATTAAAGCAGCAGAACAAACAAAGATAGTTAGAGAGTTTGCAAATGCAAAAGACATTACACACTACTACGATGTAGGTGAAATGGGAGTCGAGCACGCATTACTCCCAGAAAAAGGATTAGTTGTTGCCGGAGACCTAGTCATTGGCGCAGATAGTCATACTTGTACATACGGAGCATTAGGAGCTTTTTCAACAGGTGTAGGTTCTACTGATATGGCTGTAGGCATGGCATATGGTAAAGCTTGGTTTAAAGTGCCGTCAGCAATTAAGTTTAACTTAACAGGGAAATTGCAAAAGTGGGTAAGTGGAAAGGACGTAATACTGCATATTATTGGAAAGATTGGAGTTGATGGTGCACTGTATAAATCCATGGAATTTACTGGTGATGGCGTTAAAAACCTAACCATTGATGATAGATTTACTATTTGCAATATGGCGATTGAAGCTGGCGCTAAAAATGGGATTTTCCCAGTTGATGAGATAACACTAGAATACATTAAAAATCATAGTACTAAAAAACCAGTGATATTTGTAGCAGATAAAGATGCGGTGTACGATGAGGTATATAACATAGATTTATCCAAAATCGAACCAACAGTTGCTTTCCCGCATTTGCCATCCAATACAAGAACCTTTGATAAAATTGGTGAAATTAAAATTGATCAGGTAGTTATCGGATCTTGTACAAATGGAAGATACTCGGACTTTGAAGCGGCAGCTAAAATACTTAAAGGGAAAAAGGTGGCAAAAGGGGTTAGAGTACTTATAATTCCTGCTACTCAAAAAATATTCTTAGATATGGCAACGAATGGATTAACTAAGATTTTTGTAGATGCAGGATGTGCTGTTTCCACACCAACATGCGGCCCATGTTTGGGTGGTCATATGGGAATACTTGCAAAAGGTGAAAGATCTTTAGCGACAACAAATAGAAACTTTGTAGGTCGTATGGGTCATCCGGAAAGTGAGGTTTATTTATGTAGTCCAGAAGTTGCAGCAGCTTCGGCAATTACAGGGAAAATAACAAGCCCAGTGGGATTATAAAATATTGATTAAAGGAGATAGATATGAAAATTACAGGAAAAGTTATTAAATATGGTGATAACGTAGATACGGATGTAATAATACCAGCAAGATATCTAAATACATCTGACCCTAAAGAACTGGCAAGCCATTGTATGGAAGATATAGATAAGACCTTTGTCAAAAGGGTTCAAAAAGGCGATATCATGGTAGGAGGTTACAACTTCGGTTGTGGTTCTTCTAGAGAGCATGCTCCAATAGCAATTAAGGAAAGTGGCATTGCTTGTGTAATAGCAAAAAGTTTTGCACGCATATTTTATAGAAACTCAATTAACACAGGGCTAGCTATTGTGGAATATGATGGAGACATTAATGAAGGAGATATGGTAGAAGTTAACTTTGATACTGGTGTCATTAAAAACTTAACAACTGGTGTAGAAGGAACATTCCCTCCATTCCCAGAGTTTCTAAAAAATATTATTGGAAAAGGTGGATTGCTTCCATCAATGAAGAACAACTAAAGAAGAGGAAATAAAATGAATATTAAATTAGCAGTTATTAAAGGTGATGGTATAGGTCCTGAGATAGTTACAGGGGCGTTAAAGGTTTTAGATAAGATTGGAGAAGTATATTCTCATACATTTAGTTATGATTTTGTAGATGCGGGTGGGATAAGCATAGATAAGTATGGAATCCCATTAACAGATGAGGCGTTAAAAACTTGCTTAGACTCAGATAGCGTACTGCTCGGAGCTGTAGGAGGTCCTAAATGGGATACTTTACCTGGTAATATTAGACCCGAAAGAGCACTTCTTGCTCTTAGAAAAGAGCTTGGTTTGTTTGCGAATATAAGGCCTGCAAAGCTATATTCAGAATTCAAAAATGCAAGCCCGCTCAAAAAAGAAATAACCGATAAGGGTATTGATATGGTTATTGTGCGTGAGCTAACAGGTGGGATATATTTTGGCGAAAGAGGAAGAAGAGATGGTGGACCTAATGGGCAAGTTGCATATGATACAGAAATGTATAGTGTGATGGAAGTAGAAAGGATAGCTCATGTTGCATTTAAAATGGCTATGAATAGAAGCAAAAAAGTTGCTAATGTCGACAAGGCAAATGTGCTTGAAAGCTCCAGGCTTTGGAGGGAGGTTATTCATAGGGTTGCAAAAGAATATCCAGAAGTTACAGTGGTTGATGTGCTAGTTGATAATATGGCAATGCAGCTTGTTAAAAACCCAAGGCAATTTGATGTGATAATAGCTAACAATATGTTTGGTGATATTATTTCTGATGAAGCAGCTCAAATAGTTGGTTCTATTGGCTTAATGCCTTCATCTTCACTAGGAGAAAGTGGCAGAGGAATGTATGAACCTATACATGGCTCAGCACCTGATATCGCTGGAAAAGACATAGCAAATCCAATTGCAACGATACTATCTCTTGCAATGATGTTAAGGGATTCATTTGGGTTAATAAAAGAAGCAGAAGCAATAGAGAAGGCTGTTGATATAGTTCTCAAAAAAGGGCATAGAACTAGAGATATTTTAGACAACGATACAGAGCCTGTGGGATGTAAGAAAATGGCCGAATTAATCTGTAATGAGATAAAATAATACAATTATTCCGCTTTATTTCTTTTGTGATTTAGTATTTAATATAAATGTTATAGATTCAACCGTAAGGTGGGTGGGGGTGGGGATTTCATGAAACCAGATCTTTTTATTTTCTTCAAAGACTATAAGAAAAAATACATTGGTAATGATATAATGGCTGGACTTTTGGTAGCCATTATAGCACTACCTTTGTCTATTGCTGTAGGTATACAAAGCATGCCAGAACACATATCTACTAATGGCGTGCAAATAGGTATAATCACAGCAATTGTAGCTGGATTCCTGATTTCTTTTTTAGGTGGTGGTAGATTCCAAATTGGTGGTCCGACACCAGTTTTTGTGGCAATTGTTTTTGGTTATTTATCAGACCCCGCTATTGGTTTATTAGGATTACAAGTTGCTACAATTTTTGCAGGCATATGGATGATAATTCTAGGCATTACAAGAACAGGAAAGATAATAAACTATATTCCTCATTCTATAGTTGTAGGGTTTACAACCTGCGTAGGAATAACGATATTTGTAGGGCAGTTAAAAGACTTGTTTGGTTTAGATTCTGCTAGTGGGGCTGAACTTATCCCCAAACTAATATCATACGGTCAAAACATCCGCGAGTTTAATTATGTAACTTTTTTAATTGGGATTTTTGCTCTAATTATAATATTAGTTTTAAACAAGATAAATAGAAAAATTCCAGCTGCGATAATAGCAATAATAGTTTGTACAGGGATAAACCTAATTATAGAAAAGACAACTGGTAATCAAGAAATTGTTCAAACTATTGGCAGCAAATACGGTACAATCAAAGCAGAGTTTTATCCTATATATTTGCCGGATTTGGAGAGCTTAATTTTGGTAAGCTAATTGTTCCCTCTTTGGTTATAGCTATGCTGGGCGCAATGGAGAGCCTACTATCTGCAACAGTTGCTGATAGTATGACAAGGACTAAGCATAATCCTAATCAAGAACTATTGGGGCAAGGTGTTGCAAATATTGCGTCAGTATGTCTTGGTGGGCTACCTGCAACAGCCGCACTTGCAAGAACTTCTGCCAATATTAACGCGGGCGCAAAATCATCCATCTCTGGCATGATACACGCTCTATTTATTTTAATCCTATATTTAACCTTAATGGACGTTATAAAGTTTATTCCACTAACTGTATTTGCAGCCATTTTAATTTCTGTTGCAATAAGAATGTGTAATTTTCCTTTGTTTTTCAAAGTACTTAAGTATTCGTATAAGGAAGCAATTATATTACTAGCCACATGCGCTCTCACTATATACAAAGATTTAGTTTGGGGAGTTTTAGGAGGAATGGTTGTAGTTGCTTTATTGAATATACCTAATTACAAATTAAAGTTAAATGTTAATAAAGAAGTAGATCATGATAAAATGGTTGTTAAAGTGTCTGGGCCTTTATATGTGTTTAATATTGATAAGTTAATTAAATATATTTCACCCTCATCAGTAATGCCACATATAAAACAAATTACTATAGACTTATCAGAAGCTAAAGAACTTGATGCAACAGCAAGTGATAGAATAGCTAAATGTAGACATGCCCATACAAGCGGTGCTGTTGAGTTTGAAATACAGGGACTAAGCGAGAATATGCAAAAGAAAATAAGTACGTTCGGGTAAAGTGAGAATAAAAATTATTTTAATAGTAGAGAATAATTAAGAAGAAAAAGCAACTACTCCATTAATGGGTAATTGCTTTTTTTAGTTTAATAATAAATTTATGGTTTTTTCATAAACTGTCTTAACGGCGCTTCCGGATATACAATCAATGTCTACAATTGTTTGTCCATTATTTATAGCCTTTACTGCGCTTGAGTCATATGGTATTTTGCCTACAAACGGCAAGTTTTCGTTTTTGCAAAAGGTTTCGATTTTCTGAGATTTTTCAAGATTAATATCATACTTATTAATACATACTGCTACCTTGATATCAAAATGCCTGGCAGTTAGAATAATTCTCTCCATATCGTTAATTCCGGAAATCGAAGGTTCTGCAACAATTAAAACCATATCGACACCATTTAAAGAAGCAATGACAGGGCAGCCAATACCAGGAGACCCGTCTATAATTGCTAAATCCACGTCTTTTGAAGCTGAGTGCATTCTCTTTTTTACTTCTGTAACGAGTAGCCCAGACGTTCCACTTCCCATATTAAGCTCAGCGGTCGAGAAAACTTCGTCATCACGAGAGTAAAGCGTCATTTCCCCATCTACAGAAGGAACCATGGTTATAGCTCCAGTAGGGCAAACATGCTCACAAACGCTACATCCTTCACAAGAAAAAGGATTTACTTTGTAAGATTCGTTAGTTTCAATAGCGTTAAAACGACAGTTTAAAACACATTGATTACACTTAATACATAAATCTTCGTTAATATATGCTTTATCAAGCCCGTAGTAATCTTCTTTTTGCGGAGATGTTTCCCATTTGGTTATAAGGTGTAAGTTAGGGGCATCGACGTCGCAGTCAGCATAGGTTTTTACAGTCCCAAGCTTGATGAATGCGCTTGCTATTGTGGTTTTGCCTGTACCTCCTTTTCCACTAAGAATTAGTAGTTGTTTCATATAACACCTCTTTTGTAATTGTATTTAGTAAAGAAGAGAAAAGGTCATGATACTTATTGCTTTTCTCAGCCACAATTTTCGCTTCGGAGTTTAGTTTTCCAAGTTCAGGGTCGAAAGGTATTTCGGCTAAAATCTTAATGTTTTTTTCTAGGCAAAATAGTTTAGAGGGATTTTCGTCATCTAAGCACTTATTTAATACCACACCAAATGGTTTTTTAAATAATGTAACGAGTTCATATACCATATTTAGGTTATGTACACCAAACAATGTAGGCTCGGCAACCAGAACGCAATAATCAGCATCTTTGATGCTTTCCATAACAATGCATGCACTACCTGGTGGACAGTCAATAACAACTGGTTTTTCTATAGTTGTTTCTTTATTCGCTAATAAATTGTTGATGATAGGAATCCCCGTAGCTTCTCCGATGTTTAATATTCCAGTATAAACATCTACTTTTTTGGACTTGCCTATCTTTACTTTACCAATAAGCTTGTCGGTTTCGCTAAAGGCTTGTTCTGGGCAAACCAACACACACCCTCCACAAGAATGACAAACCTCGTCAAAAACTAGTGGTTTGTTATTGACGTATGCAAGGGCATTAAATTTGCAAAAATCAATGCATTTTCGACACCCAGTGCATAGACTGGGATCAAGTTTTGGAATCTTTACAAAAACATTCTCTTCAGACAGTATAGTAGGCTTAAAAAACAAATGGCCATTAGGCTCTTCTACATCACAATCTATGTAAGTAGCGGACCTAGCTACAGACGCTAAGTTTACTGATACAAGAGTTTTCCCTGTGCCTCCTTTACCACTTAAAACGGCAATTTTCATATGTGCTTATTTTCCTCTACCGTGAAATCCTTTGTGAAAATTATCTAGAGTATCAAGCTTGTCTTTTTCAAGTGCATCAATATTATCATTGACGGAACCATTGATAGCTTTGTAGATTTTAATCTTTGCATTTTGTAAAACATAAGCAGCATTTTGACCTAATCGTGTAGCGATTATCGTGTCAGCGCCGTTATCTACTATAGTTTGGGCAGCTTTTATACCCGCACCGCCAGTACTATCTTTTGCAGTATTTTCAACGAAAACACTTTCTTTTGTTTCTGTGTTATAAAACAAAAAGTAATTAGTGCGTCCAAAAGATGCATCTATATTTGAATTTAAATCTTTGTTAATGACTGGAATTGCTATTTTCATAATATTTCCTCCTATTAATAATGTCGTTTGAATTTAACCAGTAGATATGGTTAGTAATATTTTTTATGTTTTTATTCGTATTAGTATAAATAGGGCAGTAGAAATTATTGCCAGTTTCTATGCCTTCCTCCGCCTTGTCTATGGCAACCACCGCGCCCGCAGTTAGCACCTTCGCCGGTTCCATCACATAGGCGATATTCACCGCCTTCAATTAACAAAACATTACCGTTTACTAAAGATTCGGCTAGTTTTTTACGTGCAGAAATGTATATAGCCTGTACGGTACTGCGTGCAACACTCATTTGTTTTGCACATTCTTCTTGGTTAAGTCCCTCTAAATCAATAAGGCGTATAGTTTCATACTCATCAAGTTGCATATTTATGCAGTTATCAGTATTAAAACCAGCATCGAGAGGCCCGAATCTTTTGTTTACAGGAAGGCCACAGATCCTTCTTCTTTTCATTGGTCTAGCCATACAAACTAACTCCTAACTTTTTATAGATCTTTTAATTGTTTATCAATTACGTTTATGCGGTTTTGTAACAAGTTCTTTTCGTCCTGTAGTAAATCTTTTTGAGTTTTATTAGAACTTCTGTTTAAAGCAAGTCCTCTGCCTAGTCCTTGTCCTAAGCAGCGTCTTCTACCGCTACGGCAGTTTACGCCTCTTCCTACAAACGCCTCGCCATTATTGCAGGGACCAAGGCCTCTTCCCATCATTTTACCAGTGCCCATTGGGCCAGTTCCATCCATTCTTGGCATAATAAATACCTCCTTTTACATTATTTCTGGCATATGCCATTAATTCCATTATACACTATTTCTGGCATATGTCAATAATTCTATATGGTTTAGGAGAGATGGTTTTTTAGTATGGGCAAGGGGTAAAAAAGAGAAGCAGGTTTTTGCACCTGCTTCTCAACGTCTTTTAATTTAAATACTACAGGCTAATAAAAGTACCTTGAATCATAATCGTATTCATCTTCATCATCGCTTGGTAGTTCTATGTCTAGGTAACTAAGGTCAGGATCTCTATCCTCTAGAACTTTAAGCATATGTTGATAATACTTTTCATCTATTTTGAACTTTCTGTTTTGGACGAGTAGGGCTAGGGCAATTAATAGTATAGGCAGTCCACAAACAGCAACCCTTAGCCATAGGCGCATGCCAATAGAGCCTTGATCTTTGAAGTTGACATTAGCTGCATTGAAGGAACCTTCCTTATATATCTCCATTGTGTAAACGTATTTTGTGTTCCCTACATCAGTTTTAAGTTGTTCTGCGGTTATGTCTTTTAAGAAACCTAGTTTTTCTGGTTCTCCTGCTTTTTCATCGATGATTGTTGTTCTATAAATCACACAATCCCCAAGAGCTTTAATCTGATCCGCTTTAACCTGATATTTAGACATATCATCATTTACAATTTGTGCTTCTAACTGGGTAACAACAGCTTCTTTATCAGCACTTGCGTTGTATGTCGCTATATATCCATTAACATTTTGTATGTATGTAGTTTGTTCGGTAGCAGTATCCATTCCTGCCAGGAAACTTTTTTGTGATTCCATGTGAGAGATGTTTTGGCTTAAAACAAAAACGCCAGACACTGCTAAAACAAGGGTCACAATGCCATAAATCATTGCAGATGAAAATTTAGCAACAAAAGGTCTAAGTGTAGATACCACAGCTTCATTTCGTTCCCCTTGCTTATACGCATTGTATTCCACACAGTTAGTCATATTAATTATGGTTGCCATGTAGAAAAGTGTTTGCCCTAAAAAGACAAGTAGTCCAAATAAGCTCATGGTTACTATTGTGAAGGGCAGGATGTTTGGGAACCATCCAATTAATCCAAGTCCAGCATATCCAATGATTGCAACTAATGCGCTAATTAATTGCAGTTTTTTACGTCCAAGTCTTTCTGCAAGTTTAGGATAAACAGCGTTTGCAACAATGCTACAAATACCAAAAATAATTATAAAGTAAAAGGCTTTATTATCATATCCAACTTCTAAGTAATATAAGTTATAAGCAAGCGCTACCAAGAGACCAGAACCAGTGCTATATAGCATAAGTGATAGGGTCATCCAGAGCAATTGGTCGTTGTTTTTAATGGTCTTTAACATCTTACGAAGCGAGATTTTAGCTTCTTTTTCAGTTTCTTCTCTAGGAGTTTCTTTTACGCCTAAAACTGTAAATAGCTGACAGCCGATAAAGGCAGCTACTATAACAGCAGAAATGATAGAATATCCTTTTACAACATTACCTGGCGTGAAGAAAATTACTAATCCTTGACCGATAAACGCTCCAAGCCCTGCAAAAACAACGGTTAGCATTGTTACTTGATTTCGCTCTTTTTCTTTCGAAGATAGGGAAGGAAGCATTGCCCAATAGCCAATATCATTCATTGTAAACGTAGTTTCCCATAGTAGGTATACAACAACCATGAAAATAACAAAATCCCATCCTGTCCATACTCGCAAATTAAACATGAGTAGGATGATAGCGCCACAACTGATAGCGCCAATTAATATCCATGGTTTAAATTTACCCCATTTAAGATGTGAGCCATCAATGATTGCACCCATAAGCGGGTCATTAATGGCATCCCAGATTCTGCCACCCACACCTATGATGAGACTAAGTGTTGTAAATTGTGCTAGTTCTAGCGAAACTCCAAACTGAACATAGGTGAGTAAAAATGCGGAAACTAATTGGTAAGACATATCTCTGCCTATTCCTCCTAAGGAGAAAAACCACTTGTTCCTATTAAATGTTTTTACTCTTTGGGCTTCAATTGGATCGGAAATTAACTCTTTTGTCTTTTGTTTAGCCATACTTACCTCCGATAAGATAAAACCACATCAAAGTGGGGTGCTAATGCATCTATTTATATTTTACACTAAAACAGTTCCGGTAACTAGTATGAATTTATATAAAAAAGAGGAGCCATCCAGCTCCTCTTAGATAACTACATTTTAGAAAAATCTTCTTTTCCTACACCGCAGATGGGGCAAACCCAATCTTCAGGGACATCTTCCCAAACAGTTCCTGCATCCACGCCATTATCTGGATCTCCATCCGCTTCATCATAAACATAGCCACATACTTCACATAAATACTTATCCATTTTTATCACTCCTTATCATGTATTTAATCTCACTCTTTGAGAAAATTTATACTTTTAGTTTAAAGGTCTTAAGGCGTAAAGTAAAGACTAAACATATGGTTTATACTTGAGCTGGCAGTTAATGTGACTAAGTTCCACAAACTTATGCTTCAGGAAGTCCTTCTTTATCAAATACCTCTATGGTTTTTAGTGCAATATCTAAGCCATAAGCAAAGGTCTCAGGCTTTAAATCATGTTGATTATCTCTTCTATTATGGTAATATCTAGTGCCATGTGGGTTTTGTGCGGCAATAGCAACAGCATGCATTTTATTCATAGAAACAGCAGCTGCATCCGAAGCGCCTGCGGGAACAGTGCCATGGGGCAATTTGATTCCCATTTCTTCTGCCGCTCTATCAATAAGTTTTATTGCACGTGCAGAGTTTTTAGTTATACCACTCATTTCTCTTTCATATATTGTCATCCAGTCATAATCATGCATTGTATCGAAAGCAACAAACACAGTTTCTACTCCTTCGGCATCATAAATTGGCTTGTATTTTTTTGCCCATGCGTTAGCACCTCTAAGACCTGCTTCTTCAGAACCAGTTATTAAAATTTGCACCTCGGTGTTTTCTAATTGTATGTTTGCTTCTTTCATGCATCGAGCAACTGATACCGCTAAAAAAACTCCTGTTAGATTATCATTTGCTCCTGGAACAACTTCTTTAAAATTGAACAGGAAGAAGAAAGTAACAAAAAAAGAACCCATAATAGCAAATAAAATAAGGGCCCAAAGATGGGGAGTGTTTGGCCTTTCAATTAAGTTAAATATGGATATTCCTACGCCAATTAGTAAGAAAACTATATTGATTGCTATAACTACAACCATAAGAGTTTGATGTATTCTCATAAAGGTGAATTCATAGGCAGAATCTGCATGCCCACTTATTACAATACGCCGCTTTATTTCTCCCGTAGGATTAATTTTAGCAATTAGGTTGTGAGATTCTAGTTTTGGTAAAAACACGTCTAAAAATTGTTTATAAAGTAAAAACTGGAAAAAGGCAATTATAAGAGATAGCGCTGAAAACAAAATAAAGATTACATTTGCAACTATAGAAAAGGTGTTACCACCTATGGCATGAGCTATAACTTGAATAAGGGCGGCTACTACCATCAAAAAGCCTATGACTGGGGCAAAAGAAAGTAGTCCATATCTTGCCATTTTGAAAGGTTCGATTGCAGTTGAATCAACCCAATTGTTTTTCTCTAATTCATTTTGTACATATTTTTGACACTCAAGCTCGGCTGGCATGCCTGATTCCCTTGGACCAATGGTCTCGCAAATATGGGTAATACACTTCATTGAGTAGTCCACAGCTTGGTCTTTAATTTCTTTACTAATTTTCATTATCTCCTCCGAATTCTTCTTTGTTTCATAAATTATACTAAAATAAAAGGCATGTAACAATACCGAAACAGTGATAGTTGCCACTATTAATTAATCAATAATACAATTTGTGTTAGTGAAAATAAGATTTATGTCATAATTAATAAACCAAATAAACCTAAGAATACGAATAAATAATCATAAATTAATTTAGGAAATTGCAATTTAGGTATAGATTTTGGTATATTACAAATGTAATGTTAAGTTCTTGTATCTGGCGGGTCAGATTATTGTTGCCCGAGCCGACATGTCATAATGTGTTGAGCATATTTGAAAAGACCTTGGTTTCAGGGTCTTTTTATTTTATACAAGAGGCTGGCGGGTAGGACTGCTATGAATAATTGACAAAATAAGCATTTCGATATATAATAAATCAAGAAGTTTAAGTCAAAAGACGCTTGTAGATGTCACTTAATGCACTGTTATAGTGCTATTTTTTATGTCAAATAAGTGTGCTGAGGGGGATTATATGATAGGAGCAATAATAGGCGATATTGTGGGTTCAAAGTACGAGTATTCTAATTTCAAAAGCAAAGATTTTAAATGGTTTGATGAAGGAACTAGGTTTACAGACGATACAATTATGACCATTGCTGTTGCGAAGGCTTTACTAGATAGTAAACCTGATTATTCGGACTTGTCAGAAAAAGCCATCTATTGGATGCAATATTTTGGCAGAAAATATCCATCAGATTATGGTGTAAATTTTATTACTTGGCTACATGAAGAAAATCCTAAACCATATAATAGTTATGGTAATGGGGCTGCAATGAGAGTGAGTGCTGCTGGATGGTTTGCAAACAGCATAGAGCAGGCAGTTGATTTAGCTAAAAAGGTAACTGCGGTATCACATAATCATCCAGAAGGGATTAGAGGAGCAGTGGCTGTTTCAACTATTATTTTTCTTTGCAGGAAAGGGGCAAGCAAAGGCGAGATAAAGGAGTTTGTAACGAAAAAACTCAAATATAATCTTGATTTTACTTTGGATCAAATCAGACCGAAGTATAAGTTTGATGAAAGCTGTCAAGGAACAGTGCCAGTTGCTATCGTTGCATTTTTAGAATCAACAAACTTTATAGATTGCATTCAAAACGCGATTTCTGTCGGTGGAGACGCTGATACTCTTACTGCAATTGCTGGCTCAATAGCCGAAGCATATTATTTATTCCCTGGAATCAATGAGCAAATCGTAAAGAAAGCAGAAAGCTATTTGCCAAAGGACTTATTAGACATATTGTACGAGTTTAGAAAAACTGATAGGATAAACAGAAGTTATCTGATTTAGAACTAGTTGGAATTCAATATTAAAAGAGACTGATTCGGACGGATTAGTCTTTTTTTGTGATGAAATGGAATAATCCCATTATTAATAAAGAAATTAAATTTAAAATATGTTGTATATATTGTTGACTTAGATATACTAGTGTGTTAATATCTTTTTACTTTAGTGCGCTAGTGTGATAAAGGAGAAGAAATGAAAAAATATGATAAAGTAACTCCGGAAGGAACAAGAGATTATCTTTTTAGAGAATGTAAAATTAGAAGAGGAACCGAAAATTCACTTAGAAAGATATTTGAAGACTTTGGTTATGATGAGGTAATGACCACAAGTTTAGAATTTTATGATGTGTTTTCCGATGGTATAGGTAAGATGTCTCAAAATGAACTTTATACTCTTACAGATGGAAGTGGTAGACTTATTACAATGAGACCGGACTCAACAAAACCTATAGCAAGACTATTTGCATCGCGACTTAAAGAATTTGTGCTTCCAATTAAGCTTTTTTATAGCCAGCCTGTTTTCAAAAGGAATGTAAGATTCAACAAAAAGTTTGATGAGATTTTACAAATGGGCGTAGAGCTAATTGGTGCAAGTGGATTTAGGTCTGATTTAGAAATTTTAATATTGGCTATCAAATGCATGAAAGAACTATTCGGTTCTGACTTTTATTTAGAAATAGGGCATATGGGAGTGATTACCAGTGTGTTAAACTCATTTTCCAACCTTAAAAATGAAGCAAAGCAAGCACTTGCTATCAAGAACTTTCCTGACATAGAAAGTTTAGCAAATCAAATGGGCAAAGATGGTGCCGTCTTAAAGACAGTGAGCAAATTGTTTGGAGGTAAAGAAATATTATTAGAGGCTAAAAAAGAGTTGCAAGACAAAGAAGCATTGTTAGCCATCAAAGAAATTGAAGAGTTGTATTTAGCTTTAGACAACGCAGGATGTGCAGAAAATATAATATTTGATTTTTCAGTAGTTCAAGATGTTCAATATTATACAGGCTTAGTATTCAGGGGTTTTGTAAAAGGAAAGGGTATGGAGGTGATGTCTGGTGGCAGATACGACACATTGTATTCTGATTACTCACTGGATATTCCAGCCATAGGTTTTGCTTTCAATATTAATGAAACAATAGATGTGCTTAAAAAAGAAAAGATAGAAACTGAAAAGCCAAAGATTGTTATTTATTCTTCAGATAAAATGGTAAATCCCATGAGTTTAGAAGTGGTAAAACAGTACATAGAAAAAGGGTATAGCTTTGTTAGTTCAATCTGTGACACTTTAGAAGAAACTATAACATGGGCTAAAGCGATAAAAGCAAAGAAGATAGTGATAGTTGAAAATAATAAACTTGAAGAAAGGGAAATATAAGGATTAATAATTATGATTAATATAGCATTAACTAAGGGAAGATTAGAGAAAAGCACAATTAAGTTGTTAGAAGCTTCAGGTATAGATTGTACAGAACTAATCGACAAAGGAAGAAAATTAATAATAGAAATTGACAATAAATATAGGTTTGTATTTGCTAAAGCTGCAGACGTAGTTACATATGTAGAACGGGGCATAAGTGATGTAGGCATAGTAGGTAAAGACACCTTAATGGAAATGAATAGACCGGTAAATGAAATTGCTGCATTACCATTTGGAGAATGTAAGTTTGCACTAGCTACAATAGCTGGCGTTAATTTTTATTCAGGTTACGGAATAAAGACCATAGCCACTAAATATCCAGAGGTTACAAAACAGTTTTTTGAAAATAAAAATATGCCAGTAGATATCATTAAGATTGAAGGCTCCGTAGAGCTAGCACCGCTGCTTGATTTAGCCGATGGAATTGTAGATATTGTAGAAACGGGAATGACATTAAAAGAAAATGGTTTGGTCGTTGCAGAGTATTTAGCGGATATTTCTGCTAGATTAATATCGAATCCAGTCAGTTTAAAAACAAAAAAGGCAGAAATATTTGATTTTTGTGCTAAATTAACAGATCCTGTGGTTTAAAGATAGTTGTGTATTATGGTCAATTTTTTGATATTAATATATAATTAGTAATGAGTATTATAACAAGGGACGGAGTAAAAGACATACTTGCATAGAAAGGTGATATTATATGATTAGCGTTATTAAAGCAGATGGTAAAAGAGAGTTTGAGTTTTTGAAAAGCATTCGTGAAAAGACTTTAGCACCAGGTGCAAATGTGGATGATGTTGTAAAAAACATTCTTGCTGATGTAAAACAAAATGGGGATAAGGCTGTTTCCAAATATGGTAAAAAGTTTGATGGAACAGATGAGATTAAAAAATATGAAAACAAACATTTTCAAGAAGCGTTTACTTCACTCGATGATAAGTTTAAGGAAGTACTCTTAAAGGCGGTTAGTCGTATTACAGAATTTCATACTTTACAACTACAAAGCCCAATTAAACATGAAGAAGCGGGGCGAAACTTAGGTCAATTAATAAGACCATTAGGTAGTGTAGGTTTGTATGTTCCTGGGGGAACTGCAGCATACCCATCTTCGGTGCTTATGAATGCTATTCCTGCTAAAATAGCTGGTGTTAAAGAGATAGTTATTGTAACTCCTCCCACAAAAGATGGAGTAAATAAAGATGTTTTAGCTGCTGCATTTGTAGCGGATGTAGATGCATTATATGCAGTAGGAGGAGCACAGGCAATTGGAGCATTAGCGTATGGGACAGAAACTATCCCGAAGGTAGATAAAATTGTTGGTCCTGGAAATATATTTGTTGCTACAGCTAAAAAAATGGTATTTGGTGAATGCGATATCGATATGATAGCAGGGCCGTCAGAGATAACAATCGTTGCAGATAAAGATGCCAATCCTAAATTTGTTGCTGCTGATTTATTATCTCAGGCAGAACATGATAAACTGGCATCTTCTATACTTTTAACAGACTCGGAAACACTTGCAAATAAAGTTAAAGAAGAACTTGAAAAGCAAACTGCAAAATTAGAAAGAAAAGATATAATGTTAGCATCATTAAAGGATTGTGGTGGCATAATCATATGTCAAACCATTGAAGAATGTGTCAAGATTGCTAATTATATCGCACCTGAACATCTAGAGTTGATGACGAATAAACCTGAGGAACTATTAGAACTAGTTGATCATGCAGGGTCAGTATTTTTAGGGGAATATACTCCAGAGGCTGTTGGTGACTATTTAGCTGGAACAAATCATGTATTGCCAACAGGTGGTTCAGCAAGGTTTTTCTCTCCTCTATCAGTAGATAGTTTTATAAAAAAGATTCAATACGCTTCGTATAGTAGGTCAATGCTTTCAAGCGATGCAGATAATATTATCAATTTTGCAACACGAGAAGGGCTGACAGCACACGCAAATGCGGTTAGAGTAAGAATAAACAAGTAAAGAGGGAATATAAGTGAGTTATAAAATTGAGAAAAGATTATTAGACATGCAGCCATATGAGCCACTTAAAGGTTCATATAACATAAGGGTAGATGCTAACGAATCTTACTTCAAAATACCAAAAGAAATAGTAGAGCAATTTAAAGATGCCTTAGATGAAATTAATTTTAATAGGTATCCCGATCCTTTTGCAGTGGAATTATGTGAAAAGTTTGCAAAGTGTTTTAATGTCGATAGAGCTAATGTCGTGGCTGGGAACGGTTCTGATGAGCTAATTAATTTAATAGTTGAAGCGTTTTTAAAAGACGGCGATACTGTGCTTACATTATCTCCAGATTTTTCTATGTATAGATTTTATGCTGATTTAAGAAGGACTAAAAATGTGGTGCTTAAAACAGATATAGGAGTTACTCCTAAAGTGGACGATATTATAAACACCATAAAGGTAGAAAAACCTAACTTAGTTATACTTTCTAATCCGTGCAACCCTACAGGCGAAGTGATTAAAAAGTCTGAAATTATAAGACTAGTTAATAGTGTAGATTGTTTGATGGTTATTGATGAAGCATATATGGATTTTTCAAATCAAAGTATTATAGAAGAGATAGATAAATTACCAAATACCATAGTCTTAAGAACTCTCAGTAAAGCCTTTGCGGCTGCTTCATTAAGGCTGGGTTTTGCTATTTCTAATGCTAACCTTACTGATATATTAAAAAAGGTTAAGGCTCCCTATAATGTTAATTCAGTATCCCAAAAGTTTGGATGTATATTGCTTTCAAATGCAAAAAAATATCAGGAAGTAATAAAGGAAATACTACGGTTTAGAGACGAGTTATATTGCAAATTTAAAGGCATAAAAAGTCTTTTAGGGAGCGAGTTTAAAGCATATCAATCTAATGCTAATTTCATATACATTAAAACGGAAAAGGCGGTAGAAATATATGAAGCTTTACTTCAAATGGGTATTGCTATAAGGTGTTTCAAGTCGGACAATGCTTTAAGGATATCGGTTGGAAACGAAGCTGAAAATATGGCAGTAATGGATGCAATATTTAAATTGAAAAATGTGGAAAAAAACAATAATTACTAGTGGAGGAATTATGAGAGTTTTTGAAATAGAAAGAAAGACAAAGGAAACAAATATTTCGCTATATATCAATATAGACGGAAGCGGGAAGGTTAAGTCAAAGACACGTATTGGTTTTTTTGACCATATGATTACCGCTCTAGGAACACATGCGGGTTTTGATATAACTTTAGAAGTTGATGGTGATATAGAGGTTGATTGCCATCACACGGTGGAAGATACTGGTATAGTTTTAGGGCAGGCGATAAGACAAGCTATAGGCGATGGGAAGGGAATAACAAGGTTTGCAGATTGCTTTTTACCAATGGATGAGGCTCTAGGGTTTGCTGCAATAGATATTTCAGGGAGAGGCTTTCTAGCCTTTGAAGCTGATTTTGCATACAAAAATTGTGGAGATTATGAAGTTGACGCAACACCAGAGTTTTTTAGAGCACTAGCTATGAATGCTGGAATTACCATGCATATGAAGCTTTTAGCTGGTGAAAATGATCACCATAAAATAGAGGCATTGTTCAAAGCGTGCGCACGTTGCTTAAGAGAAGCTCTTACAGTAAAAGGTGATAAAATACCTTCGTCCAAAGGCGTAATTTAGAAACGATTTATTAAAGGAACTAAGGGAGAGAAAATGATTATATTTCCAGCGATTGATTTGTTAAATGGGAAATGTGTTAGGCTTTATCAAGGGGAATATAGTACTGCTAAGCAGGTGGCTGATGACCCTTACGAAACAGTGGAAAGATTTATTTCGAAAGGTGCGACACATTTGCATCTGGTTGATTTAAATGCTGCAAGAGGCGAAGAAAGTGAAAACTTTACAATAATTGAAAAGCTATGTGAATACCCTATTAAAATAGATGTAGGTGGTGGTATTCGTAGTCTTGAGTGTGTGGAAAGATGTCTTAATGCTGGCGTTGATAAGGTAGTTATTGGAACCGCAGCGGTCACTAATCCAGGGTTTTTGCGTAAGGCACTTACTAACCATCAAGATAAGATAATAGTGGGTGTTGACGCTAGAGACGGGAAAGTTAAAACAGATGGATGGCATGTAGACAGTGGTTTAAATTACTTAGATTACATCAAAGACCTTCAAGATATGGGCGTCAAATATATAACTTATACAGACATTTCAAAAGATGGCACGTTAGCTGGAGTCAATACAAAAGATATAATTGAGATACAAAATATTTATAAATACAACATTATATCTAGTGGTGGAGTGAAAGATATAGAGGACATTAAGAAATTAAAAGAGTTAAATATTTATGGTGCGATTTGCGGGAAAAGCCTTTATGCAAATACTCTTTCGCTAGAAGAAGCCATAAAAGTTTCAAAAGAATAGATAGGGGAGTTTTATGGATTATTCACATTTATTTAAAAAATTAGAATTAGTACCAACCATCGTTCAAGATGCAAAAACTAAAGACGTTTTAATGTTGGCATATATGAACGAGGAAAGTTTTAATTTATCACTATCTACGGGATATACACATTTTTATAGCAGATCAAGAAAACAGATTTGGAAAAAAGGAGAAACATCGGGACATGTGCAAAAAATAATAGAAATATATGCAGATTGTGATGATGATACATTGTTAGTTTTTGTAGAGCAAACTGGTGTTGCTTGTCATACGGGCGCTATGTCCTGTTTCTTCAATAAGATAAAATAATAGGAGTGAATTATGGGAAACACAATTAAAGATCTTTTTGCTGTGATAGAGCAAAGAAAAGAAGATAAAATAGAGGGGTCGTACACCTGTTATCTTTTTGAAAAAGGCATCGATAAAATACTTAAAAAGTGTGGAGAAGAATGCACAGAGATGGTTATAGCAGCTAAAAACGAGAATAGAGAAGATATAGTTAATGAGACATGCGATCTTATTTATCATATTTTAGTCATGTTAGTTGAACTAGGAGTAGGGGTTGAGGACATCGAAGAAGAGCTAGTTAAAAGAACTCAAAAACAATTAAATCTGAAAAAAATACATGTAACAAACAAGGACTCATAAGGATAGTCGTTTAATAGCTAATCAAGCATTTTGCATGATGTCTTATATTAAATAATGGAACTGGTAATATTGAATCCAGTTCTTTTTTATTATATACTACAATAAGTAAGATATTATTTAAATAAACCTTATTTTTAAGGAGGATTAATATGGCAACAAAGTATGGTGGATATACTGGCAAGGTAATTAAAATTGATTTAACTACTCAAAAGGTAGAAGAATACCCAATTAATGATAGAGACCGTAGGCTGTTTTTAGGAGGCAAAGTTTTAGCCGCTAGAATTATTAATGACTTTGTTAAAGGTCCAATGGATCCATTATCACCAGAAAACCCTCTAGTAATTACTAACTGCCCATTGACAGGAACTATGGCTCCATGCAGTTCTAGGTTTAACATAAGTGCAATTTCTCCTTTGACTGGCATTTTAACATCGAGTAACTGTGGTGGCAATTTTGGTATGAAACTTAAAAGTGCTGGATATGATGCCGCGATAATTGTAGGTAAAAGCGAAAAATTAACATATGTTGAAATTTTAGAAGATCAAATTAGTTTTAAAGATGCAGAGTTTTTAAAAGGAAAAACTACAGGTGAAACACAAGAGCTATTAGGAAATAAAAGATTAGGCAAAATGGTTATAGGACCAGCAGGTGAGAACTTAGTAAGATATGCCTGTGTAGTTAGCGAGGAACGTGCAGCAGGACGTGGTGGAATGGGTGCTGTCATGGGTAGTAAAAACTTGAAAGCAGTTGTTGCCGATGGAAAGTTTAAAATACCGATATATAATACAGATAAGTTTGCTAAATTAAGAAAAAGCTGGACGCAATATTTAACGAAGCATCCTATTACGGGAGAGCAGTTACCTAGGCTTGGAACGGCAGCACTTCTCGCTTCAATGCAACAAAAACACATTCTTGCAACAAAAAACTTTAGCGCAGGTCAATTTGATGAGTTTAGAAGTATCAGTGGAGAAGAGCTTGCTGAAAAGCATTTAGTTAAAAACAAGGGCTGTATAACTTGTCCAATACAGTGTGGGCGTGTTTGCGAGGTTGATGGGAAGCAAGTTAAAGGTCCAGAAGTTGAAGCTCTAGGATTGCTTGGAGCAAACATCATGAACAGCGATTTAGAAAGTATCATTAAATGGAATTACGAATTAGATGAGCTAGGAATGGACGTTATATCTGCAGCTGGCACTCTTGCGTTTGCTATGGAACTTAATGAGAAAGGTATGTGGAATAGTGGAGTTGAGTTCGGTAAGATAGATAATATATCTCAAGTTTTTCATGATATAGCACATAGAAGTACTCAAGAAGCAGACCAGATGGCAAATGGTAGTAGGTTTCTTTCCCAAAAATATGGTGGCGAAGAATTTTGTATGAATGCAAAAGGTATGGAGTTTGCTGCATATGAACCACGTGGTGCTATTGGACAAGGTCTTGGATATGCCGTAGGTAATAGGGGCGGTTGCCACTTAAACGCAGGGTATATGGTTGTTTTAGAGGGACTAGGGCTAACAATTAATCCATATACGACTCATGGGAAGGCGCAACTATCGATATTTTTACAAAACGTTATGGAGGCTGCATCAGCTGGAGGAAGTTGCTTGTTCACAACATATGCAGTGTTCCCTGGGTTTTTATACAGTAAACCTAACTCTTTTGTAACAAGACTCGTAAATAAAGTATTCCCATACTTAGGGCCTGTAATTGGACTTGTTAACAGGTGGCCAGGACTACTGCAGGTAAATATTTCTGCAATGGTTCCTCATGCTGCTATGATCAAATATGCAACAGGCATGAGAATGAATATTGGTGAGTTTTTAAAATTTGGTTCAAGAGGCTTTAACTTAGAAAGAAGTATAAACGCTAGGCTCGGAATAGATTCAAAGGATGATAAACTGCCAAAGAGGCTAGTTGAAGATTTACAAATACCAGATAATCCGAAGAGTAGAGTGCCTTTAGAAAAACTAAGGAAGCAGTTCTACCGTGCAAGAGGATGGGACAAAAATGGTAGTATCAAAAAACGCACTTTGAAATATTACCGCATTAGAGAGAAAGACTTAGATGTAATTGCGGAGAGACCTCTTGAAATTCAAGGTGAAATAAAAGTCATACCGCCTAAACCTAAAAAAGAGAAAAAGGTAAAAGAAAAAGCTAAGAAAGAAGTTTAGTATTTGGGGTTAATATAATGATAAAAGTAGAGTTTTTTGGCTTATATAGACTTAACTATGGCATGGCGGAGTGGGAAACGGACGCCAAAGACATCAACGATTTGCTAAAGAAACTTCATCATTATAATTCATTTTATACGGTAAAAGAATTAAAAAATTCTATCATTCTTGTCAATGGGAAGAATTTTATGGACCTAAAAAAATATCGAACTAAATTAAATCCAGGGGATGAGGTGTTTATAATGAGTCCCGCATCTGGTGGATAACTTAAAAACTTTATGATAGTAAGATAAGTGGAATCGATTGAAGATATAAAATTAAAAATTAGTGATAAAACCATAGCAGTTATAGGTGCCGGTGGATTAGGTGGGTACATAATAGGGCTTGCATCTAGACTTGGGCTTGCTAAAATTTTTGTTTTTGATGGTGATTTATTTAGTCAATCAAACATTGACCGGCAATTATATTGCAAAAAACAAACACTTGGAAAGAATAAGGCCGAAGTTGCGGCTGAAAGTTGTAATGAAGTGGGAGTTACCGAAGCTATCGCGGTAACAGGTTTTTTTAATGAGGAATATTTTGAGTTAATTAAGGATGTGGATTGTGTTATTGACGCAACGGATAATATAGCGTCTAGATTGCTACTCGAAAGGTTTGGCGAATTATATAATGTGCCTATTATCCATGGCGCAATTGATGGCATGTACGGTCATGTTGCAGTTGTGAGGCCAGGGGAAAAAACAATCTCAAAACTTTATAGTGGTGAAGAAATAAAACCTGGGAAAACCCTTAGTTTTGTACCTTCACTAATTGCATCAATACAAGTTTCACAAATGGCTAAACTTCTAAGTGGAGAAAAAACTCTTAGTAAAGGTGAGCTTTTTATTGTTGATTTTATCGCATCAACCACCAAGGTAATTAATATTTAGATGAGACTTTTTATTTCAATTAATTTAAGCGTAGAAAACAGGCAGCAGATTAGAGAATATATAACGAGCTTGAAAAAAGAAAATATTCAGGCAAATTTTATAGACCCTGACAACGCGCATATAACACTAGTCTTTATAGGAGAAACCAATAGATTAGAGTGTGTTAAAAAAGCAATTGAAAATATAGAGTTTAAACCTTTTGAAATCTCCACAAATCGCTTAGGTTATTTTAATACCCCAAGCGGTAAGATTCTTTGGCTTGGAATAGACAATGAAAGCAAATTAAAAGAATTAGCAAGCCTTGTAAGATCCAATCTTGAAAAGGCAAATATACCTTTTGACCGAAAGAATTTTAGTGCTCATATTACCATTGCACGAAAAGCACGTATCAATACAAATATTTTAGTCAAGGCTCCTAAAATAGATATAAAAGCATCTTATATAAGCATTATGGAAACAATATTTGAAAATAATAAACCAACATATAAAGAACGTATTGTTAAGATTTTATAGTTTTATTAAGTGATACATTTCAAAAGGCATAGTTACTTCTTTCAAAAATTTGATAACAAAGATATGTTAAGTAGGGAGATGGTGATTTTTTCTGTCCAAAATCCCAATCTTTCAGTTTTTGATATACTGATTCGGGTGTAAAAAGACCATCTTTATCTTTTTTACCTTCAATAACTTCAACCATTTCGATAAAACGTTTATCTTTTTGGACAAATGAATATTTGCTTAGAACTCCCGTTACGCTTACAATATCATACCAGATTGAAGGGGCTTTAAGTTTGCGGAAATCTGTACCCATAAAAAACATATATGGGTGTTGGTTTAGGCTATTTTCCCATAGGCTAAGTAGAGAATTAACAGAGGAAATAGCAACTTGCGAATTTCTATATTCTGGTATATAAGATAATAAGTCGGTCATTATGAGTGTTGCATATGGGCAGCAATCATCTTTCTTACCAGGACCGCGGAATTTTCCTAGTTCAGGGGATACAGTGCAGGGGAACCCATTTTTTTGCCATAAAGATGCCAAGTAATCAACACCAGGTTTTATAAGTTGATTATAATTAACGCCTGCCTTTAGTAGAGCAAGTAAAAGTAATGGGGCGTCGCATAAACACCAACTAAATACGTCTTCGCCAGTGCCGCCAAAATGTTTTGGGATATTGGTTTTGGACATATATACGCCATTTTCATCTTTATATTTAAGTATTTGCTGTATAGCTTCGCTTATTTCGGGAACGTCCGTATTAAATCCGAGATCTAGTAGGAACAATAATTTATGTATGGGTAAATCGGGGTTTTTATGATTCGTTACTAGATTATCATGAAAAGATGTAATATCAGAAAGATATCTTCTTATTCTGTCATCAGCTAGTGCCATGTTTTGTATTGCAATGAAATCATCAGGTTTATGGTCCAAGTTGAGAAGGATTGCGTATTTCAACCAGGCATCACTAATCTTTAGTAGTTTCTGATAATCCATTTCTGTGCTAGTTCTGTGCTAGCCTCCATTTGAGAAAAGACCTGTCACGGTTTTTATTAATACAAACGATATGGTAGGGTAATTAATACTGTTTTACTCCCATTCTATTGTGCCGGTGGGCTTTGGGGTGAGGTCGTAGCAGACGCGGTTAATGGTGGGGACCTCGGTTATGATTCTTTGGGTTATGCGATCTAGGATTTGATAGTCAATGTGCTCAATCGTTGCGGTCATTGCGTCGGTAGTGTTCACTGCACGAATGATTGCTACAAATCCCATTGAACGGCTTTTGTTCCTAACTCCAACTGTTTTCATATCTGGAATCGCAATAAAATATTGCCATACCTTTTTAGATAGGCCAGTTTTTGCAAACTCTTCTCTTAGGATTGCATCTGCTTCTCTAAGACTTTCTAGTCGATCACGGGTTATTGCGCCCAGGCAACGGACACCAAGCCCTGGACCTGGGAATGGTTGTCTATATACCATTTCGTCTGGAAGACCTAAAGCTTTTCCACAAGCTCTAACTTCATCTTTAAACAGGTACTTTATAGGCTCAACTAGGGTGAATGAAAGATCTTCAGGAAGACCGCCTACATTATGGTGAGCTTTAATTGCTTTTCCAGCCTTGGTACCACTTTCAATAACATCTGAATATATGGTTCCTTGACCTAAAAACTTTATATCTTTGTGCTTTTTAGCTTCTTCTTCAAAGATATAAATGAACTCGTTGCCAATAATCTTACGTTTTGTTTCAGGATCACTAACGCCAACAAGTTTATTTAAAAATCTATCAGTTGCATCAATGTAGATTAGATTATCCTTCAAGTAGTTAGAAAAAACATCTATAACTGCTTCAGATTCTCCCTTTCTCATAAGTCCATTATTAACGTGTACACATATTACGTTTTCACCGCCAATTGCTTTTATTAGTAAGGCAGCTACTACTGAACTGTCAACACCGCCAGAAAGAGCAAGCAAAACTTTTTCTTTACCAACAGCTTTGCGGATTAAGGCAACTTGGTCATCTATGAAATTATCTGCATTCCATGTTTTACTCGCACCACATGTATTAAAAACAAAGGAATTTAAGGCTTTAGATGAGTTAAGTGCTTCCTTGGTAGTATAAGGGGCCGTAGTTACATAGTTTTTATGAAAAGGAAGGTCATTAACATCAATTTCAGAACCGTTAAATATAAATCCTTTTAGCACACCTCTAGACTGTATGTGCTCTATGGTTGTTTCTTGAGGATATACCTCGCTATAAACACCTAAACTGCGTATTTCACGAGCAAGTTCTGCATTATCATCTCTCCCAAGGTCTATAATTGCTATTAAGTCTTGTTTCATGTGGTTCTCCTGTCTGTTTCAATTTAAGTAAATAATACTACAATAGCTACGTAAATGTAAACTTTTGATAGAAATACTATCTATTATTTTTTGTAATTTATGTAATAGTTAGCACGTTTATGATTGTTAAGTTCAGATAGTTACTGGCCTTTGATTTTTTATAATGACGAGTTAACTAGCCATATGCTAGCGCAGAAGTTAGATAGTATGGTAAAATCTCTCCGAGGTGGATGTATGAGAAAATATGATATTTTACTTTTTGATTTAGATGGAACACTTACTGAACCTAGAGAGGGGATTACTAAAGCTGTACAATATGCATTAAAATGTGCGGGCATAGTTGAAAATAACCTCAATAAGCTAGAGGCTTTTATAGGTCCGCCACTTATCGAAGGCTTTATGCAACTTTATGGTTTTACTGAAGAAGAAGCGCTAGAAGCTCGTTCTAAGTATAGAGAATATTATACTGCCAAAGGAGCGTTGGAAAATGAGGTATATGAAGGCATGGAAGACTTGTTGAAAAACGTAGAAAAGTTAGGAAAAACCATGCTAGTTGCAACATCTAAACCTTTATATTATGCAAACATCATTTTAGAGCACTTTGGCATTGCAAAATATTTTAAGGGAATATTTGGGGCGGAAATGAACGAGATTGACCATAAGAAAAGCGATGTCATAAAAAGAGCTATTGAGTTTATAGGAGACAAGGAACTAACTAAGTATTTGATGATAGGTGATAGAAAACATGATGTTATTGGCGCAAAAACCCTAGGGATAGATTCTATTGCTGTCCTATACGGATATGGTTCAAAAGAAGAGTTTGAAGAATATAAACCAAACTATATTGTTAGTACAGTCAGCGAGTTAGAAAAGTTTTTACTAGCTCACTAAAGTGGTGGTGCAATATGGTTCTAGTAATGGTATAATTTGGTTAATAATTTTGGATAGATAAGGGAGAAAATATATGAATTTACTTTTTAAAATCACATATGGATTGTATGTGCTTTCTGCAAGGGATGGAGATAAATACAATGCTTGTATTATCAATACGCTTGCTCAACAAACCTCAAATCCAGAGAAACTTAGCATAACAGTTAATAAGTTAACTTATACTCATAGTATGGTACAAAAGACTGGCTTTTGTTCGTGTGCTGTTATTGGAAATGATGCCACAATAGATTTGATTCAAGGATTTGGGATGAGAAGTGGAAGGGAGGTAAATAAGTTTGACGGCATAGATGCTGCTAGCACCAATAATGGGTGTTTAGTGCCCATAAAAGGCATAATTGGTTACTTTGATTTAAAAGTTATCGAAGAAATAGATATGGGGTCTCACACCATGTTTGTGTGCGAAGCAACTGATAAAGTAGTTTTTAAAGACGAAGTTGCTATGACATACGCATACTATCGCGCTAACCTGCTTAAGAAAAAAGATCAAGCTAAAAAAGAGGCATATATTTGTACTATATGTGGGTATATACACGAAGGACCAATACCAGACGATTTTATTTGTCCTATATGTAAAAAAGATAAAAGTTTTTTTGCTCCATACGCAGAAGAGAAAAAAGAAGATACTTCAATAAAAGAAGATGTTAGTAAAGAATCATACTACTGTACAGTTTGTGCATATGTTCACTATGGGCCTATCCCTGATGATATAATTTGTCCAATTTGCAAACATGGCAGAGATGTGTTTGTTCAACAAAATAAGTAACAACAATAAAGAGGAAGATAAGCGAGATGAAAATAGACGTTAAGGGTGTTTTTAAGAAGATTAAATCAATGTGGAAAACGCCTCCAGAAGGAAGGTGTTTAACGATAAAAGAAATGGGTAATTTTGGGCTTTATGCTCTGGGCATTAGTTTTATTTCTAGCTCGGTGTACTACGTCGCAACGATTTCGTTTATTCCATACTTTTATCATATTGATGTAATTCACGCCTATTTAATCATGATTTTAGGCATGGTTATTAATTTGCTAATTCAACCATTTATAGGCAACATAATGGAAAGAACAAATACAAAGTTTGGGAGATATAAGCCGTTTATTTTATTTTCGCTCCCACTTTTATCTTTATTTGCTGTGCTTGTTACTTGGATTCCTCAAATCGGCGAGGAAAACATGCGCATTATTTATGCATATTGTACTTGTGTTCCATTTTTTGTGTTGATGAACTTCAACAATAATATGTATCAGACTATGCCATCTGTAACTACTCCTGTTTCGCAGGAGCGTGCTGATATGATGACCCCAATTGGACTTATTTTTGGATTCGCGCCAAGTGTCCTTCAGATAATCGCAGGGCCCATTAGAGCCCATTTTGCTGCGAAGGGAATGGAGTATATGGGAATTAGAATCATTGGCATTATAGCAGTTACTATTGGTACTATTTTGGTTTTATTTATACTCAGAGTTAAAGAAAGAGTTTACGAACTTAAAGATAAAGATAAAGAAGAAAAAGTGAAGTTCAGCGTCGCTATTAAGATGATGCTTAAAAACAAGCCTTTAATTATTCTCTTTTTAGCTCTTTCGTTTGGTTCTTTAAGAGAGTTTTGTCGTCAATTTACTATATTAATAATTCAGTTTAGATTTGCAGAAACAACCACCCAAGCTATGCAAATTTCAGGGGTTGTTATGACAATAATTGGCTTTGCCTCAACGGTTGCTATGTTCCTTCTTCCAATAGTAACTAGAAAACTTAATAAAAATGCAATTATAATATTATTTACTGTTTCTAGTGTTGTTTCATTTGGGTTTTTAGGACTGTTTGGATATCAAAATATACCGATTGGCATGCCTTCTGCGGTTACCATAACAATACTATTTTTCCTTTCAGCTATAAACCCCACATATTTGTTGATACCTATTATGTTAGGCGAAATAGCTGACTTCCAACAGCATAAAACAGGTAAACGCTTAGAAGGACATATGCAAAGTTTACTATTTTCACTTCCTGGTCTAATTTCTCTAGTTCTTATGCTTGTAACTTGGTTTTGGCAAAGAAGTATAGGGTTCGAGCCTAAAAATTATGAAAATGTCATAATTCTTTCTGAAGCTCAACAACAAACTGCAACGTTATGGTTCAATGCAACAAGTATAATTTCTGCAGCAAGTGGTCTTATAATGATAATCATTTTATGTTTTTATCCTTTGACAAAGAAAAAGTATAATCAAATTGTTGCTGAACTTGAGGCTAAATCAGAAAAAATTGAAAAAGGTGGCGAGAGCATTGAGCCTGCAAGTGTCTCTTCCGAGCAGGTTTAATGCATGAACTTCACTTTCTAAATTATCAAAAAACTTTTTATTAGTGGATAATAGAGATTTCAAAAGGTATTAATATTTTTTCCATGCTTTAGGATAGAATAAGAAAAGTAGTGGATATATTTCTAACCTGCCAAGCAACATGTTGAAAGAAAGAATTATTTTAGATAGGTTGGAGTAGAATGCGTAGTTACCGTAAGGGCCAACGAGTTCTAGCCCAGGACCTGAGTTTGCAAAACAGGTGATCACAGCAGTGACATGGGTTACTAGAGTCCCATTTTCTTTTAGTGGAGTGGTTAATGCAACTAAAACTATAGATGTAAATAAGATTAGTGTAAATAAGAAAAAGTATGATAATACTGAATTAGTTGTGTCATCAGATATAATTTTACCGTCGTATTTTATGTTTTTAATAGTGTGTGGCGATATCTTTTTTCTTATGTCACGCATAGCAACCTTCAATAGTATGATAAACCTAGACACTTTTAAGCCTCCAGCGGTACTTGAAGAAGACCCGCCAATTACCATAAGTAAAACTAGAAGTGTTTGCGCTGCTGCTGGCCACTTAGTAAAATCTGCTGTAGCAAATCCAGTAGTAGTCATGATAGAAACTACTTGGAATGATCCAAAGCGCAGCGATTCTCCAAATGTAGCGTATACTTTGCCTAGGAATAAGATGAAGGTAATTAAAACGGTTGCAACACCAAATATGCCTAAATATCCCCACAACTCTTCTTTTTTAAGAGCCGCTCTAAAATGTCCAACTAAAGTTAAAAAATACACTTCGAAATTCATGCCAAATAATAACAAAAATATTAGAATGACAATTTCGTAATATAGATTATTATATGCTCCTATACTCAATGAGTAATTTGAAAATCCGCCAGTTGCAGCAGCTGAAAAAGTATGAATAATTGCATCAAATGGATTCATTTTTCCTATAACTAACATGATGAAGAGAGCTATAGTTAGTACTATATATATTGCATATAAAATGCGCGCCGTATATTTTAGTTTGCTTACTATTTTACCAAACGTCATGCCAGGGACTTCTGCTTTATATGCTTGGACTAATGAGGTATCAACTTTAGGTAAAATTGCAACTAGCATTACTAAGATACCCATTCCGCCTAGCCAATGAGTATAACTTCTTAAAAATAGTAGGCTTTTTGGTACTGATTCTATAGAAGTTAAAACGGTGGCGCCTGTTGTTGTAAAGCCTGATACGGTTTCGAATAACGCATCAAAGTAGTTTGGTAGCACGCCACTTAGCGAAAAAGGCATAGCTGTTATTAAAGATACCCATATCCAAGCAAGAGAAACGGTAATAAAGCCACCTTTTGCATTTAAAAGGCTGTTTTTTGGTTTTTTAATGACTAAGGGAATGCCTACTGCAAGAAATATAGAAATGGAAACAGCATACCAAATAGGTAGCCCTGCTTCTGCAAAGCCTAGCGCCATGAAAAGTGGAACAAGCAAGGCTATTGCCATGATTATGCTTATTACTCCTAGTACATATGCTGCCATTCTAAAGTTCATTTTATATAGTTATCCTTCGTTAGCATGTTTTGCTTCTACCTTTGTTAGTTATGCTAGTGTATCATTTAGGGCTTTTGTTAGTTATGCCAATATATCGTTTAAGTCATCAGTGGCAATTTTTGTTAGTTATGCCAGTATGTCATTTAAGTCATCAAGCGGCTCTTCTCTAACTTTAGATACAACTATAACGGTGTCTCCAACTTCAATTGTATCCATACCGCCTGGAATTATTAATTCTTTGTTTCTTACTATAGCACCGATTAAAATGTTAGGAATTACTTTTAAATCTTTTAACGGGACAGAAAGTTGCGTGAATGTGGGAGATACAATGAACTCGATGGCTTCTGCTTGAGAGTTGACAATATTGTATAGTCTATTAACTTTACTTCCGGTGACATTTTGTTTGCTTCGTACATATTTGATAATATGTTCAGCTGTAGACTTTCTTAACGATACAATACTGTCTAATCCGCTTTCTGCGAGCATGTTGTAGTAGGATGGTTGGTCTATTTTTGTAATGACCTTTTTAACTCCTAAAGACAGTGCAAAAAGAGATATTATAATATTTTGCTCGTCTAATGAACATAGAGATATAACTACATCGCATTCTGCCATTCCTTCATCCATAACAAGCTTATGATCAGTACCATCGCCATGTATAATTTCTGCATGGGGGAGTTCTTCGTCTAAGGAAATACAACGAAGTCTGTTTCTTTCAATGATTTTTACCGTTGCGTCAATTCTTGCAAGATTTTTTGCTAAATACTTAGCGATGTCTGAGCCACCAATAATCATAACTTTTTTAGCGCCCTTTACGAAATTTAATCTCCTGGACAGTTTGCTTATGGTTTTAGTCGGGGCAATAACATAAATTTTATCGTCAGGTAGAAGAACCGCTTTACCATCAGGTATTATTATGTCGCTATCGCGTTCAATAGCTGATACAAGAATTTTTTGATCGAACACTGCAGGCAAATCCATAAGGCGTTTATTTGCCCAAATGCTACCTTCTTCAACTCTAAGTTCCATCATTTCAATTTTACCGTCAGCAAAAGGATCGATTTTAATAGCTTGTTGGTATCTTAAAGATCTAAAAATCTCATCCGCTACATCTTCAGCTGGATTTATCATCATTGAAAGTGGAGTGTCATCATCATTAAAAAGATTAAAATACTCAGGGTTTCTAACTCGCGCTATCGTTTCTTTTGCCCCAAAGTTCTTGGCAAGAAGGCAGCATAGTATGTTTAACTCATCATTATGTGTGCAGGCAATTATTATGTCAGCATTTTTAACATTAGCTTCTTCTAATACTTCTTTTGTAGCACCGTTACCGCAGATACCTTTAACATCGTATAGGTTGACAAGTTCTTCAACAAGATCGTGCTTTTTGTCTATAACGACAACATTATGGTTTTCAAACGATAAACTCTCAATGAGTTCGGTACCTGCATTTCCTGCTCCGACAATAATAATTCGCATTTTTACGTCCTCCCGTTTGTTAGTTAATTATAACAATATGTGCGTAAATAATAAATATTTTTTGTATATTTTAATTATACTGATTTAGATTGGCACGCGAGAATGTTTTGACGAATGTGATAAGAGTTGTTTAATTTAAAGGCTTAAAAGATTGATATTTAGTAGATATGGCTACAATAATAGGCCCGTAAATTAGTGGGGGGTAATGTTAAGAATTAAGGATGGCAAAGGTACATATATAATACATGCTGTCATAGTAGTATAATTGATTATATTTTAATATTTTGTTATAATTTGCGCATATTAGTGTAAATGATAAGGTTAACAATTCGCAGACAGTGTGAATGTTAGTTTTGAAAAAGGGGCAAAATGAAAATTTCCGATATTTTAAATAAAAATAAAGTTTCCTTTTCTCTAGAAATATTCCCGCCCAAAAGAGGTATGGAGTTAACAGGGGCTAAAAACATAATCAAAGAACTAGCTTCTTTAGATCCATCTTTTATTAGTGTCACTTACGGTTCAACGGGTGAAAATAGCGACAACACAATCGAAATGGCAAAAGAAGTGCAATTAGTTAATAATATAACAGCGCTTGCTCATATGACTTGTGTCAGTAGTGATAGAAAAAAGGTAGCAAGCGTACTTGATTCGTTAGAAGATTCAGGAATACATAATATATTAGCACTTAGAGGAGACATTCCTGAAGGGATGGATTTTCCAAGGCAAGATGGATACAGATATGCTTCTGATTTAATGAAGGAAATTAAAGATAGAGGTACATTTTGTATTGGTGGAGCATGCTATCCAGAAGGTCATCCGGATTCAAAAACGTTAGAGGATGATATTGAAAATATTAAAATTAAAATCAATAATGGCTGTGAGTTTTTAACGACTCAAATGTTTTTTGATAATAACATTCTATATACATACATGTACAAGCTACTAAGAAGTGGGATTGATGTGCCTATAGTTGCAGGTATTATGCCCATCTTAAATAGTAGAATGGCAAATAAAATGTGTGAATTAAATGCTACTGCGTTTCCACAAAGTTTTAGAATGATTGTTGAAAAATATGCAAATGATGATGAATCTTTAAAACAAGCTGGTATTGCATATGCAACGCATCAAATAGTTGATTTAATTGCTAATGGTTTTAATAACATTCACTTGTACACTATGAACAGACCCGATGTAGCAAGAAGTATTTACAATAATATTTCATCGCTACTTAAATAGTTAACCAGTTAGTGTAAGTCAATATTTAATAAATGACAGAGAGTTTATGTAGATATCAGTTGGGTAATTATGGATATTAGAAATAGAATAGGCAAAGAAATACTGGTTTTAGATGGGGCTTGTGGCACAGCTCTTCAAACTTTTTATGGATTAGGAGCAGGTGAACTTCCTGAGACTTGGTGTTTTAAAAAACCTGAGGTCATTGAAGAGTTGCACACTAGATATTTGGAAAGTGGTGCTGACATCATTTTAACAAATACATTTGGTGCCAATTTTTTTAAGTTTCAAGAAAGGACAACTGAGTATATAAAACAAGCTGTAAAGATAGCAAGAAAAGCAGCGGATAAGAAAAAAGGTTCGTATGTTGCATTAGACATAGGTCCAACAGGCAAACTAATGAAGCCAATAGGGGATCTTAGTTTTGAAGATGCATATAAGGTTTTCGAAGAAATTGTAGTAGCCGGAAAAGGTGTCGATCTTATTATGATTGAAACTATGTCTGATTTATATGAAATGAAGGCAGCAATACTTGCTGCAAAAGAAAATTCGGATTTACCAATTATTGCAAGCGTTACTTTAGATGATACGGGAAAGACTTTGACTGGCGGTGATATTGAAACTGTAGCTACACTGTTGGAGGGCCTATCTGTTGATGTTATAGGTTTAAATTGTGGGTTTGGTCCCAATAAAATGATTGGGTGGGTTAAAAAATTACGTCAATTTACAAACTTACCAATTATGATAAAACCAAATGCGGGAATGCCAGTAATAGTAAATGGGAAATTACAATATGATATAACCTCTGATGAGTTTGCTAGACTAATGAAACAAGGTGTAGAAGAAGGCGCACACTTAATAGGTGGTTGTTGCGGAACTACGCCTAGTTATATAGCTAAATTATTTAACATAAAAAAGACAGCAAGTATCAAGCCAATCGAGAAGAAGGTTTTTTCAAAAATATCATCATATGGAAAAACAGTTAATTTTGAAAATGCTCCTCTAGTGATAGGCGAACGCATTAATCCAACAGGTAAAAAACTATTGAAGGAAGCCCTTCGTAATGATGACATGGAGTATGTTAAGTCTGAAGCTGTAAGACAAATAGAAGCAGGAGCACACATTTTGGATGTAAATGTTGGTCTTCCGGGGGTAGACGAAGTAGAGATGTTATCAAAAGCAGTTATGAGTGTTCAGTCGGTAACTGATTTACCATTACAAATCGATACGTCAAATGTAGAAGCATTAGAAAAAGCGCTACGCATATACAATGGTGTCCCCTTAATTAACTCTGTTAATGGTAAGCTTGAAAGCATGAAGGAGGTATTTCCTTTAGCAAAAAAATACGGAGCGATGATAGTAGGTTTGACCTTAGATGAGAAGGGAATAGATGAGACAGTTGAGGGTAGGATAAAGGTTGCAAAGACGCTAGTTGATACGGCTGATTCTTATGGGATAGGAAAAGAAAAACTCTTAATAGATCCGCTGGCAATGACTATTAGCACAGGACCTAATAATGCAAAAACTGTACTTGAAATAATCGATGTTGCTAAGAACCGATTAGATGTAAAAACAGTCTTAGGAGTCTCAAACATATCGTTTGGTTTACCAAATCGACAAAATATTAATGCAGTATTTTTTGCTCAAGTGCTTTCAAAAGGTCTTAACGCAGGGATTATAGACCCTACTAGCGATGCAATGATGAGTGTTTATTATTCATTTTTAGCACTAGCTGGTAAGGATGAAAATTGCGAGAAATACATTGCTAAATTTGGTGTTTATGAAAATAAAGAAACGCCCTCTCAGGATAATCGCAAATTGTCTTTAGAGCAAGCAGTTATAAAGGGCCTGTCCAAAGAAGCAATAGAAAAGACAGAAACATTATTAAAGGATGGGATGGCACCTCTTGATGTTGTTAGCAATATATTGATGCCAGCATTGGATAAAATTGGTGAAGATTTTGAAAAAGGAACTATATTTTTACCCCAGTTATTATCCAGTGCCGAAAGCGCTAAAGCGGCATTTAATGTGATAAACACTTCTATAAGTAGTTCTGGTATAACTGTGGAAAAGAAAGGTGAAATTATACTTGCAACAGTAGAGGGAGATATCCATGACATTGGCAAAAACATTGTTAAAGTTGTACTTGAAAATTATGGATATGAGATAATAGATCTTGGTAGAGATGCTAAAATAGATAAGGTAGTGGATGTTACTATTAAATATGGTGTTAAGTTAGTAGGACTTTCAGCTTTAATGACAACTACAGTAGACAATATGAGAAAAACCATTGAGAAGTTAAGAGAAAAAACAGACTGTAAAATAATGGTCGGAGGTGCGGTTTTAACACCCGAATATGCAAATGAAATAGGAGCAGATTATTATGCAAAGGATGCATTAGCAAGTGTTAAAATTGCTGAAGATGTATTCAAGAGCAAACAGAGATAAATGTTAAGGTTAGTCTAAGGCAAAGATAGGAGGGCGCTATGTCAAAAACAGATTATAGATGTGATGATTGTGGAACTCCACTATACCTAGATGCGGGAGGGAAGAGTGCGACCTGTCCAAAGTGTGGTCGTAAAGAAATTTATATCCATGACGTATCTGCGAATGATGATAAGGTATTTCCTATACAAGTAAATAAAGACAATACTGAACATATAGCGAGAGGGGAGGCGTTTTTAGAAGTACAAGACTATGCAGGCGCATTTGAAAGTTTTGCTAAAGCAATCAATTTAGACCCAAACGATTACCGGGGTTGGTGGGGGACTTGCAGATGTAGATTGCTTGATAATTATCTTTGCGAAGATAACGGGTATAGTAGGGATTTTAAAAAGGTAATGATGCTAGCTCCTGACTATGTCAAAAAGGAATTAGAAGCTAAATATGAAGTATACCTAGCTAAACTTGAAGAAAAAAGAGATGCAAGAGAAAAAGAACAAGAAAGAACAAACAAACTATACTCGGGAGAAATAGTAAATATTAGTGCTAATTACGGACCTCGAAAAACGTTTAAATTGGATCTATTCTTGATTGGTATTTTAATTATATTATGTCCTCTTGCCGCTATGCTTGCAGCATTTCTCTCTACATATAGATTAGCAGGTGGTATGCTTTGTGTAATGTTTTTTATAGGAGCAGTAGTTTTATCTATTGAGTTAAAAAGAAAACACAGTATTGTAAAAAAAGTGGAAAGCAATGAAGTTAAAACGGTTTCAGAATTAATGGTCTTTGCTAAGAGGAAAATGAAGCCAGAGTTTCAAAAGATTTTAAAGGATATGATTGCATCTGGCTATATACTGGGTTATGAAATTAAAGATGGTGAAGAAATAATAAAAGTTGCTGATTATGATAGGGTAAAAGAGAAAAAGGATAAACCAAATAAGAAAGCACTTAAGAAAGATGTCAAGAAATAAAGGAGAAAAATGGAAGATAATAAAATTGCAATACTAATAGATGCAGAAAATATTAGTTATAAAAACGTAGGTCAGATTATAGACACTATGGAGAAAAAAGGCACAGTTCATGTAAAGGCAATTGTGTCTGATTGGACAAGAATTACGGGCGCGAAGATGGCGCAATATAATAGAGCGGTACAAATCGAAGGGTGGAGGAAGGAAGCAAGCAAATATTCGTTGACTGGTGTACAATCGTTTAGTCATGTAAGTGGCAAAAACACTTCAGATATAGCTTTAACAATAGAAGCTATGAAAATATTGTATGAAAAGCCTTTCATTAATACGTTTTGTATAGTTAGTAATGATAGCGATTTTACCCGTCTTGCACAAGAACTAAAAGCGCACGGAAAAGAAGTTATCGGCATGGGCGAAAGAAAGGCGATTAAAGAGTTTGTTAATGCGTTTAGTGAGTTTATATATCTTGGCGAGTCTATCAATGAAAGTACGGAAAAGGAAGCGGGAGACAAGGTTGTTTGCACCAATGGGGATGCTAAAGCTAAAGAAAGAGAGCCCCAGAAAAGCAAGACTAAATCTAAAAAGTTTGCTTTGCCAACTGAACAGATGGAAGCTCTCAAGGTTATAATAGAAGATGCAATGGAGGAAAACGGTGTTGCTCTATATAGCTTAATTGCATCAAAAATGAAAAAGCAGTTTAGTGATTTTGTTCCTGAAAACTATAATGTTAAAAACATTTCAGCTCTTATAAAATCACTTTTACCTTGCTTACCTCAATATCAAGAACATAAAGAAAGTATTCCTAACAATCCAAATGGATACATAATGATGCTTAAGAAAAAAGAGGAAAAACGTACTAGAAATAAAGGTAATAAAAAATAAAAGGTTTAAAAAAACTGGCTAAAAGACCACAATGACAAAGATTAGACAATTTATCAATTTAGTGTAATAAACTAAAAATTTATTGTTGACATTCAAAAAACGCTAGTGTATCATTAAGTCTAACAATAAAAAACCGTTGAGACAGAGTAGTAGTATACTTTATCGGTGATGAGAGAGACTTGGGTTGGTGCGACAAGGGGACAGAGGGTATATGAATGGACTGTTGAGGGCAGTTGCGAAATTGAAGTAAAGTAGTGATTGACGGGTTCTCCCGTAACAGAGAGGGGGTATGATAGTATCCTACAATGAAGGCAGGGAAACCTGTGAAATTGGGTGGCACCACGGCGAAGTTCGTCCCAAACGAAACTCGCCGTGTTTTTTTATATAAAAAAATAACGAATATAGCCATTAAGGAGGTAATAATTATGGCAAACGAAAAAAACAACATTCCAATCAAAATCTATTTGTCTGAAGCGGAGCTTCCTAAACAATGGTATAACGTTAAGGCAGATATGAAAGAACAACACGCACCCTTTTTAAATCCGGCTACATTGAAGCCTGTAACATTTGAGGAACTTTGTGGTATTTTTATTACAGAACTTGTAAAGCAAGAACTTAACGAAACGGATAGGTATATTGACATACCAGAAGAGGTGTTAAACTTCTACAAAATGGTAAGACCATCTCCGTTAGTTAGAGCAACATTTTTAGAGAAGGCATTAGGTACTCCTGCTAAAATTTATTACAAGTTTGAAGGAAATAATACATCGGGTTCACATAAGTTAAATTCAGCTATAGCACAAGCTTATTATGCTAAAGAGCAGGGATTAACATCAATAACGACAGAAACTGGTGCTGGACAATGGGGAACAGCGTTAGCAATGGCTTGTTCATTTTTTGATATTAAATTAGATGTTTTTATGGTTAAAGGAAGTGCAATGCAAAAGCCGGACAGAGTTGAAGTTATGAAAACATATGGCGCAGAAGTGACACCCTCTCCATCAATGGTAACTAATGTAGGAAGAAAAATTTCCGAAGAAAAACCTGGGACAACGGGATCATTAGGCTGTGCAATTTCTGAGGCTATAGAAGTATGTGCAACAAGAGATAAATGTAAGTATGCATTAGGAAGTGTTCTAGACTACGTTTTACTTCACCAGTCCATAATTGGATTAGAAGTAAAAACAGCCTGCGAAAAATATGGGATTAAACCAGATATTATTATCGGATGCGCTGGTGGTGGCAGTAACTTAGGTGGATTAATTGGACCATTTGTAGGTGAGAAGATTCAAGGCAAAAACGATATTAGAATAATCGCGGTTGAACCTGCATCTTGCCCATCTCTTACAAGAGGTAAGTATGCATATGATTTTGGTGATACAGGAAAAATTACACCACTTTTAAAAATGTATACTATTGGAAATGGCTTTATCCCATCTCCCATACATGCAGGTGGTCTAAGATTCCATGGCATGAGTCCAATTATTAGTAAATTGTACGCAGATGGTTATATTGAGGCAACGTCGGTAGGACAAAAAGAAGTTTTTGAAGCAGCCTCACTGTTTTCACGTACAGAAGGAATTCTACCTGCACCAGAAAGTGCACATGCCATTCGTGCTACTATAATTGAAGCAGAAAAATGCAAAGAGACAGGTGAGGAAAAAACCATTATATTTGGTTTAACGGGAACTGGACATTTTGATATGAGTGCATATAGGATGTATAACTCCGGAGAAATGGTTGATTCTATACTAACTGAAGAAGACCTGCAAAAAGGGTTTGAAACTATACCAAAGGTAGACTAATAATTAAAAGTTTA
This sequence comes from Clostridiales bacterium, assembly GCA_012799455.1. Taxonomy (GTDB): domain Bacteria; phylum Bacillota; class Clostridia; order Christensenellales; family DTU072; genus MWEH01. The sequence goes on along the minus strand of JAAZLE010000014.1, from coordinate 4,767 downwards.
AATTATAAAAAAAGAGGGTTGTGTTTCTACAGAACCCTCTTTTTGTTTAATCAATTTTCTGGATCGGGCGCAATTGTAAGTCCCGCAGCTTCGCGTTTTTCAGCTAATTCCTTATACATATTTGCTCTATAGTCTCCATGTAGTGGATAGAACATTATTATAAAGAAATTGACTACCCACGCGAGTAAAGGTAAAACTGTCGCAAGAAGTGTAAGACCCAGTTTTGTTAAGGGTGATTGTTCAGGAGTATCATTAACGCCAATTGGCTCGGTGTATTTGAATATGGCAAGCATTAGTGGGATCATAAAATTTTGGAAGGTTGTCATCATTTTATTCATAAATGTTTGCATAGAAGCACTGATTCCTTCTGTTCTTCTACCTGACATCCATTCTGCATAATCCATACTTTCTGCGATCATGGAGTAGTTTAAATTGGTTACTAGTCCAAAAGGCAGACCCATAACAAAAAAACCTAAGATAAATAATATCATATAAGGACCAATTGTAAATGCAAGCAGAGTGAGTAAACCCATTGAAGCTGCTCCCACGATACATGAAAGCATATATAATTTCCTATATTCAAACCTTTTAGTGAAAAACGGGGTAGTTAACATACCTAAGAATCCAGATACACCAAATCCTGCAACCATTAAGGTATTAACCATAGATTGACCTAAGCCGGTTGGGACTCCAATCAATAAATAATTACTTAAATAAAGTCCTGCAGATATAGGTATTGCCCTTGCGAAAGCAGCAATATTTGCGGCTACCGTAACTAAAAGAGGTTTGTTAGTAAATAATTCTTTAAACATTTGAGCCACAGAAGGAGTTGGGATATTGCTTTTTACTCGTTCTTTTGATCCAAAAAACACTAGTTGAAACAAAGATGCACCAATAACACCTGCTAATATTGCCATAGTAAAGTACGACATAGGCTGTTTTTCTCCGAAAAATAAGGAAAATATGGGAAGTAGTATTGTCGGTAGTGCACCTCCGATTGAATGGAATAAACGAGAAAAGGTAATAAAATTTGAGCGCTCCTTAGGGTTAGGCGTCATGGCAGAGGGCATGCCCCAAAAAGGTATATCGCCAACTGTATAGAATATCCCCCACAGTACATAAATGATGCAGTAATAAGCAAGTCTTGTAGAGTCTGGTAGCCATTGTGGTGGCAAATATAGAGCAACGGTTAAGAAAAGTAAGGGCATAGGAGCTATAGCTAAGTAAGGTCTAAGTTTTCCATATTTAGTATTTGTTCTATCAGCGATTGTGCCCATAATGGGATCATTAAAAGCATCGAATAATCTAGCTGCTAACATTAGTGTAGATGTTGCTGCTAGCCCAATTTGTGCGATATCTGTTAAGAAGAATAATATATAAGAATTGACTATCCCAATAATTAAATTCTGCCCAAGTCCTCCTGCAGCAAAACTAAAAACGTTGGCTTTTGTTAGGTACTTTGTTTCATCTAAAACAGTCTTATTAGCATAATCTGAGTCTTTAACTTCTTTGTGTTTTTGTTTCTTGCTTTTTGTACTATTGGGTGTCTGTTCTACATTGTCAAGGTTCCCATTTGAGCAATAATCATTATTTGGTTTTGATTCAATATAATTGGAAGTATTGTCCTTTTCTAAATTCTTATCCATACTTATTCTCCTCAATTTACAAAAATTCGAGTAATAGCGAGCGTGTAGTATAATGCTTAAACTATTCGTTGATAAAAGTTAAATATAATTGGTGTGATTATTATGCAAGGGTAGTTTGATCTGTTGCTTAAACAAAAACTAACTTTTTTAAAATTATACAATATTATGCACGTATTTACAACTTTGAGTTCAAATGGTACAATTGCTTTGTTATGTTATTACTACTTATGTAGTATGAATACTAAGTAATGTAAGTATGGGGGAATAAAAGAGGGGAAATGGAAATTGCAAACTTATATCAACATGTGAAAAATACGCTATTTAATGATGTTGCGCCATTTTGGATTAAGTATGGGGGAATAAAAGAGGGGAAATGGAAATTGCAAACTTATATCAACATGTGAAAAATACGCTATTTAATGATGTTGCGCCATTTTGGATTAAGTATGGTGCAGATAATAAGAATGGAGGTATTTATACCTGCCTAGACAGAAATGGTAATATTTACTCTACAGACAAAGGTGTGTGGATGCAAGGCAGAACGGGTTATACATACTACAACTTAATAAACGAATATGGTTATAATTCGTCTTGGATGGAAATAGCAGATAGTTGCTCCAAATTTTTAGATGAGCACTGTATAGATCAACAAGACGGGAGAATGTATTTTACTGTAACTGCAGAGGGCAAACCTCTTCGTAAAAGAAGATATTTTTTCTCAGAGTGCTTTTATGTTTTAATTAAGATTTTACAATACAAGGTAAAAAAGGATGATGAGGCGCTTTTTCAGGCTAGAAAGTACTATGATTTTTTGATGAGCATGTATGCCGATCCAGCAAGCGACCCATACAAAATTACTCCAAAGACAATTGCGGAGACAAGAGAAACAAGAGCTCTTGGAGGGCCGATGATTCTTCTGAACATAACAAATGTGTTAATTGAAATTGATAGCGTAAATAAAGAGAAGTATGCATGCATTGCAAAACAATTGATTAAAGACATTTTTACATTTCGGCATGAGAAAACAGGCCTTATGTTAGAAGGAAGATTAGTAGATGGTTCTTTTTATTTTGATAGTGCCACTGGAAGAATTGTAAATCCGGGACATAGCATAGAATTATCCTGGTTTTTAGCAGATACGGCCCATTTATTAGGGGATAGAGAACTCTTAAAACAAGCAGAAGATATCTTTATAAAAGCATATAATTTCGGAAAAGATGAAGAGTTTGGGGGAATACTATACTTTAAAGATATAGAAGGGAAGCCAGTTGAAGCATATGAACATGATATGAAATTATGGTGGGTGCATACAGAAGCAATTACTGCTACTATTAAATTCTATGATTACACTGGAGATGAGAAATACTTATCAATGTTTAAAGAGTTTTATGAATATGCTAATAAACACTTTGCCGATCCAGAATTTGGGGAGTGGTATGGGTACCTTAGAAGAGATGGACGCCCAACCGAACCTGCATGCAAGGGACATACATATAAAGGGCCATTCCACTTAATAAGAATGCTGGTTGAAAGTGAGAAAATACTTAAAAAATATATTTAGTCATGGGAGAAAGCAATGCAAAAAGCAGATAACAAAAAGGGTTCAAATATTTTTGAAAAGGTCATTTATGTTTTGAAATACATTTTCTCACATTGGGATAGGCCGCCAAAGGGTAATTTTTTAAGTTTTAGAGAGTTTGCCGCTTATTGTGTAGGTGGTATGGGTGTGTTTGGTGTATCAGTAATACCTACATATTTATCACTCGCAGCAGGTATGTACATAGCAGTTGCGCTAGGAGTTGATATTTGGGACATGACAATTATAGGTCTTGCAACCAGTGTGTTTTCTTTGTTAAGATCACCACTGCTTAGTGTTATTATTGATAACACAAACTCTAGATTTGGTAAGTTTAGACCCTGGCTGATATGGTTGCCGATACCGATTATGCTTTCTATGCTAGCGCTAGTCTTTATTCCTTATGCACTAATAGATAATTATGTTGTTATGCTTGTGGCATTTACAATTATTTTCAACATCATGCAGTTTTTTATTACCCTGTACAGTAACGCGTATAATAACCTTGTCTTAGTTATTTCGCCAAGTCATAAAGAAAGAACAAATTTAATGTCCATAGGTTCAGTCATATATTCGCTAGGTCCATCAATCGTTACGATACTATTTCCGCTTTTAGCTAATTTGCTATACAGTACTAAAAATGAAGCAGGCGAAGTAGTAATGGCTGGCATAAATGACATTCGTTCTATGCAAGTTATACTGCCCATAATGGCAGCTATGTGCTTGGCTCTTGCTTTACTAACCGTTTTTGGTGTAAAAGAGAGGTTTGTACAAAAAAGAGCAACTGTAAACAAGGTAAAGTTTGTCGAAGGGATAAAGAGTGCTTCGAGAAATAAATATTTTTGGATTAATACAATATCAACCATACTTGGTGTTTTTAGAATGGCTGCGACTGCATATGTGGTATGGATTGCTACGTATTATTATAAAGATGCTCCTTGGGCGCAATCAATTTTAGTCACACTTGCAGGAAGCGCATGCGTGCCAGGTATGATATTAGCCCCAATGCTTATTAATAAATTTGGGAAGAAAAAGGTTGTAATTGCAATTAATACTTTATGTGCTATATTCACCGTGCCTGTTGTTTTGGCTGCAAGTGTGCCAACAGCTGTAACGCCATATGTCATGTATGTTTTTATATTGTTAATCACACTATTTAATGGCGCAACTGTGGTAATACAACCTGCTCTTAGTGCCATGATTAATGACTATCAACAATATAAAACAGGGCAAAGAATAGAGGGATTTATGGGACAACTATCATTTGTTTTACTAACTATAGTTGGGCTAGGTACGGCTTTTATTAATCCCGCAATTTATGAAGCTTTTGGTTTTAATGGGAAAAACACGGAGGTATTATACCAAACTGATAAGGTTACATCGCCAATAATTATGTGGACATCACTTATTGCCATTCCAAGCGGAATACTAAGTATTATTCCATTCTTGTTCTGGGATTTAACCGAAAAAAGGCACAGTAGGATAATGGAAATATTAGCAGTTAGGGCTAATGTAGGGGATGGTAAAATAACTGAAGAACAAGGG
>JAAZLE010000105.1 GCA_012799455.1 Clostridiales bacterium | reverse complement strand
TAAATAGAGCAAATAAAGATGGTTTGACTTATTTAAACATTACCTATGGTGGAGAAGCTAATCCTTACCTAAATTACCCCTTCCCATACATTAAAGCTATTGCCGCATTGTCAAGAAAGTTACATGATAAGGGACTTGGTTTAAGCTTATCGTACAACTTAAGAGAAACCAGTACACAAAGTCGCGAGATATATGCATATAAGGCGCTTGGCGATGAACTGCTTCTAAGGTCTCGGAATAGAAATAAGGAAAGTTCAGATGAAGTAAAAGCTATAGGAGACGACATAATTGTTGATAAAATAGTTAGATATAATGCGGGCAAGAGAAAAGGACAAAGTGACCAAGCAGTCATTTGTACCCCATCATCCCGAATGGATAATTATTACGTAGAAGGGATTAATTATTTTATTAAAAACGCAGATATTGATGCCATTACGATGCGAGATGCAAGCGTTGGAAGAGAGACAATGGAGCGCATTAAAAAAATAATGGGACAAATTAAAGGAATCCCCGGAATTATCGAGATGCAGATTTCCGATCAATTTAATGATAAATGCGGATATGCAAATTCTCTAAATTACTATACAGATGTACTACCGTTTATGGATAAGGTGTGGCTAGATGGTAGTTTTGATAAAACCGTTACTAGTCCAAAAGAGCTTCTTATAGAAGCATCTGGTATTCCATACGGAATATCAGTAGCTGCCCCAGAAAATGCATCAATAATTAAGTGTTTACTTTATGCCATGCTTCCAAAGTATGGGCTGACCCAGAATACTAGTATCGGGCTTAGTAAGGTATACAAGATTTTAGATGAATTCGATATAGGTAAGGCTGAATTTTATGGATACTGGGATGATAAAAATCCATTTGTTGTAGATAATAACAAGGTAAAATGTTCCTGCTATAAAAATGGGGAAGACATGCTGGTTGTAGCTTATAACTTCTCGGAAAAGAAAGCACGGTTTGATATGGGAATTGAAACAAAACTAGGATATACCTCTGTTGGAAAAAAAGTTTATTCTCCAAGAATCCCAGGAGAGCAAAGGTTTAAACTTATAAAAATAGGAAAACCAAGAAAACTAAAGGCAAATACAGGAATTCTTTTCGTAATATCAAAAAAAGGCAAGGGCTTAAGGATTAAAAAATTAGATAATAAGTTTTTCATAAGAGATGCTGAAGTATAAGCACTTCTTTGCGGTGTTGTCTAAAAAAATAAGAGATAAAGAGGTATAGGCTTTTTTGAAGTTGCAGAAAATAAATAAGAGATAAAAGTGTAGGTGTTCTAGAAAACAAGTTAGAGATGCAAGAGTGTAAGTGTTTCTTGATGTGATGCTATGAAATAGGTTATTTTGGACTACAAGTGTCGATACATTGTAATTTTAGTGTACAGACTCTAAATGTTTAATTTCAAGAGGGCGCGCATGCGCCTTCCTTCTTTGATTATTAATATTGTCTAGCGCGCGCGTATGTGCTAAAATGGTATAAGTCAAAATGTTAAAATCGAGATTGTGTGCAGTTTCAGATTTAAAAGATTTTCGAGTATAGGATATGAAAGTATACACAAAGTCAAATGGGTTAGAGGTTATAAACATTCGGAAGATAGTTATTAGTTTTATGCTATTAACTGTTCTTTGTTTATTGCTTGTTTTTGGATTTTCAGTTTCGGAAAACAGAAATGGTTTAAATGCTGAGGCGGCATTTGCATTGTATGGGTCGGGTACTCAGGCAGATCCGTATCAAATTGAAGATGCTTTAGATTTGATGGATGTTGTTGTCAAAGTGAATGATGATAAGCTTGATACTGCTAATGTGTATTTTGTCCTGACACAAGATATTGATATGTCTGGGGTTGATAATTTTAGACCAATAGGGACGGCCGCTAAACCGTTTGCAGGTCATTTTATTGGCGGGGTTAATGAATATAATTATCATGTTATATCTAACCTCGTTTCTCCTCAGGGTGGACTTTTTGGGCAAACTGCTAACTCTGCAAAAATTGAAGGGGTGGGACTTCTTAATGCAAATGTTGGTGACGATACATTAACTTCTAATGTAGGAGGGCTTGTCGGAACAAACAGGGGTTTAATTTCCCATTCGTTTTTCAATGGTACAGTTAAAGGAATATCTAACGTTGGCGGACTTGTGGGTTTAAACGGATCTACATTTTTAAACACCGCAGTAGTTAGATATTCGTATAGTTCTGGTAGTGTTGTAGCTTCTGGAAGTTTTGTTGGTGGGCTTGTAGGAAGAAACGAATGTCAGATATTTGCTAGCTACTCTCTATCAATTGTAGATGCAGCATTTTGGTCTGGTGGCGGGACAACTTATGGCGGTAATATTGGTGGTGTTCTGGGCGGAAGAATAGCCAGGACTGATGATATTTCTACTACACCTAAATTTGTATACTTTAATCGTTCGGTTAATAATCCAAATATGAATGCAATTGGATATGGTTCGGAATCGATGGATAATACTGCCGTTCAAGACGACCCTACAACGAACAAGTATGTAGGTTTAACGAGTGAGCTTCTAGCGACTAAACCTTTAAATGAGATGTTTAGCACTGTACATGAAAGTCATTTTGCTAGAAAATATACTGTAAGCGATCGTTCAGCAGTATATGCTCCAGTTTTGAAAAAGTTGGTACCAACTACAGGCGAGCATAATACAAATGTAAAATTCAAACATAGCGTGGCAATTAGAAACTATGGATATGATCCAACTAATTATGAAGTGTGGGGAAGTATAGATAACCCATTTTTGATTGAAAATGCCACCCATTTTGATAATTTAGCAAAAAATGTAACGAGACAAGTAGCACCCGAATCATATATAAATAGGTTTTTCAAACAGACAAAAGATATCGATTTTTCAGACATGGAAACCTTAATGATTGTAGGGCATGGTGATAATAGATATTATCCATTCTCAGGTACATACGATGGAGATATGAAGAAGATTAAAAACTTTAATCTTGAAGGAACGGAGTATGCTACGCAAAATAGAGTAGGCTTATTTGGGCTTTTATCTAGCAACGCCACAGTTAAAAACATAATTATCGACGAGACTTGTTCGTTCGTAGGTAGAAGTTCGGTAGGTAGTTTGGTTGGGTATTCCTCCGGCGCAACTGTTTCGACAATTCATAGTAGAGCTAAGGTTTTTGCATCGAGTGAAAAAGGTGGAGGCATTATTGGAGAGGCTGAGGGTGGAAATTATAGCAATATTTTATCTGACGTTTCGTTTGTGGGTGTTACCGAACAGTTAGCTCCAAAGCATAAAGGCGTACTCGGATATCAATCTCAAATTACATCATTTGTTAATGTTTGGTATGTGAATAATCCATCAAGGACACTAAGCATTAGTAGCACAGATGAATATGGAAATACAATAACCATAAATCCTGAACTTGGAAGTATCGTAAGTTCAATAGATAACACCGGGCAAATAACCTTTACTTTAAACGCAAAACCAGGTTGGTCAGGCGAGTTTAGAACAGATAAAGAAGTTAAATTATCTACAAGCAATGTTTACCAGCCTGATAAAAACATGGCACAAAGAAATTTTAGATATTATGGAAGGTTTGTAAAAATAGTAGATTTGATGATTGTAGATAGTGAAGATCAAGCAGTTTCTGGATTAACTTGCACCGTCCTTCCCACACTTGAGTCAAAATTTTGGTCAGCACAATCATTTGAACTTACATTAAAACTTGGAACTATAGAAGCTAACGGTAAGTACATTGATAGCATAAAGTTTTATAATGCTGACAACCAGTTAATTACCATTTTCCATGAGTATGAATACTTTAGTCATAGCAGCGAATTAAAAATCAAAGTAATAATGAGTGCGGCGCTAGAAACTATTAAAGTAGTTGCTGAGGATATAAATCTTATAGGAGATGCGTTTAATAGCCCAAAAGAATATACCGGATCTGAAGTATATACATTGGTTCCATCTAGGGATTTATTAGGTGGTGGCCCCGACGGATTTACATTCACACTGGATAATCATGGCACCAGCCCAATTAATGCTATAGAAGATGGTAGACTATCCATAGTTTATGCAAAAGACGGGGTTACGAGGGGTAAATTACAAAGACAATATACAATAACCAAAAAACAACTAAGCGTTAATTTTAATGCAACTGACCATGATGTGGTTGTAACTGAAAAAGAATATGATGGACTTGGTGGGTTAGATGGTGATAGTAGGCCTATTTATCAAAGTACAGTTGTCAGTCAAAGTAAAGTTATAGGAATAGTTTCAAATGATGCAAATAATGAAGCAAAACTAGTAATTTCTGCAGAGATTCACTATTCTTCTCCGGATGTTAGCGCAAATCCAGATGTCCCAGTTATTGTAAGATTCAGTATGAGAGGACTTTCTGCTCGAAATTATATATTGCCTGCAGAAGTATCTGGCAATTTTGGAAACATTACAAAACGGGCAGTTAGTGTAGTTATACAAAGAGCGCATTTGGAAAAAGAGTATGATGCTAAAGCACCCGCAATAGTGGCGCATCATTATTGGGCTGGGGAAAATATCCCAGAAGTTTTAAATGATAAGTTACCAAAAGTTCCACCAAACTTTAATTTTTCACCAGCAGGGCATAATATAGGGAGTTATACTCTTACTGCTACATTCAGAGATGTTACAGATAACGATTTCTTTAATTTGTACCTAAAGATAGAAAATCCTACTGAAGGCGATCCTGTCGGGAATCAAACGTCTTTAACGTATAAAATAAAATCAAGATCTCGAATAGCTACATATGCTGGGTTTAATGAAAGTGATTATGAAGGTGGGGTAGGAGAAACTCTGGTATATAATTCAACAAGGGTCATGAATTATAGTGCAACATTTAATGACTTAGGTGGGGTTAGTAACGCTTTAAGTTTTCAATTTTATGAAAAAGTTCTAGACCCTTCAGAAGCAGATATAACAATTGGAGAAAACTCATATAAATTAATGGTAAGTACTCCATCTATGGCAGGAGAATATGCTGCTATGGTAGTAGAAGGTGATAATTTTGGGATAACTCCTGAAACGGCAAAAACATACTACATTCAAAATCCAATTAAAGAGTTTATTATTTCAAAGGCAACTCAAGATGCAATTAGCATAATTTCTAATCCATCTATGAATTTTAACGAAGCATATACTTTAGGAACATCTGGTGGTAGTGGGGATGGGGTGGTTACATACAATATTGTTTCAGACAATCCGACCTATAACAGTACTGGAGAAGTTTTAATAGGAGAAAATGGTGTAGTTACTACTGTGAAGGCTGGCAAGGTGTATGTAATAGCTGTAAAGGCAGAAAGTGATAATTATAATGCTACCCAGTCATCTCCATTCGAGTTAACTATAAATAAAGTTACAATTTTATTAGGAATAAAGTCTTTTGAAATTGAGTATGGTTCTTCAAGTGAAATGCAGTTTAGCTTTGCAAATGATACTTTAGAAAAACCTGCTGGGTTCACAAATCCTCCCAAAGTACGGATAGAAAAAAACGACGTTTTTTGTGGGTATTATTCCGATGAAACTTTGTATGATGCAGGTGTTTATAACCTGGAAATAGAGGCAGAAACTGCAACTGCTAGTTCATATGGATATGAATTTGAGTATGATACAACTACCGTTTCTACGCTTACTGTAAACAAAATGAAGATAAAAGTTAAAGCAGACAGTAAAAACTTAGTTTATGGAAGCAATGCTCCGCTTACGTATAAAGTATATTCAAACAGTGATACTTTACTTGAAAACGTGTTGCTTTCTGGCAGTCTTACAAGGGCTGCAGGCAATAATGTTGGCACGTATAACATAGGTGTTGGAAATATAGTAACTAAAAATCCAAATTATCAAATTACTTTTACTGGCGCTACATACAAAATAACAAAAGCACAGCTTACAGTATCTATTACCCCTCAGACTAAGGAGTATGCTAGTCCCGATCCTGCTCCAGCATATACAGTAGAAGGGCTAAAATATAGTGATACTATAAGTTCAATTGGATTAAATGGTGTCATAGAAAGAGCAACAGGTGAAGATGCATTTAAATCCGGAGATCCTACACAGTACAGAACATATGCATATTTTGTGCAACCTGATGATGCGAACCGCTTTAAACATAATTCAAGTAACTACGAAGCCACTGTTTTTGTAAATCCTAGTGTGTTGACAATAGTGCCTAAAACTCCAAGCTTTAGCGATTTGGTCAAGGTATATGTTCAATACGGGGATGCGCTTTCAAACGCAAGATATGGTGTAAATAAAAGTGAAACCATGCCAGATGCGCTTGCAACAGCTAAGGGTAAAAGGTTGAATGTACAGACTAATGAGTGGGAGACAATCACTTTAACAGGCGTTTACGAGTGGAGAACTCCAGAATTTAAACCTAACTTCCAAGATGTAGCAAGTGTGCCATGTGAAGTAATGTTTAGACCATATGATAGAAATTATAAGAGATCATTTTTCACAATAAGTGTGCTTCCAATAAAGTTGGAAGTAACGGTTGAGTTTGAGGGTACAAAAGAGTTTGAATACGATGGTTCATCGCATAAGAGCATAAGTTGTACCTTTAGTGGAGTAAGAGGGACCGATTCTTTAAATGAGCAAATAACATACAGTGGAGATGTTAAAGATGTTGGAGTATACACTGTTACAGTGACAATTAATCAAGGTAATTATATCTTAACTGGTACAAAAACTACAAAAATTATAATAACGCCTAAGACATTGACAGTTAGTCACCCTGACACAGAAGTAGCTCTAGGTGAGGTTATAGATTATAATTTTACATATGAAGGATTTGTCTTTGGTGAGGATGAAACCGTACTAATAAGTACTCCAGTAATAGAGTACGAACAAGTTGCTGGACTACAAGAGGGTGTTCGGGCGAAAAATGCAACTGCTACAAACTATACTATTGTATATGAGCCGTTTAATGTAACAGTGCTGAGGACGGAAATTCCTCCAGAAGAAGAGGGCGATGTAACAATATACGGCGTATTTAAGGATAATATTGTAAGCCAATCAAGACAAGTTGAAGAAGGGTTAGATTATAAGAAAATTGCGGGGAAGGTTGAAGCAGCGAAGAAAAAGACCGAAGAAATAACAAACACAGCGATAGCAAGTTTATATCTATTAAAATTCGTAGATCAAAACACAGGTGATGTTGTAGTGAATTCTGGGGCTACAAAGATAAAAATAACATTATCAGAAGAACAGTTAGCTGAGTTTGAAAACTATACAATATTAAGCGTATCGTATTCTGGCGATATTGCTGTACTTAATAGCCCAGAAATTGACGAAGAAAATGCAGTTGAATTTGATATAGAAAATATAGAGAGTATTGTGTTTTTAAAACAGGTTGCTCCACCAATAGATTTTAAACGTTATATCCCAATTGCAGCTGGCGGTGTTGGAGCAATAATAGTTATAGCAGTAGTTATTAGTATTATTGTCAAGAAGAAAAACGCCCGAAGGATCATAAAGTTTAAACAAAATTAGTGGTGAAAAGCATTAAATACAAAAGGAGGAATAATGAGCAATAATACACCAAACATATTTACAGAAGCAGAATTAAAGACTAGGATAAAATCGCTAGCGATGGAAGCTTATAAGAATTCACTTATAGATCCTAGCCTTTATGATTTACATGATACTAAAAGAGGTCTAAGAGATTTAGATGGAAAGGGCGTTGTAGTTGGTCTCACAAACATATCTACAATATTTGCTAAAAAGGAAATTAAAGGGGAAACGATTCCAATTGATGGAGAACTATACTACAGGGGATATCTCATCGATTCGCTAGTTAAAGGTTTTGTTTCAGAAGGAAGATTTGGCTTTGAAGAGATAAGTTATCTTCTGGTTTTTGGGAAACTCCCAACAAAGCAAGAATTAGATGATTTTTGTACACTGCTTGGCAGTTATAGAAGTTTACCTCTTAGTTTTGTAAGAGACGTAATAATGAAAAGACCCTCTGTCGACATGATGAATGTCCTTGCTAGAAGCGTTCTAACGCTTTATGCATATGATGACAATCCTGATGGACTCTCAATAGAAAACATCCTAAAACAACTACTTAAATTAGTTTCTAGATTTCCACTTCTTTCTGTTTATGGGTATCAGGTATATAAGCACTATCATGATGACGGGACTTTAGTAATTCATCAACCAAAACCTGAGCTATCAACTGCAGAAAACATACTACATTTATTGAGAAAAGATTCAACATATACACCGCTTGAAGCTAAAATCTTAGACTTATGTTTGGTCTTACATGCAGAACACGGTGGTGGTAACAACAGTACCTTTACAACGCATGTTGTGTCTAGTACTGGTACAGATACGTATTCTACTATAGCAGCTTCATTAGGTTCATTAAAAGGGCCAAGACATGGAGGCGCAAATGTTAAAGTAGTAGAAATGATGAATGTTATAAAGGAAAACCCAAACATAAAAAAAGATGTAGATTTAAGGGATTTTCTGGTTAAAATATTGGATAAAAAGGCGTACGATAAAACGGGTCTTATATATGGAATGGGGCATGCAATATATACTAAAAGCGATCCGAGAGCGAGAATCCTAAAAAGTTTTGCAAAACAGCTAGCGCAGGAGAAGGGGTTAGAGGAAGAGTATGAACTATACAGAAAGGTAGAAGAAATTTCATTACAACTAATTTCTGAAAAGCGCAAGATCTATAAAGGAGTTTGTGCAAATGTGGACTTTTATTCCGGGTTTATATACAAGATGTTAAATATCCCGATAGAACTCTACACTCCTTTATTTGCAATCGCTAGAATACCTGGGTGGAGTGCCCATAGGATAGAAGAAATTTCTAATATGGGTAAGATAATAAGACCGGCATACAATGCTGTTTCGGATATGCATAAATATACCAAATTAAGCAAAAGGTCGGATAAATAATTAATAAGTGAGTGGGGGAGCATTGCGTTTTTAAGCATGTGTTCTTATAAAATGATAGGGAGAATTAAAACTAGAAGAAGGAGAGAATATGGTTAATATTATTCCAAAACCTGCTAAAAGTGAAGAAAGATATGGGGATTTTGTAATAGACATAAATACCACTATTTATGCCGAGGATTCGCTGGCGTTTGCTCGCGATAAATTCGTAGAAACGGTAGAGAGTGTGTGTGGGTATAGATTAAATGTAATTTTAAGCCCGACTGCGGACATCAATTTTTTAGTGGATAAAAAGCAACCTAGAGAAGGGTACATAATAGATTGCACCACCGAAAAGATTCATGTATATGCTTCAACAAAAGCTGGTGCGCTTTATGCCATACAAAGTTTAAGGCAACTAGCACTTTCAGATCTTATAGACAATCCTGAGTCATTATCAATTCATGCCGTATATATTGAAGATTATCCTAAGTATGAGTGGCGTGGGCTTATGCTAGATGAAAGCAGGCACTTCTTTGGACCAGATGCCGTAAAGTCCATTTTAGAGATGATGGCTTTTCATAAATTAAACGTTTTTCATTGGCATTTAACAGACAATACAGGATGGCGAATCGAGATTAAAAAATACCCTAAATTAACCAGCATTGGTTCTGTCCGTAAAGGCACACAATGGAAGGCATGGGGCCAAAAAGATATAGAATGGGTGCCCTATGATGGGTTTTACACGCAAGAAGAGATAAAGGACATTGTCGCTTATGCCGCTAGACTAAATATAATGATAGTTCCAGAAATTGATATTCCTGCACACTTTGCCGCTGCTATTGCAGCTTATCCTGAACTGGGATGTTTTAACAAAGAAATAGAGCCTTTTGCATCTCATAAAGGCAACAACCCCGGTGAGTATAATATAATTGCGTGCGCAGGGAAGGACTCCACATTTCAATTCGTTTACGATGTCATAGATGAGCTATCAAGACTTTTCCCAGCACCATATTTCCACATTGGAGGAGACGAAGCGCCCAAGAAAGAATGGAAAAAATGCCCATCATGCCAACAGGTCATAGATGATAAAAATTTAACAGATGAAGAAGAGCTTCAGTCGTATATGAACAATAAAATAGCTGTCTACTTAAAACGCAAAGGTAAAAGGCTAATCGGCTGGAATGAGATTTTAAAAGGTAAAAATCTAGAAAGAAGTGTTATTCCACAATATTGGACGTATAAAGAGGATGGAAATGTTGTAGAATGGATGGCTTCTGGCGGGAATGTAATTATTAGTAAACATCAAGCATTTTATTTTGATATGCCATATGCCCAACTACCTCTTAATGATACATATAATTTTACGCCTGATAAGTATGGTATGGCAAAAAATAAGCACACTATACTTGGTGTAGAGTGCACACTTTGGACAGAATGGATTTCTACACAATTGAGACTTGATTTTCAGATGTATCCGAGATTAGAAGCTTTTGCTGAAGTTGCTTGGACTCCGGACAATAAAAAAGATTATGATGAGTTTTTACAAAGATTAGAAAAGTTTTTGCCTACTCTTGATAAGTTAGGGAAGATTTACTGCCCAATGCATATGGTGCACTCTAATTTCATCAAAAAGATTATAAGTCCTTTGAAGTTTGCAAAAAGAGATGCACATTTTGAATTCAATAGGGCAATGCAATATAGAAGAAGAAAGCGTGTGAAAAGTATAGCTGATTAGTTTAGGTTTTGAAATGGAAGTTTTTAAAGTAAAAAAAACACTGACACGTAAAGATGATAAAAAACACTTTTACTTCCCGTTTGTTTTAGACAAAGACTACTTTGAATTGGTAATTAACTTCAAGTATTTTCCAAAGTATTATGATGACAAAGAGGCTTCTATAGATTTATTATGTGCGGAATTTGAGCGTGCGGGAGTTTGTATGTCCAGAGAAGATGCCATAAAAAAATTACCAATAGGAAACCTTTTAACAGTGTCTTTAGATGGACCTTTTGGGCACATTGGCAATGCTCATAACCAAAAAAACGACATAGCATATATCATAAATAAAGAGAAATCTTCATATGGATTTTTAAATATTGATGTAGTAAAGGGAGAGTATGTTGTAGCAGTTAGTACACACTCTGTTGTAACTGATGCAGTGGAGTTTGAAGTTATAATTGAGGTTAAGGAATAACAAAAGGTTGACTAAATTTACTACTTAAAGGAGAACAAAATGGAGTTTTATCCCTTTGAAATGCATACTCACACTAGACATAGCGATGGCTCTTTTTTGCCTTCTAGCTTAGCGGAAAGTGTAAAAGATGAAGGGCTTTTTGGATTTTGTTTAACCGATCATAATGCGACAACAGGTAATGCTGAAGCACAAAAAGCAAGCGAACAATTAGGTTTAATTTTTTTAAAAGGTTTAGAGTGGACTACTTTCCATGGTCATATTACTGTTTTAGGGGGACATAGCACTTCTGACTATCGCGAAATTAACCCAGATACAGTGGTAGAGCAAATTAAAAAAATACAAAAAAGTGGAGATATAGCAGTTTTAACTCATCCATGTCGTCCTGGTTCTCCTTTCTGTTCGGGTTGTTATGATGATTTTAATATTAGCGATTATGACATTTTTGATGGTTTTGAGGTTTGGTCAAGCTTCAATCCTCACCTGAATACAATTAATAAAAACGCAGAAGCTAAGTATGATAAGTTATGTGAAAAAGGCTGCAAGATAGCTGTTATGTATGGTAGAGATTGGCATGGGCCTCGCAGTAATGATCAACTTGTGGCAGCTACATATATTGGGCTTGAAGAACTTAATGCAAAGTCGGTCTTGAAGGCAATTAAAGAAAGAAGAACATATATTTCTATCGGGGTGAGGGCAAATATTAAATTAAAGGATAGTTTAGGTAACTTCACAGATTTAGGAGGTGAAGTGCGTGCGGGTAATTACACTCTTGTTTGCAGACTGCAGCAGGAACTAGCCCGTTTTGCGCCTGAAAATGTTATTGTTGAAAAAATACTTTTATCTGGAACCGCACTAGAGGAAAAGATTGAAACCAAGGTAAGTTTTGGTGGCTTTGCTAAGTTCTTAACCTTAAAACCCGGATTTTTAAAGGTGGAATTACTTGGTAAAGTAAATGGAAAAAAAGCAACATTATTATTTAGTACGCCGTTTTTTGTAAGTTAATAATCGAACTGCTTTAACTATCATGTAGGATATAATGTGAGGATTTAACGACATAATATTAGGTGAAAAGAATACAATATTTTCTATATAATAATAGAACCTAATTAAGTGCTAAATATAGCTAGGAGACTCAATTATGGGATATAAAACAATGATTACAGCTCATACTGGGGCGTTAAGTACAAGTAGAAACAGTCATGCCTTCTTCGAGAGAATGCAAAATGTTGATACTGAAGGTATAGAAGTAGATATTAGATTGCTTGGAAACAAGCCCTTTTTAGGTCATACTTTTGTGCCGTTTTTACCATCAAAACGCATAGAGTTTAATTGGGTTTTAGAGTACTGCAAAAAATATGATTTTATACTTAATTGTGATATAAAGCTTCGTAGTGGGGTAAAACGTACTTGTGAGCAAATTCATGCTAGTAATGCTAAAGACAATGTTTATTTAACAGGCGCTGTAAACTGGAAGCATTTACCAATATTGAAAGGGATACCCGTTTTTTGTAATAATACTTTTTATAGTTCATTATGTGGATTACCAAGCGTATCTTCTCTTGAAAGAATAAAAAATTGTTTAGATGAATTAGGGCATGATGAAATTAAAGGATTAAATATTTCTAAAGTTTTTGCTAGCGAATCCTTCTTAAATAAAGCTTTTGAGTTAGGAATCAACCTTTCAGTTTATACTGTTGATGATGAAAATACACTTCGTAGACTGCTTGAATATGGGGTTAAAAACATCACTACTAACCAGCCTCTTTTAGCCTTAGAATTAAGAGAAAAAATACAAATATAACAATAGTCTTTTGTTCAGTTGGGCCAGATAGCAAGTGTTAATATCTAGTAGTAACGGTATCTGTTTTGCGTTATTATGTTTCCTTAATAAGTAGTTTTTCAAAAAGAGAAAGTATATACTTTGTATAAATTTGATGTGCAAATCTTGATGAATAAATCCTTTCTATGAGCGTAAATTTCTTCTAATACTAGTATAATAATGATTTGTGTACAAACGTTTGTACGTGTATTTTTTTAAACTGATGACACTATATTCACATAACTCCCCAATAAATTTCCGTTAAATTCCTAAATATTCAAATAATGTATGTTGCTTTAATTAACATATGCGGTGTATAATGAGTGTATATTTAATTTAAGGGTGCGCATATCCGCGCGCGCATTATTTAATGTTTAGGAGTGTACGATGACAGCAGTAAAAAAGAGTTTAATTCTAGTTTTACTTTTAGTTATTCCACTCCTGTTTTTAGTGGCGTGTACTGACATCCCAAATATTGACCCAATAGAAGAATTATATATAGATGAAGTAGGTATTAATTCTGTGTATTTAGGCCAGGATTTTTCGTATGATAGTGTTTCAGTGTTTGTTAGAACCAGGTCTGGTAAAACTAAAGAGATTCCTATTAGCGAGGTGGAAGTTTCTGGTTTTAATAAAAACGCAGCAGGCGAACAGACTATAACAGTTTCATATGCTGGCATTGTGACAAGTTTTAAAATTACAGTTCAGGAAAGTGCAATAGTTGATGTAGCAATTAAGAAACTTGTTGATGAAATCACGGTCGTTCAAGGAACGGACTTGGTTTTGAAAGAAAAAATAGAGCTGGAAGTCACCTATGAAAGTGGAATAATCATAGTGGAAAAAACTATAGAAAACAATATGATTTCAGGATACTCTCATGCGTTACCTCCTGGCGCTCACACTATAAACATTATGTACTCAGGATACACAAAGCCTTTAAAAATTACTGTTTTGCCCAAAACAGTCATAGGTGTCAAAATCGATGCGGAGTCTAAAAAGAGAATTAAGCAACAATACTTTGTAGGAGAGGAGTTTGATCCTACTGGTCTTGCATTGTACCTAAAGTACGATAACGATACTGAAGGTGTAGTGCCAATATCTAATATCCCAGAAAGCGAAATTGAATATATTTATGATTTTACGAGAGCAACACATGGAAGTCCTGTTAGGGTTGCATATGCAGGATATAAAACTCTTCCTACTGAACTTGGTGTCATCGTGTCATACCCTAAAGTGAGTAGGGTGACAATGGTAGAACAGCCTGACACAATTGGGTTCACTTTTGGAGATACTTTATACAAGTCGCCTGTTACTAGTATTGTAGAAAAAGACAAAATTAACTGGGCAAATGGAAAACTTAAAATTGACTATGACAATGGAGATACAAAAACTGTTTCCATGGAAGTTCCTGAAGTATATGTGTATCTAAACGATGCAACTACTGAGGCAATATCTAAAAATTTACAATATACAATAGTTGGCGCTCATAGACTATTTATAAAATACGAAAATCATGCGGATAAGATGGTTGAATTACCTATATATGTTATACCTAAAAAACCATTTGAGTTAAAACTTGCAGATATAAACAACAAGCTAGCAAGAGATTTTGTTGATGGTGAGGAAATAACTACCGATCATCTCAGATATAACATTTTATATAACAATAAAACATATGATGTTGATGGTGAAGAGTTTGATGATCCAGTTAATTGGAAAAGGCTAACAAGCAATATGCTCGCCAATGATGGCAGCTCTTTAAGTATTAGCCTGTCAAGAACGGATGCTTTAGGCTATCAGGAGATTAATTTTAAGTACCAAGATGTTTTGGCTGGTTTCAAGGTTAAAGTTGTTCCCAATGATGTAGTCGGCATTACAGTTATTCCTCCAACTAGAAATTATGTTGGGGTTGGGGTGTATGCAGCTACACTTTCTCTCGAGGGATCAACAATGCTGATTCAGAGAAGAAGAGGGGCAAGCGTTTCCATGTCTCCAATACCAGAAGAATATGTAACATACGAAAATCCAGAAGGAGTGGCTACCAATTCATTTGATACGACAGGACAATACAAGCTGGTTGTTACCTACGAAGGAATTGTTGAAAAAACTATTATAAACGTGGAAGAAACGGAAGTATATGAATTAGAAGTAAGTCCACTAGCAAATAATGAGTATACAGATTTTAATGATATTCCTTTTGAAACATTGACTATGACTGCACGCTACAAAAATCACAGTAATTTACAAGAATCGGTGGTGCATAACATAGAATTCAATAAAGAAGAACACTTATTTAAGTATGACGAGTTTTACTCAGGTACACAAAATGTTGTAGTCAGATACAAGGGTTGTACCGCGACAATAGAGATAAAAATAACAAGAAATCTTGTAGCATCAGTGCGTTTAAGTAGTGCAGACCAGTATGTGTATACAAATAGTCCAGATCAAACTGCAGGCTTTAATCCTGAGATGGTGGTTGAATATGTATTTGATGATGGGAAGACAAAAGAAGAAAAAATCGGTGCAAATCCAGGCCCTGAATGGTCGTTTAGCGGATATGACTTAAGTGCAATAGGCGAGCAGGAAGTCACGGTAACAAGACATTTTGCGGATTTTGATTTGTCGTTTAAATACAAAATAGAAGTTTTAGGTGCAGAAGCCAGCGTGTATGACATAATGGTTGATCATACTCAGATGGGCATGCAAACAGTTAATGGAAATCAAGTTTGGGTAGTAGGCTACAAGGAAGACATTAACACTCGTTATTATGTAGAATATGAAGATGTTTATGGAAATCCAGCTGTCGCTACAGGAAACTTAAAGCTTAAGGTAAAATACACGGAAACTGGTGATTATTATGATGTAGATGTCCAGCCATATCACATTTTAAAATCTTCGTATGATAAAAACTATCATGAATATGATAGCGAAGGAAATTTAGTCAAGTTCAGAACTGCTAAGATAAAGTATGGCAATAAAATAGCCGATTTAAATATCTACATAGCAAGTAGAGTATTGACAGGGGTGGATGTATATAAACTCCCAAGTATAACAAATTATGCGGTTGGTCAATCGCTCAGGCTAGGGGATGGAATTGCCAAGTTAACATATGCTAATTCAGTAAGTTCACCGGACCCGTACATTCTCGGAAACACCTATGCAATCGTTTCAATGTCTGAGATGTATCTTAAATCTCCAAGGTATGATGAAAACAAGGTGGTAGAGGGTGGCTTATATGCTACTCAAGTAGTAAAACTTGGATTTGCAGACAAAGAAACTCAAATTTCTGTTAGAACATATAAAAAAGTGCAATTAGGCGGTGAGGGTTGTGCTTATACAGTAAGTAATCGTACTCAAAGATACGGGACTACCTCTCCTGTTAATGCGCAGATTACACATACAGTAACAAGTTTCACTTCTCCTGAGTTTCAAATTAAATACAAGATAAATGATGAATGGTCGGATGTTCCGCCATTACTTCCAGGAGAATACGGCTTAAAGATAGTTGTAGTAGAAAACGCATATTTTGTAAGTAGCGAACTTGTGCTTACTGATAAATTACAGGTGAATAAAAAGGTTATTAGTGTAAAAAGTGCGATAGTGTCAAAAGAATATGGTTCTCCAGACCCCGTATTTGTGTGGAACTTAGGAGACGGTCAGGAGTTAGAAGGATCAGACAGAATATATCTAAAAGTGAGAAGAGACCCGGGTGAAAACGTCATGTTTGATACTTCTGGGAACATAATAGGTTATAGATTATATATAGACTTAGACCCCAGTATGCCCACAGCGGAGGCTGATAGATATCAAATTGTGAACGAAACTATGCAGTTTAAAATTATGCCTAAAAATATTCCTGCTGGAGTTACAATTAATTATTTAGAACCAGATAATTCTCTAAGCAACGAAGTTACCTACACATTAAATAATATTCAGCACAGGATAAAAGAAGCTGACCTTACTTATTACGTGGACGGTGAGTTTTTAGAGGATGGAAGTATGAAACCAACATACCATGAAGATCCGTATCATGTACCAGGAAGTAGACCGGTACAACCTGGGAATTATTTATTTATGATAGGGAGAAATTATAATGTAGTAGACCAACCGGCAGATGGATATAAATTTACAATTATGCCTTAGAATAAGTAATGCTTCATTAGAAAATCTGTTTGTTTGGTGAAATGTATACAAATAAGCTATAATAACTAGGGGAAAATGTTAGAGGGAAATATAAATACAAAGTAAAAGATACGACATGGTGTGTAGATACACCTTGCTAGAGTAAAAAAACATAAAAACCTATAAAGTTTATAAGGAGGAAAAAATGGCAGAACAAATTTATAGTATTAGTAAGTGGGATGATCCAGCAAAAATTAATCAGGAGCTTGAAAATTTAAGACATGTTCCAATTTTTGAAATTTCAGCTGAAGAACACGAGAAAGTAAAGGCATATTTTGAAACAAAATGTACTAAATCAAAAGCATTAGCAACTGAAGCAAAGAAATTTATTCCTGGGGGAGTACAACACAATTTAGCATTCAATTATCCATTTCCACTCGCAATTGAACGCGCAGAGGGTGCGTATCTTTATGACGTAGATGGCAATAGATATATTGACTTCTTACAAGCGGGAGGGCCTACAATACTTGGGTCAAACTACGCTCCGGTTAGAGAAGAGGTTAAAAAACTTATAGATACCTGTGGTCCAGTAACGGGACTATTGCACGAAGCAGAGCTTTTACTTGCAAAAGAAATTAACAAGCATATGCCAGCAGTTGAAATGTTCAGAATGTTAGGTTCTGGAACAGAGAGTGTAATGGCATCACTAAGAATTGCAAGAATTGAAACTGGACATAAAAGAGTAATAAAAGTAGGTGGAGCCTATCATGGCTGGTCGGACCAAATGGTTTACGGACTGAAGATTCCAGGAAGCAGGAACTTGCTCGAAAGCCATGGTATACCTAGAAAGGTTTTATCATTAACTGACGAAGTTAGACCAAATGACTTAGATATGCTAGAGCGTATGTTATTTAGGAACAAATTCAAAGGCGGAACTGCAGCAGTTATTGTTGAGCCAGTAGGACCAGAAAGTGGAACAAGACCAATTTCTTTTGACTATAATAAAGAGGCAATGAAATTAGCTCATAAATATGGTGCATTGTTTATTATGGACGAAGTTGTTACTGGATTTAGAGTAGGCTTAGGTGGAGCACAAGGATATTTTGGCATAGAGCCCGATCTTACTATATTTGGTAAAGTTATCGCAGGGGGATATCCTGCAGCAGGTGGAGTAGGCGGAAAGAAAGAATATGCAGGTTTGATGGCAGCAGGTGTCGCAACAGGTAAACACCGTGCCTACGTAGGCGGGACATTGGCAGCAAACCCACTCTCTTCATATGCTGGATACTTAACTATAAAAGAAATAGAAAGAACCAATGCATGTGTCAAAGCAGGTCAGGCAGGAGAAAGGTTAACAGAGGGACTACGTAAGCTTATTGCTAAATATAAGATTCCGTTTGTTGCATATAGCCAAGGCAGTATTGTGCACTTAGAGTGTACTGGCGCTATGAGCTTTGATGCATCCTCAATGAGCTTTATACGTTCAGCCCTAAATCTACTATCTAACAAGAAGGTAATGGTAGAAAGAAAGGTTTCTATGGAAGTTATGGGTGCTGCATATATGGCAAATGGAATAGTAACGCTAGCAGGCTCTAGACTATATACCTCACTTGCGGATACTGATGAAGTTATTGATGACGCACTATCCAGATTTGATAAGGTGTTCTCAACCGTAGTTGAAACCGATAAGGGCTTAAAGAAAAAAGATATGGAGAGATATCTGAAACAAAAGGTATAAAAAAGCAAAATAGTAAAAAACTCAAGTGGTAGTTTTCTACTTTTGGGAAACTACTACGAGAGTTAGATATTTACTAAAGATTGTGGTGGAGGTTTAGTATGTACGTAATTGCATTCGATATGGGGACTAGTTCGAACAAAGCAGTACTAGTAGATTTTTCAGGGCAAATAATTGCTCAGACTAGAGCAGATTATGATATCCATTACCCTTATCCGGGTTGGGCGGAACAAAATCCGGAAGATTATTGGACAGGGGTATGTACCAGTTCTAAGGAATTAATCAAAAAGGCAGGTATTGACAAAAAAGACGTAAAAGGGATTATCTTTGCGACACAGTCAATGGGAATCATTCCTGTAGATAAAGAAGGAAATGTTTTACACCCGAATATTTCATGGGTGGATGGAAGGGCGCAAAAACAAGCTGATGCCATCATGAATAAACTAGGTGGACCAAAAATATTTTCGATATTTTCAGGAACGCCAATTATGGGTAAAGACGTTATTGCAAAACTCATTTGGATTAAAGAAGAAAGACCTGATATTTACAAAAGAACGCAATATTTCTTAGATGTCAATGGATATTTGAAGATGAAATGTACGGGGCAGATGGTGGCAGAATTGTCTGGAGCCTCTGCATATGGACTAGATCTCAAGAAGAATCAGTGGTTATCAGTCCTTGGATTAACTGGACTTGATATGAAAAAATTGCCACCACTTGTAAAATCTACTGATAATGTGGGCCCATTAACCGAAACGGCTGCTGAAGAATTAGGGTTAGAGCCAGGCACGCCAGTATTTGGAGGTTGTGATGATGTACAAAGTGCTTGCATAGGAAGCGGCATGACAAGGGATGGCGATATACACATTTATTTAGGAACGTCTGCTTGGGTTTGTGCATCTAGTAAAAACAAGACTAAGTTTAGCCACGGTGCTGCGGCAATAAAAAGCGCCGATCCTGATATGAATCTGATTACGGGGATTACTGAATCTGCTGGTGCTAATATTACCTGGATTATGGATGAGTTTTTCAGAGAGGAAAAAGAAAAGTATGGTGATGCTATATACGATAAAATGAACGAAAGCATTATTAACATTCCACCAGGATGTGACGGACTTATTTGTACTCCTTGGCTACTTGGGGAAAGATGTCCTGTTAGCACGACTACAACTAGAGCAACGTTGTTTAATATAAGCATATTCCATACTCGAGAACATTTAATGCGTGCAGTATACGAGGGGATAGGTTTTAATTTACGTTGGATTTTGGAAAATTTTGCTAAAGATTATAAATTCTCTTGCCAGACATTTAGAATTGTAGGTGGTGGGGCATTAGATAAAGTATGGATGCAGATGATTGCGGACATTACTAAAACAGAATTTAGTGTAATTGCAAACCCAAGAAATGCAGGAGCATTAGGAGCGGCAATTATAGCAATGATAGGGCTAGGTGAATTAAAAAGTTTTGAAGATTCATATAAGTTTGCAAAGGTAGCGAAAGTTTACACGCCAAACCCTGCTAATGCAGAAGTATATGATAGGATGTTTAAAACGTACAAAAATATTTATTACGATTTAAAAAAGACATATAAAAAAGCAAACACTCATCCGGTTGAAGATTGAAAATAGTTAATCTAGTGGAAAACCCAAATAAAGGAGAGTAGAATTAGCTAATAATTAAACGAGGAGAGATAATGAATAAAAATAAGCTGATTGAAAAAATGATAGAAACAGCTAAAAAGCTAGTAGCAGAGAATATTTCATGTGAGGGCGATCGAGTTAGCGAGCGGTATAGAGATGGGTTAATAATAAATAAACCTGACGTAAATTTGGTTGATTTGACTGCCGCGGATTTTATCATTAAACAAAGAGGAGACGAGTTAGACGCAGACGAAGCTCTGCATATGGCCATATACGGGTATAAAACAGACAGGAATGCTATCATTTTAAACACTGCGCCATATTGTGGTATTGTCGCTAGAAATGCAAAAAAACTCCCCGCACTACTTGATGATTTTGCTCAAATAGTTGGGCTTACTGCTAAAGTGGCAAAAACAGATGGTGTTATGGATGTATTATCATGTGTTCAGGGAAGTAGAAATGCTTGCATAATTAAAACCGGGAAATCTTTAGCACTGGGCAGAACTATAGAAGAAGCATTTACTGGTTCTTTAGTTTTGGAAAAGGGAGCCAAGGCGTTTGTGGAAGCAACAATACTTGGTAATCCTCAAAAAATAGGGTTTATAGATGCTAAAATCATGAACATAATATATAAGAAAAAGTATAGTATTCAGACACAAGCAGCACTAATGGAAGATGTAAAGGAGTAGGCAGAATGACGCATGAAGATATTAGAAAATTGACAATAGAAACCAGCCTTACTTTAGTTAAAGAAAATTTAGTACAGGGTACTTGGGGAAATTTATCTACAAGAATAGATGAAGATCATATGATTGTGACGCCAAAGGGGCTGGCGTATGAACTGTTAACACCAGAAGATTTAGTTATAGTTAATGTAAGAACATTAGAATATAATGGTAAACACAAGCCCACAACAGAGAGAAAAATACACGCCGCAATATATGCGCTTCGTCCCGAAATTAAGGCTGTTATACACACTCACTCTATGTGGTGTTCATCTCTAGCTGCTGCCAGAATTGGCATTCCTGAGATCAACGATGAAATAAAAAACATAGTTGGTGGCGATGTTAGGGTTGGAAAATACGGGCTTCCAAGTACTGGAAGTTTAACGAAAAATACGCTTGCAGCCTTGGAGGGTAGAAAGGCATGTTTACTTGCAGGTCATGGTGTAGTTGCATGTGGCGAAAGTATGGAAGAAGCTTTAGAAGTTTGCCGGATAGTCGAAAGAGCTGCTAAGGATTTCATCACTTCAAAAGTTAAGGAAATTACTAGCGATAATGAAGTGACGATAGAGTCTTTTGAGAAGGCTTTTAAAGAAAAAATAAAGAAATAAAAGTTTAAGTTTAGGTAACTTAATCAAGATAAATAGATACTCATAATACGAGATTAACGCTTAAATAAATGCATTATAGAAATTCTAGGGGGCTATAAAATGGCTAAAGTACGTTTCAAAAGAAGACCTGAAAATCCAAACTTAAGAGTGGGGGCTAGAAATAGTGAAAAACCTTACTTTTACAGATTAGTTGTAGATGGTAAAAGAGGGAGTATTGCATTCCCTACACCTGAGTCAAAGGCATACTATCTCAATTGCATAAAAACAATCCTACCCACATTTCCTGTGGAGATTTTGGCATACACGCTTGTCACAAATAGAGCATACTTTATTGTTGCAACATTTGATCAACAAACAGTTTCCCATATGCGCATGATGCAAGCTGTCAACAAGGCATACTCACAATACTACAATAAATATTATAAAGGTGCTGGTTATGTCTTCAAGACAACTGTTAGAAGTAAGCGCATAAAAGATCTTTTAGACGTAGCCGATAGCATTATGATTGTACATTCGCAACCTTATGCGACCAGATTATCAGACTCGTATAGTTATGAGTTTAGTTCGTATAACGAAAGACCAGGCACTGGAATTGCCAATCTAAACTCATTTTATTTCATGGTAGGAGAAGTTGAGGAAGGAGATGCTATTTTAGGCGCTGCTCACGCCAAGGGTCCTAGATTTTTACCTGCAGATTTTGTAAACTTACCAGAGTTAGATAAGTTTGATGTAATTATGGACAATATAATGGTTGATTATGGCTATTATGATAGAGACAGGGTGCCTAATGATGTTATGCATAGGGCTATTACCGAATTGAATGAAAGAGGGGGCTATTCGTTTGACTACATAACTAAACGTCTGGACTTAAATGAGGAAAACAAGTATGAAATGCTAATTAAAGTTATAGTTGATTTAGCTCTTACCTTTGATCAAACCTATGATGAATCGATAAGTAATCTAGGAATAGAATTTACAAGCAATAGTAAAGCTCGTTCCACTTTAATTGATGTAGTAGTTGTGATGTCAAACCGTACTGGATACTCTTACGATTACATAATGAATGTACTAGGTCTTGCCTATCCCAACTACGGATTTTTAGTTGAACTTATACGATATATGAGTGATATGAAGGGACTAAGTTTTGTTTCCTGCATAAAGAAATTAGGGATATATCATGAACCTGAGTATGTTTTAAGACTTGTAGAAGGAGTAGAAGAAATAGGCTAAAGTTATTATAATTATGTGGACTTATATATAGGCGCTGAGTAATTCAGTGCCTTTTTTTAGTGCGCATTGTCATTCTAGTTTAAAGATACAAATTGTTTATGCACTTAAAAGTCAGGTAATTTCACAAAATTAACAAATATTAATGATTTACTATACACGCGCGTTCGTATATAATATATATAATTATGCGCACGTGCGTACCATATTCTGTTTCTGTCCGCGCGCGCAACATCAAAAATGATGCGTGGAAGAAAAAAGCATTTTAGGTTTATGAATAAAAAGATTTTTTTGGTTTTGCTTTTGATAATTATACTTGCACTGGGTTCAGTGAGTATACTCTTTGCATGTTCTAAGCCAGCAAATATAAATACTGTCGAAATATATAATGCTCCCACTAAAACGGTGTACAAAGAAGGCGAAGCATTAGACTTGACTGGCGCCCAACTTAGAATAATTTATGAAGATAACACTGATAGTATCATTGAAATTACCCCTGATATGGTGTCAAGTTTTGATAATAAAAAATGGGGTAGACAGTTTTTAGTAGTTTCCTACAATGACAGAACAGCTACTATAGAAGTTAATGTGGTTGCTAGAGATGTTACAACCACTCGTATTGATTTGCCAGAGATAAATTCCAATCTGGTTGAAGGTCAAAACCTTAATTTAAGTGATGCTTTCCTATATTTAGAATTAGAAGATGGCGAATTTGTAACTATCCCAATAACGGAAGATATGTGCAGTGGCTTCGATCCAAGTAAGACCGAAGCGCAGATAATTACAGTAGAATATAAGTACGGCGACAAAACAGTTTATGGCGAGTTCAATGTGCAGGTTGCAGAAAAATCGGTAGTTAGCGTTGAGGTAATAACAAAACCTACTAAAGAAATCTACTATGTTGGTGAAGAGTTAAGCCTGCTTGGTGGAAAACTTCATGTAATGTACAGTAATGGCTATTCCGTAGAGATGGATATGGTAGATGCAGAAGGGAGAATATTACCAGGTTTAGAAATCGTATCATGGGATAATTCTATAAAAACTGCGGAAAGCAAAGTGGAGTTTACGTACGATAGGGTTGAGTCAAGTTTTAAGGTAAAAGTTACTGATAGGGATATAAAGCGTTTTGAAATATTAACACCTCCACCAATTCAACAACAAAATCTACAGTTAGAATTAAATGGATGTGTGGTTAGTATTGAGTATAATAACAACACAGTAGAGACAATTGCCTTGCCTAATGAGAAAGTAAATGTATTAAATTATAATAGCACAGTAGCTGGTACAAAAACCTTTGAAGTTGAGTTTTGGTATCCTTCCGAAAACGGGCTGGTTTTACTTGCCACTAAAAAGACAATTACTTTAAACATAGAGGCGAGAGTAGCCGAGGGGATTTTAATCGATGACAACCACTCCCCTATATATCAAGGAGCAGAGATTGATGTTTCGGCCTGGACATACCAGATAGTATATTCAAATGGTGAGCACTCAACACCAAGACCGTTTGCACTAAGTATGGTAAATTGGCAGGGTGGAGAACAAGTTTTAAAATATGAAGAAGCAGGGGATGTTATTTGGCTTGTAAAGGTTAGCGAGACTCTAGAAGTTGAATATTCCATTCAGATACTCCCGCTTGAGTTAGATGAAGAATCTATTAGGTTTGTTGATGCAAATGGTGATTATATAGATAGTTTAGGGGTATATGTAGGCGGCAATATTGACACAAGTGGAGTCTTTATGCAGGTAACATATACTAATGGAACTATTCGTGAGCCTGCTGTAGGCGTTGTAGGCATACCACTTCTTGCAGAAAATGTTTTGCTTGATAGTGCGACACCTGGTATTAAACAAGCGAGGGTTGTATATAATGATGATTACATCAGTGACTTTGATGCGATTATAGAGGTAAATGTAATTAGAAAAATTTCAAGCGTAGACATTACATCTCCCCCTCAAAAAACGAATTATATTCTAAATCAAGAATTTGATCCAACTGGACTTAAATTCATTGTCAATTATGAAGACAATTTAGAACCTGTTGAATATCAATATAGTGCGAACATAGAAAGCCCATTCATTAGAGACGGTTGGAGTTTTAGATGTGATTACTTAGTCCCTCAAATTGATTCGCAAACAGGCCAGCAAACATGGAACTTTACCAACATAGATGGTGGTTTAGATGAAGATGGCAATGTTGTTGACATCAAGGTATACCTATGTAGCTATGGGCTAGTAGAAAATGCGGGGCTCACGGTTGTAGTTGTAGAAGAACAAAGGGAAATAGATGTAGATGTAACAAATAAATTCGTAAGATTTACTGATAATCCGTTCTTTGAAAAGGTAGAAGAAAATGGTGTGGTTAGTTTACATCAAGTATACAGTTTGGGAGAAGCTTTACCTGGAAAGCCCATAGAGTTTGGTAGATATTATGTTGAACTTGAATTTGAAGCTGGTACCATATATAAAGAAATAACGGCTGAGATGATACTTGATAGGGATATCCACAATACTACTCTCCCCGAAAGAGAAATTGTTGTATACCCAGATAGCGTGCCACAAACGCCAGCAGAGCAATTAGAAAGCCCGCATAGGAACACCGTTGTTACGGTGATTGATAAAACAGTCACGGGCATTGAGGTTGTAAAACTCCCCAATAAGACCGAATATAACAAGGGTGACAGCAGTGTGGTTCTAGACCCATCAGGTGTAGTAATTCATTTGAAATATAACAATGGAACTTCCACAAATATTGATATTGACCAAGCTTTGAGTACTCATGTACTTGGGTTTGCAGGGTTTGATGCCATAATCCCAGGTGTTAAGACAGTAAGGGTTACATACCTGGATTCTAACAGTGTTACTTGGGAAACTTCATTTAATGTAAGGGTGCTAGGTCCTGAGGTTTCTAGTATAGAGTGGAAAGCTAGTGAGACAAATGTATACTGGGAAACAGTAGGTGAAAAAAAGAGGCCATATGCTTCTTTACGTGTGGGCGAAGATTTAATCATTGAAGAACTGTACACTGCCAATTACACCGATAGTGATTTAGTTGAGTATTATGCTACTCAGTTTAGTAATTTGTTTGTGGTTATAAGATATTCAGATAACACCAGTGATGAAATAAGGTTTGACACACTTTATAACGACTTAGTTGTATTAGACTACGAAAAAGATAGTTCAGCAGGGCAAAACGTAAGGTTTAGATTTACTAGTACATCTCTACAAAACGTGTATTTGCCGGTATATGTCATTAAATTACAAAGTACACTAAATGATATATCTATAGCGCCTGGTAGCCCTGCGCTTAGAGCTATACAAGGGGCTGATGCTGAAATCGCAGGCATTAAGTTGAAACTTGGTTTTGTGACATCTGGTCAAACAGATGAGCCTAAATATGTGCCATTAGAACAATCACACATCGCTTATCATTCAGTTAATAACGTAAACGGCTACGATAAGGCTAATAGAACGGTCGGAGATAGAGAGATTTCTATTACATACACCTTCAATGGTGTTACATTAACTGTTGAAACAACTATTCAAGTTGTAGAAAGGACTTTAGTTAAAGTAGAACTTAATGAAATACCCAAACGCTATTATATAGAAAGAGAACCTTTTGATGTTTCTACCGGATCTATAACCGCTTACTATGATAATGGCGATGCTATTACAAAGCAGCTGTCTGAAGCTGTTTTAGATAATGCTCAGACTCCATTTAATATTTCTACTGAAAACTTCGACAGTTCAGAGTTTGAAGGCTATGACAAGGTTCAAGAAATAATAATAAACTATTCATCAAACGAATTGTTAAGCGATACTTTATCAACTAGCTATAAGGTGGTGGTGAGAAACAGAAGGAACTTAGAAGTTCGCTATGCTAATCCTGATGACACGTACGAATTCATATACGGAATGACCATCGCCATACAAATAGAGCTTTGGGGATATAATCAATTCGATGAAACAACCAGAACTAGAAAAATAAATGCAGCCGATTTCATAGTCGAATACATAGAGTTAAATACATGGCTGAACAAGACGATGAATCCAAGCGTAGACTATACTGTAGTGCCTAAAAACGCTGGTGAATACGTGATAGTTGTTACATATAACGGAGGGGCAGAAAACAGTTATGAAGGCGATGCTATCCATAATGTATTTCAGGATTCTCAAAAACATCTAGTTATTCACAGAAAAAAATTATATATGTCTTTTTATCCTGGGCAGAAGAAAATTTATGGAACAGGAAATCCTGAGATTTTAATGGTTTTAAAGGGCAGAAAAACAGATGCAATATTAGAAAACCCACTTTCATTATTTGAATATTCAGAAGGATTTAGTGAGATAAGTAGCGGGTATTATCCAAGCATTGCTTACCTAAGTAATAGTAGTGGGCAAAAATTTATTAACCCAAGTACTGGTTTGCCTGTAATGCTAAATATGTTCAATTTTGAAATCATCAGACTCGGAAATGCCTTAGGTGAATCTTCTCCCTTTGGAGAATATAGCATGATGTTTATCGATGCAGTTTTGGACAACCAGAATTCGAATTATGAAGTTATATTTGAAGATTCAGTGTTCAATGTAACCAAGAGAAAGGTGCAAATAATCCCTGAGAATATGAGTTATGTATATGGATTTTCTATGCCTCCAATAGAGTATAGGGCAGAGGAAGTTGCTGGTATAGAAGACAGTGGGCTTTACGGAACAGATCAACTACATGGCATGCTAAATAGAGAAACTCCTAACATTCACAATGTAGGTAGTTATTTGGTTGTTAAGGGAGATTTAGGCAGAAATGACACTAACTATGAAATTGTATTTAATAACAGTGTAAATCCCAATGATCCTGGATATACAGAAGACCCTAAATATGTGACTATCTTAAAACGGGATGTATATATTAGAGCAGAAAGTACAACTAGGGTTTATGGAGAACCTGTTCCTGCTCCAGTTGTGAGATACTACAGTGATGTCTCTCATACAAACCAAACAAATGTGTTTGCAGCTGGAGACACGCCAGACGAATTAGGTGTATTAACATTTAGTCATAGCATGACATATTTAAGTCCAGTTGGCACATATCAGATAATGCCAAATATAGAAGTGCAAGTCGACAGTAATAAAAACTATGCGCTACATATCTCTGCTGGAAGCGTACATGTTATACCTAGACCAGTATCTGTTGTTGCTCATGCGTTTTCTAAAGAGTATGGGGCGAGTGACCCCGACTCTTTAACATTTACTGTAAGTAGTGTTAGTGGTAACCCTGCGTCAGGATTGGTGGTTTTGCTCGATGAGTACGGAAATCCACAAATGATAAATAATCATGTGGTAACTGAAACTTTAGTAGGGACACTAGCTCGCGATTCTGGGGAAAGCGTTGGTGAATATCTGATAAGAATAAATAATTTAGCTACAAGCAATCCTAACTACACAATTAACTACACCACAAACTATTTGGTAATTTATAAAAAAGAACTTTATATATCCATCAATACTGAATATTTAACAAAAGTTTATGATGGTAGAAAGCCTGCTATCGAAGATGCAGCCATCAGCGTTTTAGAAGATTATGAAGGTGGATATAGAACGTATTCACACGCAGCACAAATATTAAACCTAATAAATGTCAAGGCAACACAAGGTTCGAAAAATGTTGGTACATATGGAATAGAAATAGAATATGAAAGTGCAAGTTACGATATAACGTTGATAGAAGACTATAGTTATAAAATTAATCCAGTTGTAGCGCGTGTAGTTTACATAGACTTACCCAACAACATGGAATATAAGGGAAGTGAATACATAATTACTGCGAGAATACATCCCGAAGACCTTAGGTATCAATACAACGAAGACGGTTCCATAAAAACTGATGAAAATAACAATTATTTGTATGATACAGTACAAGTTTATTTAACAACTGAAGTAGCACTCCAGCAAGGAACATATACAACAAAGGTAGATAGCATTTCAGATTCAATTAACTATATGTTAATAGAGGCTAATAATCCCACCATGACCTTTACCATTCGTCCTAGAACACTGGTTATTAAGGTTGATCCTACTAAACTGTTAAGCGATGGTTTGACTTTCCAGAGAGAATATAACGGATATGATGCTATATTTGCAGAAGACGAATATGATATTGATAATAAGATTCCAGGATTCCCCGAAGGAGATTATCCAAGTGTTACCATAGGAACTAATCCTCCAATAGGAGTGGGAAAAGCTGATGTAGCATATAACGCTCAAGGCGAGATAATAAGCCATCCAGTTGTAATATTAGAAAACTCTATTGATGACAACTTCAATTATGTTTTACATAAAGCCTATAAATACAAAATTGTGCCTAAGGAAGTTGTTATTGAGATTGCTGAGAGCTTCTTATCTAAAAGTTATGATCAAAACCCACCAACATTCACTTCTGGTATGTTTAATTTTGTAGATACTGGTGCTGGAGCTATAACATTAGAAAAACAACAGGTACAGTTTACATTTACACGAGTTGTAGCCAACGATGGAGGCAGCAACTCTGATTCTGGCGAATATAGTATTGGAGTTTCTACATATAATAAAAACTACACTGTAAGATTTAAAGAAATCTATTTCTACACTATAAATAAAAAGACTATTAACCTTAGAATTTCTGGCATGGAAAAAGTTTATGATGGGTTACCAATGGCATTTAATAAAACCCAAATAGCTTCGACAACTGGGGATACGATTACACTTCCACAAGTTAGGAATTTCTTAAATAATGGTAGTTTTGCTACTTTTAAAGCAGGACTAAAAGAGATAACAGATTCTGCCAATAAGTTAAGGTTAGATATAGCACAGATAACAATTACAGAAGATAATATCCCCTTTGCACAGACCATGCTTTCTACTGCATTAAATAGTTTATCAAGTGCAAAAAGCAAATTAAATAGTAATTTAACAATACTCTCTGCCGATAATACTACTTTTACTTCAAACACTTATGCGATCATTGAAGAGGCATTAAATGCAGCCATCAACGGACTAGACGCAGGTAACATTAGCGTTGCAAGTGCACAAGTTGACTATGCTAAAAATAATATATTAGATGTACATCGCCGAATTAAGACAGAAAATACATATATAGCCTTTGAGTTTGGCGATGCTGGTATATCATCATCTGTAAATGTCGGAGATTATAAGTTTACCTTTACAAGCAGTGATATAAATATTGAATACACATTATCTCATCCAGAGCCGGATAGAGTTGCCAGAATAACTAAGAGCGATATAATAGTTGTTCCTAAAAATGTAACCATTCGCTATGGAAATGGAAAGCAAGATCCTAATTATCCTACCAAGATAGATTTAGCACATTATCTAAACAATCCAGATAACTTGGGGTACTCACTTAGAGATAGCAGGACGGGGCAACTAGTAACCATTACAACCATTGTCGGATATCCAAGACCAGTAGAAGATTTAGCTATTAATGCAGCTATTGGTAGGTATCAACTTGTAATTAAAAACAACTCAACACTTGAGGAATATATAAGCGAAACATCTGGTAACTATAATCTAATCCTCGATTCTGCTCCTAAATATTTCTATATTGAAAAAGCAATGATTACAATAGTTTTACGTAACCACGGCTATTCCAGTTTCGATGTAATCGAGTATGGACAAAGCCTGCAAACTTTCGATGTGGCAGGGTATGATTATGTTGATGCTAATTCAGGTTCGTTCTATGGAGATGATTACGCATTCTTATGGCCTGAAGCTGGAATTACAGCAGATGATTCTAATGAGGTAAAAGCAGAAAAACTACGTAATACATACGGTGGTTTAGTGACAGGACATGAGTTTTCAAGCGAGATTGCTGCGGTATCATCGCCCGAATATAGTTGTTACGTTAATCCAAATGTTATAGCAGAAGGGCAAATATTCGGACAGATAGTAAATGTTGGTGAATATATTTTAACAGCTCAAGGTTTTTCCTCAGCCAGTGGAAACTATCAAATTAGAGTAATAAGTTCTAAGATTAAAATATCAAGAAAGACATTAACACCTCGTTTAACTCCAATAGAAAATGCACTTACACGCGTATATGGGAATAATTTTGTAGATTTAGCATTTAATGGGGTTTTAGCAAAGGATGCTGCAACATTCAATAACTTCAGTGTATACATGATGAATACAGATGGGTCTCTTGTGCCAACTGGATTTAATGTAAGTAGTCAGGCTTTTTCATCTAAACTTTTAAAACAAGACGATCCAGGTTATAGTGATAACGATGCTGCATTAGATCCTTTAAAACCAGTCAGTACGACAGATTTAAGCATTGTTCTAGATGATAATGTATATAATCAACCGGGTGCTAAGTATGTATTAGACAATTATAGATTTAGTTTTGAAGCTTCATATGATTTGAAGATAGAAAAGAGAAAAGTTACATATAGGGTAGAGTCTAACACGGGACAAAATATTATTAATACGGTATACGGTTCTGCTGAGAACAAGGCTAGTATTCCATATAGAATTGCATATACAAACTTAGCTAGCCATGATACTCCTTCAGGGCTTAAGATCGAAAAAGGTGGAGATAATGAGCCAACTATTAACTTTAGACAAAATGTTGGTGAAACTATATTAAATGACACGCAAGTCTATTTCCCAACAGAGGTATTAAATAATCAGCTAGTTAACTATACGTTCACACTAGTAGAAACTAGATTGATGGTCAGTCGTAAAACTATATATGTATATGTTAAGAGCCCACTTTTAAATATTAATAACCGTATGCCTGTTTTATACGAAAGAGAGTTAACTGATCCTGCGACTTTAACATATGATTATTCTTACTTATATAACCGAATGGAATTCCCAGTTGCTGAAGCGTTTGATTCGGTGATGGTCAATGTTAAGAATAGAGGATATAGCATTGGTCCATATATAGCAAGAATAGCAAGGAATAAAGATGGCCTTTTTGAGGGAGCTAAATTAGTATATGGGCAATATGGCTTTGAAGATTTCTATGCAGTTGATGCAGAAGATGTTCCGAACAAGTTTACGGTTGTAGACAGAGAGAAGGGATTTGTATATGATGATACCTTTATGACTGTGTTTAAAGAAATTACAGATGGTGTATTATACCTATATGACCCAGAGCCAGGGGTGCAAGGATCAGTTTCCTATGAGCACATTAATCGTAGAAGTATACCTCAGCATGGTGTCACTGTGTCGGTGCTAACAGATAATATAGGAACATACACTATAAGTGGTTTATCGTTTAGATCTTATACAAACTACAACATTCAGTATGTACCTATGGAATATGAAGTTATAACTCAAGTTGCAAGATTAACTCCAGCAACAAATGCTGTTATATTAAACTCAGACCAAGCTTCTATGACGGGTTTAATTAAGGTAGAAGCGAAAAAGGTTGATACAACACTATTAGGACAAGTATCTGACAAGAACAGAGAAATACTTGTATATGGAGAAAGTACTAAGATTACAAAACAAGGCGGGAACTTTAACGAAAGTGGATCTAACAATACCAATCAAAACTATTTCTTAGAGCTTAAATATGTTGATAAATATTCGCTATTTGCTAGCTTAAGCTCATATGCAGTTATGCTTGAAGATGGCTCTACTCAAACTGCCACTGAGTCAAGGGGAACTTTAAACGCTGGTGTTATTGAAGTTGCAAATAAAACTCTCCAAACTAAGGTGCCAATAAGAGTTTATGATGAAACTACTGATTTATCACATGCAACATTTGTGCCTAATTATTATACAGGCGTATTTGTCGCTGGCACACACTTAAATACTAGCGGAACTAAACGTTATGATAGGATTGAAACATCTATAAGACTAGTACCAGTCTGGGCATCAGATTACTCGGTTAAATTTATAATTAACGGAACATTATCTTCTGGAGATTATATAGCACTAATATTTGAAAAGGGTAATTTTGGTTCTGCACGTGTTGAGGCATTTGCAAGCAATGTATCTATTGGTTTCTCAAATCTATCCATTAATGGCATGAATATTTTCGATGGATTCACGCATGATATTATTATATCTTTTGATAAGAGATTAGGAGCATTTAGCTTAACTTATGATTATAAAACTAGTGCCATCATTAATGTAAAAGATATTGGAGTAGGCTTACTGAGTGGAGACACTGCGCCAATTACAGAACTTTCTGATGTAGGGTTTGTACTTACAAACACAAATGCATATCTAAGATACTTTGATTACATAGAGCAGGGCTACTGTGATAACTTTGCAACGGTAATAAAGAGAGTAAATGTTAATTTAGATGGGCGATATGGTCAGGGCGAAAATGGCTTCCATTTTGTATTAAGAGATAATAAAAAGACTAGTGCGTCAATAGATATTAGAAAGGTATTTTCACCATATAAGCCAAACTCAGAAGGCCAGGTATTTAAGTACTACATTAATGGTACACTCGCAAGGGAAATTAGTTATACAACTGAAATAACAGAGGAGTTAGCAACGCTTACATTTGGAGTAGGTGCAAGCCAATTAGAAGTTTATGTTTATGATAATACATTACTTGTTTCCAGTGAAAAAGTTCCAGTATTAGTTGATTTTGAGCCATATGAGTTTACATTAATTAAGGATGGATCTACAACACCGATAGCGCCAAATGGTGGAGCTATGACATTCTATACACCTAGAGAATTTGAAACTTATCCAGCGGGTATAACTAATCCTATAGGCACATCAGATTCTGCTGCTAGGTCTAGATATAAGTTAACTCAGTATGGAGCGTTGAATCCAGGATTAAAAGATGCCCCTCTAGTACGTAGTATGGAATATAGTATGAGTTTTGAAGAAGTTTTCTATGAGACAGGGGCGGGTACGGAAATTTATCAACCTATAACGGGTTCAAGTAGATTTGGTATTAATATGTTTATGAATGGTGCTACATATTATGTAGATGATAGCACTGCAACCATGAGAGGAATATCATTAGTAATAGATAAAACTACTACTGAATCTGCTGGTGTGTTTACCCACAGCTTTACAGGAAGGGTAATGTTTGCTAATAGAGTATCAAGCGGTATAGTGGCATATAATCAATTTTCAGTTCCGCTTCCAGATGTTTCAGGGATTAACTTTAACGATGGTGCAGTTTATACATTTGGCATTTACCTTGATAGAAATGATATTAGGCAGTATGGTGGAAATACGTATTTGAATCTAAGAAAGGGTAGTGATGGATTAACGGTAAGGATATTAAGGAATGGCACACCAGTTGTTAATCAGTATATAGACAATGCTTACCTCAAAGAATATGCTACACCTCAGCTTACATATTCAAATGCTGACTTTGATCTTTTAAGCCCAATTTGGCTTGCGGGGACAGCAGAAACTGATAATGGTATAAGCATTAGTGCCTCAAATACATTTAAGGTTAATTTATATAGTGCGAGTATCAACAAAAATAATCATTACAATAATGACTATTTAGTAGACAATGCATTCGTGTTAAGAAATCTAGAAGGGACAGAAATAGATGCATCGTTAGATACAAAGACAGTCAAACAATCTAACGGCATGGGAATTCCACTGGTATCCAAATATGAAAATATATGCATAGATTATGAAACAATATCATCATCAAGCGGCAAATTTGAATGGCATGTTCTTGGACAAGGTGTTGGAATAGACGAATACTTCAATAAAGGTATGAAACTAGTATATGATGGTACTAATCTAAACTTTGTGTTCTATATTAACGAAACTAACTATTTAGCACAACCATTAGCAGTACCAGCTGGAGGACTATTAAACTTGACTTCAAGGCATAAAATAAGGTTTGTATTTGATAGGGTGAGGTATTCTACCACTGCAGATACTAGTTATAATGTAATGGCTGGTAGTCTAGCGCTAACAGAAGCATCCGTGGACTTAGCTGTGCCAGTAATTCATTATGGTAAAGCTTTAGTTTACATTGATGGTATGGAAGGACAAACTGTATACTTCCCATATTATAATTCAGGTATAGGATGGTTTAGACCGGATAACGCAATTACAACTGGTACTAAGTATCAAGGCGAAATCATACAGCCAATAGCAACACCTGCTGCTAACGACGAAAATGCATTTGGGCAATATCCACAGTTTTTAAATAGTTATAACTCAAGCGCTATTAAGATAACAAATTCAAAAGTTAAATTGTATGATTATTCAAGCTATATCGGCTCAAATTCATTTGAAACGGCTTCACTGGTCGATGATACAGCACCTGCAGTATAAAATTAACATAATGTGCCAGCGTTAACATAAACAAAAAATGCCATTTTAATAAATGGCATAAATTTTATAAAAATATAATATAAATCTTGGGTTAGTTAAAATCTACATAAAATTTACAAGTTTTTTATAGAGTTTTGTAAGTTTGTAGAATTATGGTACCCCCAAGGGGATTCGAACCCCTACTACCGGCGTGAGAGGCCAGCGTCCTAACCATTAGACTATGAGGGCAAACAAGCGAAATAAGTATATCACGGCGGGGGTATGCTGGCAAGTGTTTAGAGAAAAGTAATACTTTCGTAATTAATATTAATTAAATGCCTTAATGATATGTAATAAAATATTAATGAATGGACAAGGAAACAATATGGGACAAGATATAAGCCTTATTGAAAATAAATTAAAACTATTGCCTGCCTCTAGTGGTGTATATCTAATGTTAGATGAAAACAAAAAGATTATCTATATAGGCAAGGCGAAAAACTTAAAAAATAGGGTAAAGCAGTATTTTAACAGCAGTGACAAAAATGCAAAAACAGCGTCTTTAGTCTCCCAAATATATGATTTCGAGTATATAATCACGCCAACTGAGTTGGAAGCATTAGTGTTAGAAAATAATCTAATTAAATTACATAAGCCATATTATAATATACTACTTAAAGACGACAAAACATATCCTTACATAAAAATAAACATTGAAGAAACTTATCCAACAATAGAGATTGTAAGAAAGGTAAAAAAGGGTGGTAAGTATTTTGGCCCATATTTACTTGGCGTTTCTGCTCAGAAACTTTTGGATTTAATACACGCTATTTTCCCAGTTAGAAGTTGCCGAGGGAAAAATCCCAGAGGTAAAAAAGTATGTTTAGAGTATCACCTAAATAGATGCTTAGGACCTTGTGTTAATAATGTCCCAGAAGTAGAGTATCAAAAACATATTAAAGATATTATTCAACTACTTTCAGGAGATGTATCTAAGGTAAAAAACATATTAATCGAAAAGATGCAAGCTGCTGTTGAAAAAGAAGAGTTTGAACTGGCAATTACTTATAGGGACTATTTACAACTTTTAGATAATTTGACGAGGAAGCAATCGATAAATCTACCAAATGTTTTAAATGCAGATGTATTTACATATGCTAAAAACGATACTTACGGTTGTATTAATGTGCTTTTAGTACGCTCTGGTAATGTAATAGGATCGTACAATAAACCCGTATTAGAAGCAGGTGAAGAAAGCGATGTGCTCAGTAGTTATATAATGCAGTATTATGATATTAACCCAATAATTGCTGAAAAAGTATTTTTGTCTAAAGAGTTTGATTTCTCATTAGAAATAGAAAGTTTTTTAAGTGAACAGAAGGGAACAAAGGTTTCCATATCTATTCCTAAAATTGGTAATAATAAAAGACTAGTTGATATTTCATTAGATAATGCAAAGGAATATTTAGATAAAAGTCTTGCACAGATTAAAAATAAAGACGAGATGACGAAGGGTGCGGTGCTACAACTTGCAAAAGCTTTGAACTTAAACAAGAATTTACAACGTATAGAGTGTTTTGACATTTCCAACATAAGTGGGACCAGTCAAGTTGCAAGTATGTCAGTATTTATTAATGGTGAACCGTTTAAAAAGCACTATAGAATGTTTAAGGTAAAAACAGTATTAAAAAGTGATGATTATAGTTCTTTAAGAGAAGTTGTTTCACGTCGTATAATGGCGCTTAGTGGAGATGATGTAAGTTTTAGTTCGCGACCAGACTTAGTTATTATAGATGGCGGGAAAGGGCAGTTAGGAGCTGTTTATGATCTTTTAGAAGCTGAAGGACTATCAGTTATATCGCTAGCTGAAAAAGACGAGCACATTTTTATACCAAGGAAAAAGGAACCAATAGTTTTGAGTCACGACGATCCAGCTTTAAAACTATGTCAAAGAATTAGAGATGAAGCTCATAGGTTTGCTATTAACTATCATAGGGTATTAAGAGAAGATAGTATGTTTAAATCCTCACTAAGAGAAATAAAAGGGATAGGCGATAAAAAAGCCATAGCATTGTTAGAATATTTTAAGACAGTAGAAGAGATAAAAAAAGCTTCTACTCAGGAGTTAATGAAAGTTTCAGGAATAACCAAAGAAAATGCAAATAGTATAGTTGAGTTTTTTAAAAATAGTAATTAAAGAAGAATTTTAGGAGGCAGGGACGGATGAAATATAAGTTGATAGTAGCAGATTTTGATGATACGACTGTTGGGAAGGATTTAGTTATTTCAAATATAACCATATCGGCCATACATGAATACATAAAAGCGGGAGGGACTTTTGTTTTTTGTACGGGGCGAATGACTGAGAGTATAATCCCTTATGCGAGAAAATTAGGGCTAAAAGGCGAAATCATGGGTTATCAAGGGGCAGAGACTGCAGATATAGAA
Source organism: Clostridiales bacterium (assembly GCA_012799455.1). Classification (GTDB taxonomy): domain Bacteria; phylum Bacillota; class Clostridia; order Christensenellales; family DTU072; genus MWEH01. The sequence goes on along the minus strand of JAAZLE010000105.1, from coordinate 5,091 downwards.
ACTGGTAATGTCTTATACTCCCATACAATAGATTCAAAAATTGCCGAAGACGTTTGTCTCTTTTTAGAAAACAATGGATGGTATTATCAAATTTATACTGATGGATATTTTTGGGTGGATAAAGCTAATGATTATTCAAGACACTATGCAGTTTTTTCAGGCGTACAAATGAAGGAAACAGGAGTAAAACTTTCTACCTCTATAAGGGAAAACAATATTAGTCCATTAAAAATTATGTTGATATTGGACTCTAGTCAAAATAACAAGGTGCTAAGTAAAGTTAGAAAAAAGTATGCCAAAAGTTTAACTATAAACAGGTCCAAGCCCACTTTAGTTGAAATTGTTTCAAATAGTATTGACAAGGGCAAGGCAGTTGAAAATTATGCAAAAAGACATGGTTTTAAAAGAGAAGAAATAATATGTATAGGAGATGGTTTAAGCGATATTCCTATGATAGAGTATGCAGGTCTTGGTGTGGCTATGGAAAACGGTGATGAGCTAGTAAAAAAATCTGCTAAAGTTATTGCACCGCATTGCGATGAAGATGGGCTTGCGTTCATAATTAATAAATATGGTTTGAATATAAATTAAAACAAATTAATAGACAAAATAAAAGCAAGTTCGTTATATCGGGACTTGCTTTTTGGGTTTATATTAACTTATTATTAAAAACTGGTTTTAGCTACTAAAGTTGCCAATTGTAACATTATGAGGACCCAAAACATTGCTAATGATTGTTTTTGCTTGTTCTAAATCGTCTACTCCTATGTCAGTTTTATACAGCAATGTGTTGAACTGGACGTATACTGGATAACTACCAGGGATACGTGAAAGTAGTTTTTCAATCTGATCAAATTTATCTTGGGTTTCTTCCGTAAGCAAAAAGCATATTGCTTGATTTAAAATGTTTGTCTTAGTCTTGCCAGCTGACTTTGATTCATATATGATAGGGCGAGCTGACTGAGCATATACTTTCGGCTCTCCGTCTTTCATAGAAAATTTACCTGTTATTTCTATTATGTTATCTTCTTCTAGAAGCTCTTTTGATTTTTCATAAGCCCTCGCAAAAAATAAAACTTCAATTTGGTCATAATAATCTTCGATTTCTACAACAGCCATATTTTGCCTGCTTTTAGTTTGTCGTTTATTTACCGATGTTATGATTCCGCCAAAAGTAACGATGGCATTTTCTTCTGGTACTCCTGAAACTGCGGTCTCTACTTGAATTTCCTCTTCTCCATCATTTCCATAATTAGTTTCATTATTTTCTTCTTCACCTTCTGTAGGTTTCGGGACCATAGATGTGTTAAACGAATATGCTAAAAATCTTTCTTCTAATTCAGCAAGAGGGTGGCCAGTGAGGTACATCTTAAGCATTTCTTTTTCTTTAGAAAGTTTATATTTTGTATTATATTCATCCTGATAAAGGTATTCAAAAGAATCTTCTGTATTTAGACCAAGCATTGTGAACATACTTACTTGTCCACTTTCACGTGATTTTTTGTCTTCCATAATTCTATCAAGTAGCAGCTTATAATTAGACATTAGTGTCGCTCTATTTTGCTCGAAACAGTCAAATGCGCCTGCAAAGATAAGGCTTTCTAAGAACTTTTTGTTTAAGAACTTTGAGTCCACTCTAGAAATAAAATCATAAAAAGAGGTGAATGGTCCGTTTTTAGTTCTTTCAGATATAACAAATTCTTCAACAGCTACTTTTCCTACGTTTTTAATACATCCAAGACCATACCGAATATTTGAGCCTTCGGTGGTAAAGTTAGTGTAAGATTTGTTGATATCAGGTGGCAATACTTTAATTTGCATGTTTTTTAGAACTGCCATATATTTTTTGATATCATTAGGTTTATCCATACGGTTATTGACAACTGCTGCCATAAACTCTACTGGATAATGGTACTTATAATAAGCAGTTATATAGCTAAGGACGGCATATGCTGCAGCATGTGATTTGTTGAATGCGTAATGTGCAAATTTAGCCATTTCATCGAAAATGTCTTCCGCAATTTTTTCACTGATGCCATTTGCAAGGCACCCTTTAACGACAGGATTGCCTTCCGCATCTAGTATATAATTACCATTTGCATCTCTTAGTCCGTATATAAATTTAGCTTTTTCTTTTGGTATTTGGTCTATCTTTTTCTTGCTGAAAATAGCTCTTAAATTATCTGCTTGTGTCATAGTATATCCAGCAAGCTTTCTAGCTACCATCATAGCTTGTTCCTGATAAACCATAATTCCACTAGTAACGTCTAGTATAGAGGCTAGACTTGGATGTTTATACTTAATCGTATCAGGGTTAGCTCTGTTAGCTAAAAACAAGTCTTTATTGTCCATTGGACCTGGTCTGTAAATAGATATTCCAGCTATAATATCTTCAAGGTTTTTGGGTTTGAAGTCAGCCATAAAACTTTTCATTCCGCCACCTTCAAGCTGGAATACAGCATCAGTATCTCCTCTTCCAATCATCTCATAGACATTTGGATCATCATATCCTAGCTCATCAAAGTTAATGTCATTGCCTGTACGCTTTAGCACTAAATCGTGAGCGCGCTTAATATCAGTTAATGTCATTAGAGCCAAGAAGTCCATTTTTAAAAGACCGAGCTGCTCTACCTCTCCCATTTCAAATTGTGTTGTAATATTTTTATCTTTGCTTAGGGCAAGAGGGATGGTGTCGAGTGCTGGGTATTTATATATGACAACGCCAGCAGGGTGAACAGAAGTGTTCCTCGGCATGCCTTCAATTTTCATGGCAATGTCTAATATCTTTCTATACGTTTCATTAGTTTTATATTGATTAATCAATTCATGTTGCGCGAAGTCTGATGTGGGGTTTAATATATCGTTAATTTTGACTTTTTTCTCATCCGCACCAAACGATGGTATTTCTTTTGTTATCTTAGCACGCTCTTCGTAGGGAATTTTATAGACTCTTCCGACATCTAAAATAGCAGCTTTTTTCTGCATAGTACCAAATGTAATTATCTGACTTGTATGATCTTCTCCATATTTTCCTCTTGTATAGTTGACAACCTCGTCTCTTCTATCAAAACAAAAGTCTACGTCAAAGTCGGGCATGGAAACACGATCTTTGTTTAAAAATCTTTCAAATAGTAGGTTGTATTTAATTGGATCTACATTAGTTATACCAATTGCGTAAGCTACAATGCTTCCAACACCACTTCCACGACCGGGACCTACAGGGATGTCTTGCTTTTTAGCCCAGAAAATGAAATCCCATACAATTAGATAGTAATCTGCAAACCCTAAAGATATGATGGTTGATAGTTCATAGTTAGCTCTTTCATAGTGTTCTTCAGTTATATTTTCACCATATCGCCGTTTTAAGCCTTCCATTGTTAATTTAGTCAGGTAGTCAGGTGCGCTCATCCCATCTGGACATTCATATTCGGGTATTTGGTAATCTCTAAAGGTTAGGGTGACATTACATTTTTCAGCGATTTCTAAAGTGTTAGTAATAGCCTCTGGATACCAACTGAAAAGTTTTTGCATCTCCTCAGGGGTTTTCATATAAAACTCGCTATTAGGAAAACGCATACGGTCAGGATCATCAATAGTTGTGCCTGTTTGAATACAAAGTAGCACATCATGCATTTCGGCGTCTTCTTTATCGATGTAATGCATGTCGTTAGTAGCTACGCACTTTATATCAAGCTCTTTAGCTAGTTGGAATAATAGTTTATTTGCCTGCTTTTCCTCTATCATCCCGTGGTCTTGTAACTCAATATAAAAATCATCCCCAAAAATGTCTTTTAACTCTTGAGCATAACTTTTTGCACCTTTATGATCTCCCGAAAGCAGTAGCCTTGGAATAGTTCCTGAAATACATGCAGATAGACAGATTAACCCTTCAGAATATTTTCTTAGTATTTCTAAATCAATACGTGGTTTATAAAAAAAGCCTTCACTAAAGCCTAAAGAACTGAGCCTTGAAAGATTTTTATAGCCAACATTGTTTTTAGCTAAAAGAATAAGGTGAGAGGGGGATTTGTCCCATTTTGTTTCAATTTCTCTGCTGAATCGATTGTCAGTTATATATACCTCACAACCGATTATTGGGTTAATGTTTTTTTCCTTACATTTCTTATAAAATTTTACAGTGCCATACATTGAGCCATGGTCAGTCATAGCAATTGCAGGCATCCTCATATTAGCTGCAGTTTCTACTAGCCTGGATATTGGAGCAGCTCCATCGAGTACGCTGTATTCGGTATGTACGTGTAAGTGAATAAAATTAGCCTTAGTCATGTTTCATTTCTCCTTTGTTATTGATTCAAATATTAGTAGTATAAAAAAAGTGTGTGAATCAATTATACTAGTTACTATGGGACTATTTTGTCTCTAACTCTTCTGCTAAAGAAAGTATTTTTCTCATTCTATGGTTTATACAGCTTTTTGAAACACCTAGTATGTTTGCAAGCTCCGTGAGTGTAAGTTCGGGGTGTTCTAGTCTTAGTTCGGCTGTTTGTTTTAAATTTGGTTCTAAATCACCAAGTTTTTTATGCTTTTGAAGTAGGGTGATTGCATTAATTTGTTTTGCTGATGCATCAATAGCTTTGTTAATGTTTGCAACATTGCAATTCCTACCTCTATTACTATCATTACTTACAGATCTAACCATTATCAAATCTTGTAGTTTGAATAGGGTTTGAAATGCATCCATAGCCGCTAAAAAATCAGAAATCATCTCCGCATCTTTGATATATATTGTGTAAGAATTGATTCTGGTTCTAGTTTTAGCAATAATATTAAACTTTGAAAGTAGTTCAATTAAATCAAGCGCTAAGGTTTCGGAATAAACTCGCATTTCTAAATGATATCCCGAGCTTTTAGCATCTCTACTTTTAGTTGGCGCAGATAGCGTTCCAGTGGCTAAAAATAGTCCTTTAAGAAGCGATTTCATTTTAATACCGTCGTCAAAAAAAGAAAAATCAATCTGGTTAGATAGGGACGGGATTTCATCTTTACCAAACCCTAGATTTTCAAGTAAACTTGCTGTCATCTTACTATCTATTTTGAGGCCGTAAATAGGTTTTTTAACCCTGGATGAAG
>JAAZLE010000104.1 GCA_012799455.1 Clostridiales bacterium | reverse complement strand
TGTTAATAGAAATATGTCTTCCTTCCCTGTTGGAAAGGTCGAATTTCTAAATATGTACCCCATGGATTTTGAAGAGTTTTTAATGGCATGTGGAGCAAGTTATTTAGTGGATGAAATCAAGGAATGTTATAACTTAAGTAAACCAATGCCTGAACCATTTCACCAAGAAGCTTTGAAATTATATAAAACATATTTGTATGTTGGAGGAATGCCAGAAGTTATTGAAGAGTATTTGAAAAATAATAACTATGACTTGGTTAAAATTAAACAATTAGCAATACTAGAATCCTACTTTAATGATATGGGCAAATATAATAAGGCAACAGAAATCCCTAAAGTAAAACAAGTTTATAAAAGCATAAGCACTCAGCTTGCAAGAGAAAATAGAAAGTTTAAATATTCATCTATTAAAAGTGGTGGCCGAGCAAGTGAATTTGCAAATGCTATTGAATGGTTATCTCTAGCAGGTGTTGCAAATCAGCTATATAGAGTTGAAAAAATTAAACTACCGCTAAATGCATACAAATCATTAAACGACTTCAAGTTTTATATGAATGATGTTGGATTATGCTCAGCTAGTCAAGATGTTTTTATTGACGACATTCTATTTGATAATCCTGCATTTAATGACTTCAAAGGTGGCTTAACAGAAAATTATGTTAGTAACCAACTAATATCTAACAAGTTTAATAGTTTTTATTGGACAAGTGGTAATCAAGCAGAAATTGATTTCATAGTAAGGATAAATCATGACATTATACCTATAGAAGTAAAAGCCGGTGACAACACTAGATCTAAAAGTTTAAATGAGTATATAAAAAGATTTAACCCAGAATATGCGATTAGAGTTTCATCAAAAAACTTCGGTTTTGAAAATAACATCAAATCAGTTCCTTTATATGCTGCATTTTGTATAAAATAAGCCTATCTTCTTCTTGTGATATAGATATGTTTATAAATTCACTCTATTGCGAATTTAAGTGTATTGCCACCTTTTTCCGTAATAAGCTTATTGTTTCAACTTAGGCTTCATCAAATTCAAAACTTCATAGTCCGTATCAATTAGTTTTACAGTGACGTTTTGGGGGACATTTACAGTGACTTTTTTCTATGAAAAACAAATCTGAACCCATAATCATTCAACACATAGTCATATTTTGTATCGATTTCTTTAATGCATCAATCTTGTTTAATGAACTCTGCTAGGTTTTACTTTTTTATGTATAGTTGGCTCTTAATAAAACCATAGAGTTTTAAGCCTTCCTAAACACAAAAAATATTGAATTTTTTTGCCATTTTGTCACTAATATTCAATGAGTTTTTAACACAAAATAAAAACTTTTTCTAGTGCACTAGTACTTCTGTTTCGCAACTGTAATGTGTAAAGTTAATTGAGCTACTAATGTTTTTATTGTTCCACAGTTTCTCCCAGTAAACATATACCATATGTTAACTTTGAAAGTAACCGCACATTCGTCTACAAAACAAGCATTTACTTTTAATGGTTAATTTTTTAAGTTTTAATGGAATTAGATTTGTAAAAACGGCGTTGAAATATATAATTAGCACGCTTTTCGCTTAAAGATACCCTTTAATATTGCTTGAACTGCACTTTGTTTGGGACGGCTAAATTCTTTGCCTGCTAGGTAGGTTTTTTCGACTTTAATGTTAATCAAATTGGAAGGATTTACTGAAAACGGGTCTTCACTTAAAATAACCATGTCTGCCACTTTACCTATCTCTAAGCTACCTCTATCTTGTTCGTCAAAGGTGGAAAAGTATCCATTATACGTACACACCCTTAAAGCTTCAGCCACAGATAACCTGTGAGGAATGTTTGGATTGTTGACCATCCAATGAATCCAGCCGATTGGGTTGGGGAATGTGACTGGGGCATCGGAACTCGCTGAAAAGTTAATACCGTTATGTATAAATTCATTATGGGGCTCTGCGCCAAAAATTCTATCCCCTAGCATAGAATGCATAAATTCATAATTTGCTTCTGACATTTCAATAAATCCGGGCTGCCCAATTACTTGAATATTATAATCATTCATTATCTGCATGGATTCTGGAGATACGAATGAAGCATGAATTATTCCATGACGATGATCATCTCGTGGATTTTCGTCTATAACCTTTTTTAGAATTCTCGTCGCCTGATTTACTGCTGCATCTCCGATAGCGTGCATCTGTATTTGCAACCCTGCCTTGTGCACCTTTGTTAGGCGTTCATATAATTCTGAGTCGGTATGATACAACCTCCCATGGTCATCATCCGTGCCCTCATATGGGATAGTAAACGCAGCATCCCCAGAAGCAATACTCCCGTCAAGAGCAGTTTCGAAACATCCGCCAAGTCTGGGAATGCCTCTCCTCTTTGCCTTCTTCACATCAAAAGACTGAATAAATAGCCTAATTTGAAGCGCACTCTTTTGCCCTTGGTATAGCCACCGCATCAATTCGACATCAATATCTAGAGGAAATCCTGAGGCACATGCTACACAAATCATCCCCACTCCATTTTCTACATATATATCTAATGCATCTTGAAATGCTTGAATGGCATCTTTTATGTCAATGACCCTAAGAATTGAGGCCACCACTTCGTAGAAGGCTTCCTGACTCATAATTCCACTCTCATAGTCATACCCCCTGACGCTTGCGAGCTTTTTGGGCATTTTTTGAAGAGCTTTTTCGTTTAAAATCGCGGTATGTCCGTCTGAAGAGATGATTACTACAGGACGAGTAGAAGTCGCATTATCTATCTCAGTCTTTTCAATAAATCTGCCCTCCACTACTTTAGGAGATGCTCCATAACATAGCATGGTTTTCCCTTTCGGTAACTTAGAATCCTCTTCTCTAATCTTTTCTTTAATTTCCTTATTACTCTTGAGCTTGTCAAGCTTAACGGTTGTGGCGAGCATGGCATATGATGTGAAATGAGAATGCGTGTCAACAAAAGAAGGAATTAACACTTTATTACCTAGTTCAATCAGCTTTTCTTGCTTATATATGTCCGGTAACTCATTCCCCACATAGACTATCTTCCCGTTATCTTCCACGAGATATTTGTATACATTATTGTTTTTGTCTACTGAAATTATTTTTCCTGAAAAAACTTTCATACTTTCTCCAAATTCATTACGGATACTATAAGTAATATAAACACATAAAAGCAAATTATTTGATGGCTTTTTAAAATCTATCTATTTTTTAGGAGATAAATAAAGGGCATTATTTTCAAGTTGTACTTTAAATTATTGCCCTTTAATGTTTTTTGTAGCAAAGCCTCTTAATATACAATGCACTCATTGAGTGTTTTTATTAACAATTAAAAAATGAGGATTGAAATTGTATCAAGCCTATTATTCTTATATGCCCTAGCACTCTCACTTTGGTATAATCAGTACACCTGTATTTTGTAATGTTAAAACAATTACTTAAGTTCTTCTAAAATTGCTAATATTTCTTTTCCAAGTTCTTCTAAAGTTCCTTTTCCAAATGGGTATGCAATTCCTGCTTCTTTTACCAGTTGGCTAAATAATTTAGTTCCACCCGCTTTTGAAAACTCTATATATTTTTGTAGAGCCGCATCATAATCCTTTCTTGATGCAACTAGAAAACCCATTGCGACTGTACTTGCCAATACATAATCGATATAGTAGAAAGGCGTTTCAAATATGTGCATTTGATATTGCCACCTAGTTCCTTCTTCAAGATATGGAATGCCTTTAGTTGACATGTATGGACGATACTTACTCTCAAGTTTATTCCATTCTGCTTTTCTTTCTTCAGGGGTAAGAGACGGGTTTTCGTATACAATGTGTTGGAACTCATCTACAATAACTCCATATGGAAGAAAACTTAATCCATCAGCAAGATGTCTTCTCTTGTAGCCTTTTACATCGTTAAAGAATTTATCCATATACTTCCAGAAGAAATACTCCATACTCATTGAGTGGCATTCGGCAGTTTCCAGGCCTCCGATTCCTATTTCAAAGTCACCATGTTTAAAGGATTGTTCCATAGCAAATGCATGCCCAAATTCATGAGCTACTACATCAATATCATC
>JAAZLE010000103.1 GCA_012799455.1 Clostridiales bacterium | reverse complement strand
GCTGTGGTAAAAAAATGATAGGGGATTACGTAGAAGAACAAGAAAATCCTATATATTTAGCCCCAAGAGCATATGGTCTAACCCAAAATCATAAACATCTAAGAGAGATGCAAGCCATATCTAAACTTAATAAAAAACCTTTGTTTGTGCCAGTTGTGTCTAACTTTTATAGTGGTATGCTTGTAACTATTCCGCTTGCAGTTGAGTCACTCACAAAGGGGAATAATTTAGATACAGTTAAGTCATTATACGCAGATATGTATAACGGACCGATTGTCAAATACATTGACAATTTATCGGAAGATGGTTTTTTATCATCTGCAGGAATGTCTGGAAAAGATTCTATGCAAATATCTGTTTACGGAAATGATGAAAGAATACTACTTGCTGCAAGATACGACAACCTAGGGAAAGGAGCTTCTGGAGCAGCTGTTCAATGTATGAACTTAATAACAGGCGAGAATGAAACATATGGATTAAATCTGTAATTATCAGGTAAAAATAAAACTAATAGAAACACAAGAAGAGGAAAAAAATGACAAAACTAGTAAAAAAAGTAGAAGGTGGAGTTTGCGCTCCAAAAGGATTTAAAGCAAATGCGGTTCACTGTGGGATTAGGAAAAACCGTAATAAGAGAGATTTAGCCTTGATATACAGTGAAACCAAAGGAACTGCTGCTGCAGTATACACTTTAAACTTAGTTAAAGGCGCTCCAATTTATGTCACTCAAAATAACATTAAAGATGGTTATGCACAAGCTATGATATGTAATAGCGGAAACGCCAACACCTGTAATGCTAATGGTGTCATGATTGCTGAAAAAATCTGCTCTTTATTAGCAAGCGAGTTGAACATTAGCAAGACAGATATAATAGTTGCGTCTACTGGTGTCATAGGACAAACTCTTAGCATAGAACCATTTGAAGAAGGAATTCCAAGGTTAGTGAACGGCATGGGTTATGAAAAAAGTAGTGTCGCAGCAGAAGGTATTATGACTACCGATACAAAGATGAAAGAAGTAGCTGTTAACTTTATGTTAGGGGATAAAGAATGCTTTATAGGTGGGATAGCCAAGGGTTCAGGTATGATAAATCCCAATATGGCAACCATGTTAGCTTTTTTAACAACGGACGTAAATATTTCCTCAGATATGCTAAAAGAAGCCTTGAAAGAAGATGTTAAATGCACTTATAACATGGTAAGTGTAGATGGAGACACTTCTACAAATGACATGGTATCAATAATTGCAAACGGCATGGCCGGGAACCCAATTATTAAAGAAAAGAACGCCGATTATAAAGTTTTCGTAAAAGCATTAAATACCATAAATGCCACACTTTGTGAAATGATAGCAAAAGATGGAGAGGGTGCAACCAAGCTTATGAGAGTTCATGTCAGTGGTGCTATAAACAGTGAAGATGCAAAAATTATTGCGAAATCAGTTGTAAATTCATCTTTAGTAAAAGCTGCTATGTTTGGTGCAGATGCGAACTGGGGAAGGATTTTAT
>JAAZLE010000102.1 GCA_012799455.1 Clostridiales bacterium | reverse complement strand
TAGCAACTTCAAAAGACACTCTAGTTCTTGTTGATGACTTTTCAAATATCATACCTAGCGTTTTACCTTTCAGCTTCCCTTCTTCCTTGACGCCCTCTTTTCTCATAAACTTTAGTTGATCAGCTGAGTTAAGGATTTGGATAATTTCTTTTTTTGATAAATCTCCTAATTTCAATAAATGCTTCATGTTCTTCCTCTTATATCTAACTATTTATCTTGATATATAAAATATTAATTATTCTCTTCTTTGTCTTCAATCGCTACACACTCTATAATTATATCCATAGCTTTAATAAGTTCAGTTCTGCCTATATTTAGCGCTGGAAGTAATCTGATTTTATTCTTTGCTTTTAGTACCAAAACACCTTTTTCTATACAATCATTAACAATGTTGTCCGCTTTTCTTTCGGTTTCTATTCCTATCATCAAACCTTTTCCAGTAACGCTTTTTATCCCTTTTTTACCTTGTAAGATTTCAAATATATACTCGGATTTTTGCTTAATGCCTTCTAAAAGTCCTTGGTTAATTCTAGTTAAAATACTATATGCCCCTGCTGCTGCAATTGGATTTCCGCCAAAAGTAGAACCGTGCGTTCCTTTAGTTAGTACGCCTTCGGTCTTTTCTCCCATCATAGTTATGCCGATAGGTAGTCCTCCCCCGATTCCTTTTGCCGTTGTTACAATATCAGGAGTTATTCCATATCCCATATAGCTATAGAGTTCCCCAGTCCTGCCATTGCCTGTCTGCACCTCGTCAACTGCTATTACCATATCGTTTTCATGAGCTATTTTCTCTATGCCTTTAACATACTCATAAGATAAAGGATTTACACCCCCTTCTCCCTGTATTGTTTCAAACAATATCCCCGCTGCATTATGGTCTTTAACTGCTTTTTTAAGTGCTTCAAGATTACCTGCTTCTACAGCTACAAACCCTGGAGTCAATGGTAAAAAGTTTTTATGAAATTCATCTTGAGCTGTGGCTGCGAGAGTTGCTAAGGTTCTTCCATGAAAACTATTTTTAAGTGTTATTATATTATATTTCCCACTTTTTTTATCTTCTTGATATTTTCTTATTACCTTAATTGCGCACTCATTAGCTTCGGCACCTGAGTTTGAAAAGAACACCTTTTTCATACCCGTTTTTTCACACAGAAGCTCAGCTAATTTAACACAAGGCTCTGTGTAATACAAGTTTGATGTGTGCTGGTATTTATTCATCTGTTCAATAACTGCTTCCTTCCAAACATCATCTTGAAGACCAAAAATACTTACCGCAATCCCTGAACCCATATCAATATATGATTTCCCGTTTTCATCGTAAAGAACGGAACCTTTACCGTACTTTATTGCTATTGGAAACCTTGCATAGGTTCCCGCTATATATTTTGCATCCTTTTCTTTAATATCTTTCATTTTTTTGTCCTTCTGCTTAAATTGTAACTTTTATTGACTGACAAACATCGTTCCCATATAAACCTATATTGAAAGCTCTTATCGTCTTTTAACTTTTATTGGCTAACAAACATAGTTCCTATACCTTCGTCTGTTAGCATTTCTATTAGTATAGAGTGTAGTACTCTTCCATCAAGAATAAATACTCTTTTAACACCTCTTCTTATAGCTTCTCTACAACATTCTATTTTAGGTATCATCCCCCCTGAAACTATACCTTCTTTAACTAGCGCAGGTATCTCGCTCACAACTACCTTAGAAATTAGTGTAGAAGGATCGTCTTTATCGCGCATAAGCCCAGCTATGTCCGTCATAGAAATCATGATTTCAGCGCCTAGTGCTCCAGCTATTTTAGCCGCTGCATCATCTGCATTTACATTATAAGTATTACCATGTTTATCACCCGCAATTGTAGAAACGATAGGAATATAGCCCTTTTCTAAAATATCTTTTATCAAATCTGTATTTATCCTAGTAATTTCACCTACATAGCCTAATTTTTTATCCTTAATTTTAGCCTCAATAGTATGTCCATCTAGTCCGCAAATCCCAACCGCTTGAGCACCATTTTTCTGCACTAAATTAACTAAAGACTTATTAATTTTTCCTGCTAAAACCATTTGCACAACATCTACAGTTTCTTTATCAGTTACTCTAAACCCATTTAAAAATTCTGTCTTTTTGCCAAGTTTAGCTAGTGTTTCTGTAATTTCCGGCCCGCCACCATGCACTAAAACCACCTTAACTCCTATGAGAGAAAGTAGTATTACATCTCCAATGACCGATTCTTGTAACTTATCATTAAGCATTGCGCTTCCACCATATTTAATGACAACTATCTTATCTTTATATGCCTGTATGTATGGCAGTGCACTAACTAATACTTTTGCTCTTACTGCATTACTAACAACAGTTTCTTCCTTGTTCATATTTTTCTCCTATGTTTATTTATTATCCTGCTTAAGATATTTTTTACTAACTTTATGTTCTATAGTCACCGTTTATTTTTACGTAATCATATGTGAGGTCGCATCCCCATGCTATTGCAGAGCCTTTACCTTCATTTAAATCTATTAGCACATCAATGTCCGGTGCAGATAAAACTTCCTTAGCTATGCGCTCTGAAAAATCTATTCCGTACCCTCCTTTACAAACTTCAACCGTGCCCATTGTAGACTTAAATGTGACATCTACTTTATCTATACTTCCCTTCATACCGCTGTATCCAATAGCACATAAAATCCTTCCCCAGTTCGCATCTGCACCAAACATAGCAGCTTTTACTAAAGATGAATTTACAACTGATTTCGCAATAATTTTTGCATCTTCACTGTTTATAGCACCACTGACATGAACTCTCAT
>JAAZLE010000101.1 GCA_012799455.1 Clostridiales bacterium | reverse complement strand
TTTATAATGATTGTCTAGTTTTTTACGACTATAATTTGTGTAAAAAACACACATATGAATGAAAGATATCACATTTTTAAGGTTTTTGTCAATCTTTTAACCCTACTATACGTACAAACTACTCTTTAAGCATGATATACGATGATGTTTTAAGATCTTTTTCTGCCTGTTTTCTTTTCGAACTCACTGTTTGGAATCTCAACATATGAGGCAACCTGCATGGTATAAGTTCCTCTTCCTTGAGTTGACGATCTTAAAACAGTTGCATAACCAAACATTTCCGAAAGTGGAGCTGCAGCATCTATAATCTGAAGACCCTTACCGTTATCATTCATGCCTGAAATAATTGCTCTTCTTGAATTTAAAGAAGAAAGGACATCCCCTACATAATTGGTTGGTGTTACAACCTCTACATTCATGACAGGCTCAAGTATTGTAGGACTAGCCTTAGACACAGCATCTCTAAGCGCTAAACTCCCAGCAATTCTAAAAGCCATTTCTGAACTATCTACTTCATGAGAAGAACCATCTACTAATATGACCTTAAAGTCAACAAGTTCACACCCAATCAAGACACCCGCACGCGCAGCTTCCATAACACCTTCTTGTACTGCTTTTATATATTCTTTAGGCACACTTCCGCCTACAGTTTTATCTTCAAATACAATACCTTTGCCTGGTTCTTGTGGCTCAACAGTAATAACAGCATGTCCGTATTGGCCTCTTCCGCCTGATTGTCTAATAAATTTCCCTTCGCCTCGTGCTTCTTTTGTTATAGTTTCCCTGTATGCAACATCTGGTTTTCCCACATTTGCTTCCACTTTAAACTCACGAAGAAGTCTGTCTACTATAATTTCCAAATGTAACTCTCCCATACCTGCGATAAGAGTTTGCCCCGTTTCATTATTTGTGTACGTTTTAAACGTAGGGTCTTCTTCTGCAAGTTTGGAAAGTGCTATACCCATTTTTTCCTGTCCCAACTTAGTTTTAGGTTCGATTGCTATTTGAATAACAGGCTCTGGGAATTTCATAGTTTCTAAAACGATTGGATGAGCCATTTCACAAAGCGTATCACCTGTTGATATGTTTTTCATACCAACAAACGCAATAATATCTCCTGCATGAGCTTCAGTAATATCAGTCCTGCTGTTTGCGTGCATCCTCAGTATTCTTCCTACTCTTTCTTTCGTGTCTTTTCCACTGTTATACACCATAACTCCAGTTTTAATTGTTCCGCTATAAATTCTAAAATATGTCAATTTCCCAAAAAACGGGTCTGAAACTATTTTAAATGCAAGGCCGCAAAAATAAGCATTGTCATCGGCCTTTCTTTCAACTTCCTTTCCCCTCCACTCACCTTTTACACTGGGCACATCTAATGGAGATGGTAAAAAGTCTAGAACTGAGTCTAAAAGCTTTTGAACGCCTTTGTTTCTGTATGCACTCCCACAAAGTACTGGTGTTACTTTTAATTGTATTGTTCCTTTACGAAGGGCTCTAATTATCTCTTCTGGTGAAACTTTTTCACCTTCTAAAAATTTCATCATTAGCTCATCGTCAAAATCAGCGCATACCTCTAAAAGTTTTGCACGAGCTTCCTTTGCCTCCTGCATATATTCTGCGGGAATTTCTAAATCTTTATAATCTAGGCCCATATTTTCGTTATCGTAGTATCTTGCATGACCGTATATTAAATCAATATATCCTATGAAAGAGCTTTCCTTTCCGATTGGAAGAACTATAGGTACCGCATTTGCGTGCAATCTTTCGTTTAGCATTTCCACTGCACTATAAAAATCCGCACCATTAATGTCCATTTTATTGATGAAGGCTATTCTTGGAACACTATACTTTTCTGCTTGGCGCCAAACTGTTTCAGATTGTGGTTCAACACCTCCCTTTGCACAAAATACTGCTACAGCACCATCTAGCACGCGTAAGCTTCTTTCAACTTCTACAGTAAAATCAACGTGACCAGGTGTATCAATAAGGTTTATGACATAATCTTTCCAAACTGCGGTCGTTGCCGCAGATGTTATAGTTATTCCCCTTTCTTGTTCTTGTTCCATCCAATCCATTGTCGCAGCACCATCGTGGACCTCGCCAATACGATGCGTAACACCAGTATAGAACAATATGCGCTCCGAAGTAGTTGTCTTTCCAGCATCAATATGTGCCATGATACCTATGTTTCTTACTTTGTCTATGGGATAGTTTCTCATTTTTTCTTCCTCGTAATCTCCAATGATTACTTTAATGTGATTTCTTCTTTATTTCTTAACCTTGCTGGTTTATTGTATCTAATGCTTTTAAACTTCCATTACACAGCAAAACGGTACGTGTACACCATACCGCTTGTTGCTCTTTTTAATCGTGTTGAATAATTAAAGGGCTTCTTAAGATTACCAACGGAAATGTGCAAAGGCTTTATTGGCCTCGGCCATCCTGTGCATTTCATCCTTTCTCTTCACCGACGCACCAGTTCCATTGTATGCTTCGAGAATTTCTTCTGCTAAGCGTTCTTTCATGGTTCTTTCTTTGCGTTTTCTAGAGAAGGAAACTAGCCAGCGGATACCGAGGGTTTGCCTGCGCTCAGGCCTTACCTCCATAGGTACTTGGTAGTTAGCACCACCTACTCTTCTTGCCTTTACTTCTAACATTGGCATTACATTTTCAAGCGCTTTGAAAAACACTTCATCTGGAGAGAGATTTAATTTCTTCTCAATTATAGCGAAAGCATCGTACACTATTTTTTGTGCAACGCTACGCTCACCACTCCACATTACTTGGTTAATTAGCTTGGTAATGATTTTTGAATTATATATTGGGTCTGGTAATACGTCTCTTTTTGGGACTGGACCTTTTCTTGGCATTTTATTATCCTCCTGATAATTTAATTATGCGCTTCAACTCTACATAGCTTAAAGGGCAGAGTTCACATGCCCTTTATATCTAACTATTTAGGTCTCTTAGCGCCGTATTTTGATCTGCTTTGCTTGCGTTTTGCTACACCTGCGGTATCTAATGTGCCACGAATGATGTGATAGCGAACACCGGGAAGATCTCTAACTCTCCCGCCTCTGATAAGAACTACGCTGTGCTCTTGTAGGTTATGTCCTTCACCAGGGATATACATTGTCCCTTCAAGTCCATTAACCAAACGAACTTTAGCAATCTTTCTTACTGCTGAGTTAGGTTTTTTAGGGGTTGTTGTTGTGACAGCTAAACAAACTCCTCTTTTTTGAGGGTTGCCTTGTAACAAAATATTTTGTTTCTTAGCTACCTGACGAACTCTTCCTGCCCTAACAAGTTGATTAATAGTCGGCATTACGATTCCTCCTTATATTTATTTTTATCGCATCTTTATATTAAAGATTACAATTTTCCTATTTTAAAATCCCAATAACTGCACAAGGTACATCTAGTCCTAAACTTGCTCCTAGCTCTTCTTTTGACCTTGTGTACGAAAGTGGTATTTCGCTTTGAGTACAAATTTGTTTAACTTGTGTCTGGATATGCTCATCTGCATTAAGAGCCAACACGACAGATTGGATTTTGTGTTCTTTTATGCTTTTTATGACCTGTCTTAATCCAGCTACTTGTTTTAAATTTCCTATATGCTCTGCACTCATTACCGTTTCATTATCCGCATTTATTATTAATATAATATTAGTTTACGAACTCAACTATTATAGCAACCACAAAAAACCTTGTCAAACAAAAAAATATCACATGATATAGCTAGTTACATCGTGGTTTTATGTGAAATCTACTGTGAAGACAAATAAACTGTTTAGTAACGAAATAAACAATTGAGCTAAATCTCTTATAACGATGGATCTGCATCTAGGTCCAGATCGCTCGGTTCAATTCCTGCCTTTATTTCTTCATACGCAGCAACACCTATCATAGCTGCATTATCTGTACAATATTCAAACTCTGGAAGCTTAACTGTCATTCCTTCTTTTTGGGCGGCTTGAGTAAGCTCTTCTCTTAGTGCGGAATTAGCAGCCACTCCGCCTGCAAGCACAATTGTCTTAAGATTTTTATCTTTTGCAGCCCTAATCGTATTATCTACTACATATGAGACAACTGAGTTTTGAAAAGATGCTGCTAGGTCAGCGGCATTTATTTCATCCCCTCTTGCTTTCGAGTTAGAAACCAAATTAGCTATTGCTGTTTTTATTCCACTAAAGGAAAAATCCAAGTGATCTTCATTTCTAAAAGGTCGTGTGAACTTAAATGCTTCCTTATTACCTTGTTTTGCAAGCTTTTCGACTTTAGGCCCGCCTGGGTATCCTAAACCTAGTATTCTTGCTACCTTATCGAAACTTTCACCAATTGCATCATCTCTAGTTTGACCTAAAGATATCATATCTTTATCTGCAAATCCCTGCACTTCATATATGTTTGTATGCCCGCCGCTTACAATCAAAGCTATATATGGAGGATTGAGGTCTGGATGTGTTATGTAGTTAGATGCGATATGTCCTTTGATATGGTTAACTGCAATTAACGGAAGATCTAATGCATATGCTAAGGCTTTAGCATAACAAAGCCCAACAAGTAACGCACCAAGAAGACCAGCGCCATATGTAACTGCAACAACATCTATATCTTTTAATGTCACCCCCGCCGCATCTAGCGTTTCAGTTAAGAGGCTATCTATTGCTAAAGTATGATTTCTAGATGCTATCTCAGGGACAACACCACCAAACCTTTTATGAATTTCTATTTGCGAAGAAATCATAGAAGCAAGTACTTTCCTTCCCTTTACCACCGAGCAAGCAGTTTCGTCACAACTACTTTCGAAAGCAAGAATCAAAAAATCGTCTCTATCTCTTAATTTATTCAGTTTTTCTCTAGCTATTTCTATATATTGCATTTATCACCTTAAGTTATATATTATACCGCTTATTAGTATATACATATGTTTATTCATCAGTATCATCATCCGTTTTATTAAAAAACGCATCATCTATATCATCTAGGCTCTCAATAGTTTGTGGTTTTTTCTCACCAAATAACTTAATTCTTTCTCTTATCATATCTGTTGCGGTTTTTTCCGTACTGGCTTCTACATTAGCTTCCAAAATCAACTTTTTCAAAAAAGTTTCTCTTCTAGCAACTCTATTGTTTCTCACCATGCGGCGGAGAGCATCTACTGAGCCTACAATAACTACCATTCCTTTAGCTCTAGTTATTGCAGTGTATAATAAATTTCTAGTCATGAGCAAGTTACTGCCCGAGATGGAAAGTATTACGTTTTCAAACTCACAACCTTGACTTTTATGAACAGTAATTGCATATGCAAGCATAAGATTATTCATTTCCCAAGAGTTATATGTTACTACTTTTCCATCCTCAAACGTTACTTCTACCACTCCGCGCCTAATGCTTGTGATGAAACCTAGTTCACCATTATATACACCTTCATCAGTTTCAACAACTTGATTTTTAATATTTTCCCTTTCCCACGCAAGGTTATAGTTATTAACGGTTTGCATAACCTTATCGCCTACAAGATACTTTGTATTATTAGCTTCGATCTTGTCGTTTTTAATATTATCCCCATTTATTGCGCCTTGTAATACTTGGTTTAGAGAATCTACCCCTACAAGACCTTTTTTGGATGGAGATAGGACTTGGATATTCCTAGAGTCAACGCCATAATATGTAGGAAGTCTATCAATTATTAAACTGACAACGGTATCTAAATTTTCTTGTTCATCACTCGTTTCAATAAAATAAAAGTCTTTGGAATTATTATCAAGAACAGGCATTTCACCTTTATTAATCCTATGTGCATTTTGAACAATTAAACTACCTTGTTCTTGCCTATATATCTCCGTTAAAGATGTAACTGGCAAAACACCGCTGCCAATTAAATCGCCCAAAACATTTCCTACAGCAACGCTTGGGAGCTGATCTTTATCGCCAACTAAAATAATATTTGCCCCGCTTTTCATAGCTTTAAGCAGTGCGTTAAAAATGTATATATCGGCCATACTAATCTCATCTAAAATGACCGTGTCGTATGGTAAAGGGTTACGTTCATTAAACTCATATGACATGCCAGTACCGGTCATCTTTACTCCAAGAAGTCTGTGTATGGTTTTAGAAGAATATCCGGTAGCTTCTTCTAGTCTTTTACTTGCTCTTCCAGTTGGTGCAGCAAGCCCTACGCTGAAGCCCAGTCTTTCCCTTATGTTTATTATGCACTTAATAATAGTCGTCTTACCTGTTCCCGGACCCCCAGTTATTACCATAAAGCCTTGTGAGATAGCGTTGGCTATCGCCTCTTTTTGAGTATCATGAAAAACCAACTTGTTTTCGAGTTCATACTCAGTTATCATGTGCGATATGTCTATATCTACCCTATTTACATTCTTAAGCAACTTTATTGTCCTATAAGCAATTGATCTTTCGGTATTATAATGCACACGTAAAGCAATTCTATCCCCTTTAATATCAGGAAAATCAGCAGATTCAGGAATATATACAAGTTCTTTTTTCTCGATTAAATCACTTATGGTAGACTTTATTAAGTCCCTATCAACATTTGAAAGTAGCTTAAATGTTTTATCAATTGCTACATCAGGCTCTATACATGTATGCCCATCAAGTTGTAAAAATTCATCAATAGCAAAATATATCCCAGACTCAATTCTATATGGACTTTGGGGATCCAAACCTATTTCTTGGGCAATCTTATCAGCAGTTTTAAAGCCGATACCCTCAATGTCTTTCACTAGTGCATATGGGTTAGATTCTATTATTTCTCTAGTGCGATCTCCATACCTTTCACACACTTTAGTTGCTTTTGTAATTGTCAGTCCGTGGCTTTGTAAGAAGAATAAATTCTCTCTAACCTGCTTTTGTGCTCTATATGAATTTTGAATTTTAGCTGCCTTTATCTCGCCTATACCCTTTATGTTTTTCAAAGCGCCTGGCTCATCTAGTTTTGTTAAAGTCTCATCCCCAAGTGCATCCACTATTTTAATTGCGGTAGCTTCCCCTATCCCTTGGAATAAACCGCTAGCTAAAAAGTCAATTATTGCATATTTATTTCCTGGAGCTATAAACTTGCACTCAGTAAAAACAAACTGTTCCCCGTATCTTGTATTATTTTCGTACTCACCTGTCAGCTCCAAAACCTCACCTTCTACCACTTTAGGAACATTGCCTCTAGCTAAAAAGAACCCCTCTGTTTCACTATACATTCCAAGTACAGTGTATCCAGTATCCAGGTTTTGAAAAATAACTTGCTCTATGGTCCCTCTAATAGTTATCATTAATTCCTCTTGCTAACTCTTCTATAAGGCTATGTCTTTTAAACTGCTCTTATAGTTTAACACATAAAACGATTAATTCCACCATGATTAGGTGGAATTATTAATGTTTAATTGAATGGTTTCTAATGCAATTATATCGACAAAAATTTTTTAATCTCTATTACCTTGTCGCATTCTTCCCAAGGAAGACCAGGTTTACCAAAATGACCATAACAAGATGTTTTTCCATATATTGGTTTGGAAAGACCTAATTTATCTATCATTGCTTTAGGCCTTAAATCAAAAATACTAGTTATAGCTTCAACTATTTTTTCATCACTAACTACACCCGTTCCAAATGTATCAATATTAATAGACACAGGATAAGCTTTTCCAATTGCGTATGAGGTTTGAATTTCGATTTTTTTAGAAACACCTGCTGCCACTAGATTTTTAGCTACATATCTAAGGTAATATGCTGCACTTCTATCCACCTTTGTAGGATCTTTTCCTGAAAACGATCCGCCTCCATGAGCTGCGTATCCGCCATACGTATCAACTATTATCTTGCGTCCCGTTAGTCCACTATCACCTGCAGGACCACCTATTACAAATCGTCCAGTTGGGTTAATGTAGTATTTAGTGTTTTTATCTAATAAGCTCTTATCAACTATCTTCAAAACAACTTCATTAATTATGTCGTTTCTTAATGTCGCTAAGTCCACGTCTTCATCATGCTGAGTAGAAACAACTATAGCATCTATTCTTTTTACTTCACCTTCTTTGTACTCTACAGTGACTTGGGTTTTTCCATCTGGTCTTAAATACGGTATAGTGCCATCTTTTCTTACATCTGCTAGTTTTTTAGATAATTTATGAGCAAGCTCTATTGCATAAGGCATATAGTTTTTTGTTTCATCGCTAGCATATCCAAACATCATACCTTGATCGCCTGCACCTATTTGATCATATTTATCCTCAGTTTCTCTGTGTTCAATGCTGTCATCTACGCCCATGGCAATATCAGCGGACTGTTTAGAGATTAATATCTTGATTTCACAATCATTTGCACAAAACCCAAGATGGGAGGAACGATATCCTATTTTGCATATTACGTCCCGAGCAATTTTTTCAATATCAACATCTCCTTTAGAAGTAATTTCACCCATTATAAGCAAATAATTATCTTTTACAGCCGCTTCACAAGCCACTCTGCTCTCAGGATCTAGTGCTAAATATGCATCTAAAATATTATCTACGATTTGGTCACAAACCTTATCTGGATGTCCTTCCGTAACACTTTCTGATGTAAAAAACTTTCTCATTTTATCTTACTTCCTATCACGACTAATCTTGTGGAATATAATCACACCTTTATAACCCTTATAAATGCTATGAACTAACGGGTCACCCCATTAGTTCCTTTGCATTTTTAAGTGTTCTACTTTAGTCAAAAATTATTATTCTTCAACTATCTCTTCTAAAGATGGGGTAGCTAGAATTTCTTCTGCTTTTCTTGCCTCTTCGGCTTTTTTACCAGCATCTTCTATCTTTTCATAAGTAACTGAACGATATCTCTTCATTCCAGTTCCTGCAGGAATTAACTTACCGACGATAACGTTTTCTTTTAATCCTGTGAAGTTATCAACCGTGCCCTTGATTGCTGCATCTGCAAGTACTTTGGCTGTCTCTTGGAAGGATGCTGCTGATAAGAAACCTTCTGTTGCAAGTGATGCCTTACTTATACCCATAAGAGCTCTTCTGCCACGTGCTGGAACCTTACCTTCTTCAATTATTTGCTCATTGATTTCGTCAAATCTATTGATGGATATCTTTTGTCCAAGTAGTAGGTCTGTATCGTTATGCTCTATAACTGTAATCTTATTGAGCATTTGTCTTATGATAACTTCTATATGCTTGTCTTGAATGTGGGCATGGTTAGCTCTATACGTTGCTTGCACTTCAGTAATTAAGTAGTCTTCCAAAGCTCTTAATCCTTTGTACTGTAAAATGTCAGAAGGATCTAGAGGACCTTGCATCAATGGGTCGCCCTTTTCTACAACATCACCAGTCTTGACTGTTAATATCGCTGCTTGAGGTATTTTTACTTCCCATTTTGCATTCTTCTCGTCTTTTGCATCTGGATTGTTAATTTCTATTACCTGCATTTGCATAGCACGGCTTCCCTTATCATCTACAGTGACAACACCATCTATGGCTGCAACTGTAGCACATCCCTTTGGCTTACGAGCTTCAAACAGCTCGGTAACTCTTGGAAGTCCGGTTGTTATGTCTGCACTTGCTGCAATACCACCAGAGTGGAAGGTTCTCATCGTAAGCTGCGTACCAGGCTCACCGATGGATTGCGCTGCGATAATACCTACAGCCTCACCAATCTTAACTGGATTCCAGCTAGACATATTAGCACCATAACACTTAGAGCATATACCGTGTTTAGCTTTACAAGATAAAACCGATCTAATCTTTACTTCTTTAATACCAGCTTCGTAAATTGCTTTAGCTTGATCTTCAGAAATTAATACATCACCTTTAACAATAACTTCGCCTGTCTCAGGATGAATAATATCTGTTACTGAGTATCTACCAGCAATTCTTTCAATTAAAGTTTCAATAACTTTACCTGCCTCATCTCTTAGTTCTTGTACCACAAATCCCTTGGTATCTCCGCAATCTTGTTCTTGAATAATTACATCATGAGAGACATCAACAAGTCTTCTTGTTAAATAACCAGAGTCTGCAGTTTTAATAGCTGTGTCCGCACCACCTTTACGAGCTCCGTGAGAAGCTATAAAGTACTCTAGAACGGATAGTCCTTCCCTAAATGAACTCTTGACTGGAATTTCAATCGTTTTACCTGTCGGGTCAACCATTAGTCCACGCATTCCTGATAACTGTTTAACCTGTCCCATATTACCACGTGACCCAGAGTCAACTATAATCCAGATGTTGTTTAACTTATCATGTAATTGGAAATTTTTCTTAAGCTCTGACTCAACATCTTCAGTTGCCTTTTTCCAAATATCAACGACTTCCTTGTATCTACCAGCTTCACTTACCATACCTCTTTTGAATTGCTTTTCGATGTTGACAACGGCTTCATCAGCTTTTTCCAAGATCTCAGCCTTCTTTGAAGGTATCTGCATATCAAATACGTTGGCAGTTATTGCGCCAATGGTAGAATACTTAAATCCAAGTGCTTTAACATCATCTAGCATTATAGAAACTTCTGTTGCACCCTTTAGTTTAAAGCATCTTTTTACTATATCTGAGAGTACACTCTTGTTTACTACGCAATTAACACTTAAGTCCACCATTGTTTCTGGAGTACGTTCAGCAAACATTGTACCTACATTTGTCTTTTGGTAAATACCTATATCTTGAGGAATAGCTTCGTTAAAGATAAGTCTTCCAACTGTTGTTTCTATAATCTTTTTGTATACCATTCCGTCAGCCTTAACAGTATGTCTTACCTTAATTAGTGCTTGTAACCCTATATCCTTTACTTGATATGCCATCTTAGCTTCATCGGGAGATGAGAATACTCTACCTTCACCTTTCATACCTTCTCTAACAAGAGTTAGGTAATAAGATCCAAGCACCATATCCTGGGTAGGACTTACGACTGGTTGACCATCTGATAATTTCAAAATGTTATTTGTAGATAACATTAAGAATCTTGCTTCTATTTGTGCCTCAATTGATAGCGGAACGTGAACAGCCATTTGGTCCCCGTCAAAGTCCGCGTTAAATGCAGTACATACTAATGGATGAAGTTTAATTGCATTTCCTTCAACTAGTACTGGTTCAAATGCCTGAATACCCAACCTATGTAGTGTGGGAGCACGGTTTAAAAGAACTGGATGATCTTTAATAACATCATCTAAAATATCCCACACTTCCGTCCTGTCTCTTTCGACTGAACGTCTAGCTTGTTTGATATTTTGAGCAAGACCCTTTTCCATCAGCTTCCTCATAACGAAAGGCTTGAATAATTCAAGTGCCATTTCTTTAGGAAGACCACATTGGTATAACTTTAGTTCTGGTCCTACAACAATAACCGAACGACCGGAATAGTCAACTCTCTTTCCGAGTAGGTTCATTCTAAATCTACCTTGCTTTCCACGAAGCATATCGGTCAAAGATTTTAGTGCCCTGCCACCAGGTCCTGTAACTGCTTTACCATGTCTACCATTATCAATAAGACTATCGACTGCATTTTGGAGCAACCTTTTTTCGTTTTGAATAATTAAATCAGGAGTTCCACTTTCCTTTAACTTCTTTAACCTGTTATTGCGGATTATAACCTTTCTATATAGATCATTTAAATCACTGTTTGCATAACGGCCACCATCTAGCGGAACCATGGGACGTAATTCTGGGGGGAGTACTGGAATAACATCAAGTATTAACCATTCTGGTTTGTTGCCTGATTTTCTGAAGGCTTCTACAAGCTCCAATCTCTTTGCGAGTTTAAGTCTTTTACTTCCCTTTGCAGTTGAAAGCTCTTCTTTCAATTCTTCAGCTTCTGCATCTATGTCGATTTCACGTAGCAAAATCTTCATTGATTCAGCACCCATGCCAGCTTTAAATGAGCTTGCGCCATACTTTTTAACAATCTCATAATGTTCTCTGGTTGTCAGAACCTGCTTCTTTTGAAGTCCCGTTTCCTCGTCTGCTTCTAGCACAACATATGCACCATAGTATATGACACTTTCTACTTGTTTAGCAGGCATGTCTAGTAGCATACTCATTCTGCCAGGGATTCCTCTGAAATACCAAATATGTGCAACAGGGGAGGCGAGTTCAATATGACCCATCCTTTCCCTTCTTACCTTCGATTTGGTAACTTCTACTCCACACTTATCACAAGTGATTCCCTTAAATTTTTGCTTTTTATACTTCCCACAAAAGCACTCGTAGTCCTTTTCTGGTCCGAATATCTTTTCACAGAACAATCCATCTCTTTCTGCTCTTTGAGATCTATAGTTAATGGTTTCAGGCTTAGTTACCTCGCCATACGACCATTCTCTAATTTTTTCTGGAGATGCAAGTGAAATTCTTATTGAATCAAAGTTATTAATTTCCACCATTTATTTGTCCTCCTTGTCATCATCTTCATCATTCTGTACTTCTTCATCTGTCTCTTCTACGGGTATTTCTTTGTCACCAAACAGGTCATCAAGCTCTATATTCACATCGCTTAATGGTTCAAATCCATCTCCACCAAATAATATACTTTCATCAATTTTGCCAACAGGCATACTTAATGGATCAAAATCATCTTCTAGTAATGGATCGATGTTGATTTGTGGCGCATTTTCAAATTCTTTAAATGAATCTAATCCAAGCAAACTTGCAAAATCATCATCATCTTCTTCCTTGTCTTCAGATTTGATTGCAAAGTCTCTGAATATACTCTCAAGACTTAATCCTATATCATCTTTTGCATGTAATTCATTTTCATCTAAAGCCGTAGTTCTATGTGATAGTAGTTGAGCATCAAAGTCTTCAATTGGAATGCTACGCTTTACCTCTTCTTGACCTTCTGTTAGTAACTGAACATCTATACATAAACTCTGCAACTCTTTTTTCAATACCTTAAAACTTTCAGGTATTCCTGGGTCAGCAGTCACATTAGACTCTAAAATGCTATTATACATCTTTTGACGTCCATTAATATCATCCGACTTGACGGTTAGGATTTCTTGTAAGATTTGTGCTGCTCCATATGCTTCCAGCGCCCACACTTCCATCTCACCAAATCTTTGTCCACCAAACTGAGCTTTACCACCTAATGGTTGTTGTGTAATTAGTGAATATGGTCCAATGGAACGCGCGTGTACCTTATCATCAACTAAGTGGATTAGTTTCAGCATGTACATATACCCAACTGTAACTCTATTATCAAATGGTTCGCCAGTTCTTCCGTCATATACTAAGAACTTACCATCTGCCACAGTTTCGCCAGTCACTGGATGTTTATATGAAAAACCTGTTTTCATTAACATTTCTCTAATATCTTCTTCTGTAGCACCATCAAATACCGGAGTAGCAATATTGATGCCAAGAGCCTTACAAACATTACTTAGGTGAACTTCTAAAACCTGTCCTATATTCATACGGCTTGGAACACCAAGTGGGTTCAGAACAATTTGTAGTGAAGTTCCATCTTCCAAGAAAGGCATATCTTCTTTTGGTAATACTCTAGAAATAATACCCTTGTTACCGTGTCTTCCTGCCATCTTATCACCAACGCCTATCTTTCTCTTTTGTGCAATGTATACCCTTACAACTTTATTGACGTTTGCTGCTAGTTCATCTTTGTTTTCTCTAGTGAAAACTTTGACATCCACAACCGTTCCACCCTCACCGTTTGGAACCTTTAAAGACACGTCTCTGACATCTCTTGCATGCTCACCAAATATGGAGCGTAATAGTTTTTCTTCTGGGGTAGGATCTGTCTGTCCTTTTGGTGCAACCTTACCAACTAAATAATCGCCGGCGCGAACTTCTGCACCAATCATGACAACACCGTCTTCATCTAGGTATTTCAAGAAATCTTCGCTTACATTTGGTATATCGCGTGTAATTTCTTCATCACCTATCTTAGTTGAACGGCTATCGATTTCGTACTCTTCAATATGAATAGAAGTGAAAACGTCTTCTTTAACTAGTTCTTCGCTTATTAGGATAGCATCTTCATAGTTATATCCTTCCCATGGCATGAAACCAATTAACACGTTTCTGCCAAGAGCTAATTCCCCGTTATCAATGCTTGGACCATCAGCGATGATTTCTCCAGCCTTGACCTTTTGGCCTTTCTTAACTAGCGGTTTTTGGTTTATACAAGTTCCTTGGTTGCTTCTCATAAACTTCATCAACTCATATTTTTCCAAGCCACTCTTCCCTTCAACTTCGATATAGTTAGCTGTAACTCTCTTACACACGCCATCTTCTTTTGCTATAACACAAACACCACTGTCTACTGCGACTTTATGTTCCATACCTGTTCCAACTATTGGGGCTTGCGGTCTTAGCAGCGGCACTGCTTGACGCTGCATGTTCGAACCCATTAGTGCACGCTGGGCGTCATCATTTTCCAAGAATGGGATTAGAGATGTAGCTATGGATACCAATTGTTGCGGAGAAACGTCCATCAAATCAACTTCTGATCTTGGGTACTCTTTGATTAGGTCTCTATAGCGGCATAGTACTCTTTCGTTAACAAATTTTTCTTTAGCATCTAAAGGCTCATTTGCCTGAGCTATCTTATATCTATCTTCTAAGTCTGCAGCAAGATATACAACCTCACTAGTAACAACACCAGTCTTTTTGTTCACCTTACGATATGGAGTTTCAATAAATCCATATTCATTAATTTTTGCATATGAAGAAAGTGATGTGATAAGACCAATATTTTGTCCTTCTGGAGTTTCTATTGGACACATCCTTCCATAGTGAGAGTGGTGAACGTCACGAACTTCAAAACCTGCTCTTTCTCTGTTTAGTCCACCAGGTCCTAATGCGGATAACTTTCTCTTGTGAGTTAGTTCTGCTATTGGGTTGGGTTGATCCATAAATTGAGAAAGTTGTGAACTCCCGAAGAACTCTTTTACCTTACTTGTTATTGGTTTTACATTAACTAAACTAACTGGAGTTACATCTTCAGGTTTTTGAGAAAGCATTCTCTCCCTTACGATTCTTTCCATTCTGCCCATTCCTTCACGGAAGGTATTTTGGAGAAGCTCGCCAACTGCTCTTACTCTTCTGCTTGCTAAGTGGTCAATATTATCTCCCTTTTTGAAGCCAAATCTCATACTTACGTTAGCATTGATGGCGGCAATTATATCATCAAGGGTTATATGTCTTACTACTAAATCCTCAGCTCTAGCTTTTAGTGCCATCTTTAGATGATCGGTTGAATCAATATCGTCTCTATCTAAAATTTCTTTTAGCACTGGATAATATACATTTTCTTTGATTCCAATTTCTTCAATATCTTCTTTTGTAAGCGTTCCTTTTAAGACCTCATCCAATTGCACAGTGTTGTTTCCTATTATTATTGCCATTCCTTGTGGGACAAGTAGTGATTCTGCATTTTTTTTAAGGTCTTTAATTAACTCCTTGTCGTCTTTGTCTTCATTATGTTTTCTAACGATTGCATCTACAAACGGACGGAAAACCTTACCTTCTGATAGACCTACTTTCTTTGGATCAATCTTTTGACCTACGTTAGGAATGTCAGCAAAAAATACCACCTCTGGCATGGTTAGCTCTTCATAATCATCGTTAAGGTTAACCCAAACAGCATTGACACCTGCGTTTTGAATTTCCCAGCCTTTTTCAAGAGTGATTTCCTCACCAGCTTTTGCAATAATTTCGCCTTCAGCTACAACATCTTTAGCAAGAGTTCTACCCTCGATTCTGTTAGCAAGTGATAAATGCTTGTTGTACATATATCTGCCAACCCTTGTTAAGTCATAACGCTTTCTTTCATAAAGTAAGGTAGGAAGATGGGCATCTACGTTGTTTTGAAGCAGATTCTCACCAGGTTTTAACCTCATAAAAGTTTCTCTTTTCGCATCCTCAACTGTAAGCGCAGTGTCTTTAGAAAGAGTATTTAAAATTAATAGATCATTTCCAAATAATTTGGCAATATCCATAGTATCTTCAAAGCCTAATGCTCTGAGTAGCGTAGTCGTGCTTATCTTTTTCTTTCTATCTAGCCTGACTGAGGAAGTGTTTGTTGCTTCTTGCAAAAACTCCAGCCAAGCACCTCTTACTGGTATCATTTGGGTCTTATATCTAGGAATTCCATTTTTGTCTAGTATTCCTTCTTCAGAATACACACCAGGACTTCTAACCAATTGGCTAACCACAACTCTTTCGGCACCATTGATTATGAAAGTTCCGTTTTCTGTCATTTTCGGATATTCACCTAAAAATATCTCCTGTTCAGCAATATGACCAGTTTCTTTGTGCGTTAAACGTACATTTACTCTTATTGACAAGTTATAAGTAACATCACGTTCTTTACATTCTTTGATGTCATACTTGCACTTATCTTCAATTCTGAAATCTAAAAACTCAAGCTCGTACTTATTGTTCGTGCCCACCATTGGTGAAAAATCATCTAGGATTTCTCTAATCCCATTAATGATAAAGTTTTCATAAGATTTCTTTTGAATTTCGATTAAATAAGGAATGTCGATGGTTTGTTTTATCTTACCAAAACTTTGCCTTTCAACATTCCCGAGTTTGATTGTGTGAGTTCTTTGAGACATTCGTTACGCTCCTTAAAAATTTTTTTGCATAATAAATTGAGATTAAATAGTGGTACATAATAGCACCCAAATAGGGTTAAACATTATGATTTATTATTTTTGGCTTCCTCTGTGTAAAAAAACACAATAAAAAACATTACCAATTCCCGACCCGCTATTTTTCGCATATTACACAAGATACCATTTTATACACATAATTCAAGTATGTCAACTAAAAAAGTGAAATTTTTAAAAAAACGCACACGTACACGTACGCGTTGTATATACAAAACGAAAATCGGGATTATATAAAATTAATCAAGTCAAACATATTAGACTCATACATGTATTATATATGAAGCTTTTCTCTATTTCAAGAGCATATTTTACAAATATGCCAAAACTAATATGCGTTAACATTTGAATTAAAGATGAAAATTAGTGCAGATTATAAGCCCAATCATACCTTCCCACCACATACCGCCAAAATTATAAAACCAGCCTTTGACAATACTTGCTTAAGACATACAAAACTATTCTTTGTATAGCTTAGCGAGACCGCCCTCGCTAGTTTCTCTATATATTCTATTCAAATCTTTTCCAGTTTCATACATCGTTTGAATTATTATATCTAAAGAAATTTTTCTTGTGTATGTTAAAAA
Organism: Clostridiales bacterium; assembly: GCA_012799455.1. Lineage (GTDB taxonomy): Bacteria > Bacillota > Clostridia > Christensenellales > DTU072 > MWEH01. The sequence continues at coordinate 11,704 of JAAZLE010000101.1, read as the reverse complement.
GTTAGCTAGATTTAAACAGTTAATAGAGCGCATTGCAGCGACAGCGTTTCTTTCAATACATGGTATTTGAACTAATCCTTTAATCGGGTCGCAAGTTAAACCCAAGTGATGTTCGATAGCTATCTCTGAGGCATACTCTATCTGATCTATATCCATCTCGAACAATTCTGCAAGGGCCACTGCACCCATTGAACATGCACTTCCTATCTCCGCTTGACAACCACACTCAGCTCCACTTATTGACGCATTCGACTTGATAAGGTTGCCAATCAACCCTGCAGTTGCAAGAGCTTTAATAATCCGTTCATTTTCAAAGGAGTGTTTTTGCTGCATATAATATAGTACCGCAGGAACCACCCCACAAGCACCACAAGTCGGAGCAGTTACAATCACTCCACCAGCAGCATTTTGTTCAGCTACCGCAAAAGCATATGAACAAACCATTCTGCTTTCGCGCGTTTCAGGAGCTTCATCAATGTGTTTTTGCTTAAAAAGAACCTCTGCTTTGCGTTGTACTCCTAGCCCTCCTGGAAGAATACCCGTAGCTTTTAATCCTGCTTTTATGCTTGCACACATATATTCCCAAACGTCTTCAAGATATTCCCAAATATCTGGCTCTGTCTCAAAAACATAATCGCATAATCTAATTTCTTTTTCATTGCAGTATTCTTTTATGTCTTTGAATGATTTAAGCGAATATACGCTTGGAGGTGCTATATATTCCTCATTTTCAAACCTGATTTCTCCTCCGCCAATGCTATATACTCTCTCAACAATATTTTTATCTTCTTCCGTACTGATTATAAAATCTAGGGTGTTTGGATGCTTAATATCAATTGTTTCCATATCAAATGTTATAACAGTACTCTCCCCTAACACCTGTCTCAAAACGTTATCTGTTCCATGCCCTTTACCAGTTAAAGCTAAAGAACCATATAAAACAACATCAATATTCTTAGCATTTTTATATCTTTCTAAAATAATTTTCGCAGTCTTTTCTGGCCCCATAGTATGCGAGCTTGAAGGCCCGATTCCTACCCTATATAACTCCCTTAGCGATTGCATAAACCCCTCCACCCTCCGAATAAATATTATTATTTTTACCCTAATGTATTTTATCATTAAGAAATTATTTAGTCATTATAAATAACCGTTCCTTCAAATCTTACGTATTAAAATCAGAACTATTTTTGTATTTAAGCCGTCTATGTAATTTCTACTTACACAATCTATCTCTTGCCAATTTAATACAATCTATTACAAAAGTTTTTTTACCAGCCTCTCTGCTTTCCTTTCAGGCATGCCATACCGCTGCTTTAAACCTTTTTTGATTTTACTTTCTCTATCACCTTCAAGATAAACCAAAACCGTTCATGTTGCCTACTCTATCACCTTCAAGATAAACTTTTGTAATTTTATTTGCTTCATAATTGAAGTATATCATCGCACTCTTTCTACTAGATTTATCAAATATTTCAGTAACCTTGTATTTTGACTTAATTACATCGTAACCTAAACAATCGATGTAGTTTGTAATTTCTTCAGATAATATCACAGTGTTTTTGCAGATTTTATAAAATTCCTCTAAAGAATTATAAAATGTCGCTCCATATAGCAATTGAATATATTTTTCAAAGTCTTTGACTGTAAAATTACTATCTTTGCCTAATAGCTCTTTTGCTTGCTTCTTTAAATTATTAAGCCTATCTAATGCATCCTGCCATTCTTTTCTTTTTTTCATATTTATTGCTCCTGAATATTCAAAGGATTTTTAACCTTCTTACTTAAGGATATAACTAAATTATTTTACCATTATTGCAACATTATAGTTTCTAACACTATTTACATGATTTCGCAATAAATATTAATTAATCTATCCAACTCGTCGATTAGATATAATGGGATATTAAAAACCTTTCCATCAAAAGATAAATTCCTAAGTGAAAGCCTAATCGCGAACTTAGTCTCTTGTCCGTATTTTTTCAAATATTGTTTAATGCTTGCACTACCAATATTTTTACCTACTTTTACTTCAACTGGGAATATATCATTTTCTTTTTGAATTATAAAGTCAACTTCATGCGGATTTTCTGCCCAGTAATACGGATTAACCTCAAACTGTCTAATTAAACTTTGTAGAACAAAATTTTCAGTTAATGCGCCTTTAAATTCGGTAAAAAGTCTATTTCCTTCTAAAAAAGCAGTTGATGCTAAAAAAGAATGCCTACGAAGCAATCCAACATCACCCATATAGATTTTAAATGCCGTTAAATCCTCATAAGCCGACATTGGTAGCCCTGGTTTTGAAACTTTGGCAACCTTTTTTACTAAATCTGCATTTATTAACCAGTTAAGAGCGTTTTCGTATTCCCTTGCTCGGGCACCTTCCCTTACAACACTGTAAAAAAACTTTTTATTTTCTCTTGCAAGTTGCGAAGGTAATGATGACCAAATCAATCTGATTTTAGGGACATCAATTTCTGGCGCATGCTTGCCAAAATCACTTTCATAGGAATCTAAAATATCTCGTTGAATTTTATCTACTTCTTTTATATCTTGATCTTGAGCCCATACTTTTACTGCTTCTGGCATCCCACCAATAATAAAATACATTTTTAGTTTTTCAATAAGCTGATTTTCGAAAATATCAGGTATTTGTTCAAGTTGATTTATTGAATTAATATATTCAACTAAATTACCATTCCCGCAAGCTAATAAAAACTCTTTAAATGTCATAGGTCCCATATCTAAAAAATCTACTTTACCAACAGGAAACCGTTTTTTCAAACCTATAAAAACCTACAAAAATCTATAAAAATCTATAAAACTTCGTTAGGCTTTCTGTTGAATTCCTGTTTCTACCTTGCTGGTTGCTAACCCGTTAATTTCGGAACGAGAGAGCAGAGCCGTCAAGTCCGCAGGCGTTAATTCGGGCCAAACTAGCCCTACTGCTTATTATTTTCATTTTGTTTTCACTTAATTAATATGGATTAATTTTATATTGGTTTTCTATTTATTAATCCAAAATTTTGTATCATGCTCCTTAATTTTGCACATGCATTACATCTTTTTAACCTAGATACACTTCCTGCTTTTGAATCAAACCCGTTAAAAGCATCACCTCCTGCCATTTTTACTGACTAAACCACTATCTACAAGACACACATGCATTAGTCTTTCTATCTGTCTAGCGTACACACTATAGCACACCGCAAAAAGAAATACCATCCCCCTAAATTTACGTGTCCTAAAAAAAGTACACCATTTAGAAAACTGCTCGATTTTTTGTGTTTTTGTTAGTAAATCAATCGTTAATACCATATCTAATGGAGGCAGAATATAGTAATTTTACAACCGAGAACCTATAAAAATGTTATAGGTTTTTATAGATTTTTATAGACTTTAACTAACTGTTGCTAACCCACTTGTCAAAGTTAGCCCCAGAAGAGAGCCTGCAGATGCTATATAGTATTCTGGTGCATCTTCGCAGAAGTATTTTAAAGAGTTAAGGGCATTAGGGCATGCTTGTATTTCATCAAAAATAATCAATGTTTCAGTCGTTATTTTTTTACCAGTTGCTAAGGCTAAATTACTTATTATTCTCTTAACATCTTTTGTGGTTTCGAAAAATTGTTTATATTCAGGTTCTTTATCAAAATTAATCCTAACAAATCCATCAGCAAATTCTTTTCCAAACTCTTCAAGAATCCATGTTTTACCTACTTGTCTTGCGCCACGAATGATAAGTGGTTTTCGTCTTTTATATTCTTTCCATGCCCTTAAATTTTCAATAATAAATCTTTTCATATAAACACCTCAAAATATAATTTAATAATAACTATAAAATTTACTATAGCCAATATCTAAATCACATATTTTTCGATATTTATGTGAAAATAATCACATAATTTGTAGTTTTTACGTGATTGCTTTGTTCTAGATGAACTAATTACCTAAAATCTAAAAAACAATATATCTTAATTATTGCTTATTTGCTTCGAGAATGGTTAGAAGAGCATAAACTTGCTAAGCACACTTCTGCATTTTACAATTACAAGAATGTAAGAAAAAATCAGTTAACCAGATTATATGCTAACACTAGCGTTGATATAATTAATGCATCTGCCCTGATAGACAACGCTTTAACCTATGACGAAGTTAACGGTGCATACTTTGATGCAATAAACAATGTAACCCCAAATGCTGACTAATCCACAATTTAAACAGTTTCTACGACCTTAAAGATTATTAGCCTTTAGGTTTTGCATCATACCTTTTTCGCTTTTTCTATAGTCGCAGCATAACTGTTTATAGATACTTCTTGTTTTCACATCTTTGCTTTTGCTTGAATCACCGTGTGTTAAAAAGATATAATCATTTTATGATACTTAACTTTTAATAGGAGCCATAGATGACTGAATTTAACGATAGACCATTAACTCAATTTGCTGCAACAATGGCAAAACTTATGAATGTTGAAATCCCCAAACAAGCAGATACAAACTATGTTGATGAGGTTATAAAAGCCGTGAAAGAAAAAACGGGTAAAGAAACCGTTGATAAAATGCTTATATATAATCCTGATGCAATAGGACAATGGTTTTTCGAAAAATATAATCATTATTTTGAGCCCTTAAAGCCATATCTTGATATTAGAGTTGACTATTTAACAGCATTTCCGCCAAAGACTCCTGTTTGTTTTGGCACTATGTTTACCGGAGCCACTCCTGAGGTTCATGGAATCCAAGCATATGTTAAGCCAGTTATTACCATAGATACCCTTTTTGATAGTCTTAGAAGAGCAAATAAAAAAGTGGCGATGGTGGCAATAAAAGGTCAAAGTATACCCAAAATTTATGCGAATAGAGACATCGATTATTATCTATTAAACTATGATAAGCCCGTTGTGGAAAAAGCCCTAGAGTTGATAGAAAATAGTGACTATGATGTCATTGAAGTATATAACCAACAATATGATGACATAATGCACATGACGCATCCAAAGTCAATTTTTGCAAAAAAAGCCGCAAAAAACTATGTTAAATACTTTGTAAAACTCGCCGAAGCTGTAAAAAAATATTGGGCAGAGTATAACACCTTTATGACCTTTGCTCCAGATCACGGAACTCACCGCGAATGGTATGGCCTTGGCCAACATGGTAAAAACATTCCAAAAGACATGAATCTAACACATTTATACGGAGTAAACGTTAAAAAATAACTGTTTTATTTGCAATTCTTTTCTATTGTAAACATGTTTTGTTTTATGTGGGTCGCACCATCAATCAACATCTTCATCCATAGTTTCTAGCAAAAAACTGACAGGTCGAAAGCCATCGTTACAAGATATCATTGCAGATTTTTTGTTCTTCATCCAACCGTTATAAATATCCTCACCACCATGAGCCAAAGTCATAACAAATGGCAAGATTGTACACCACGCACTATCACAAAAACCGCTTGGCTTTTCATAGCCATTAGCAACAAAAATCTGTCCTTCCACTAAATTACAGGCATTTTCGATAGGATTTTCATACTTCGCTATTAAATCTTTATGAACTACAATTTTCTTAACTGTGATTTTTACTTTTTTCATCTGTCCCTAAGTTTTTGTTGTTTTTCTTGTAAATCTTGTATATTAAAGGTTTTAACAACCCAATTGAAATTAGCAGTTTATACTAAACGCCACAATGTTTTGGCTACATGCTAGTTTGCTATTACCATAGCATATGCTGCAATAGCTTTACCTTCCCCTATCTCGCCTAAGCCTTCTCCCGTTTTTGCTGAAATTGTAACATCAGACGATGGAATCTTTAGTACATTTCCAAGTTTTACCCTCATAATTGGTATATAATCGGCTAGTTTTGGCTTTTCTAGTAGCACTACAATACTTGCATGAGTAACCTTTAGATTTTTTTCCTTAAGTTTTTCTAAGGCTTCTGTTAACATAATGGTACTATCTATGCCTGCATATTTAGGGTCGGAATCTGGAAAATGCGAACCAATATCTAGTTCGCCAGCAGCAGAAAGCACCGCATCTATTAATGCATGAATCGCTACATCACCGTCTGAATGGGCTAGTGAACCTAGATGATAATCGACTTGAACCCCACATATAACTAGACTTCTCCCAGGAACTAAAGCGTGGATATCATACCCACTACCAACTTTGGTGTTAAGCCCAGCTATATCAGTTGGATCTGTTAATTTTATATTTCTTTTATCCCCTAAAACAACACTAGGTTCTCTTATGTATTCAAGGTAAATCTCACTTTCATCTGTGTAATCTGCAAATGATTTTTTGTCATTTAGTATGGAGTTAAATGCCATTTTAATGGACTCAGTTAAAAAACCTTGTGGAGTTTGAACTAAACAATACTTATCCCTATTTACAGTTCTTGTTATCTTGTCGCCATCCACCCTACGCATACTATCATCGGGTCTTAAAACAGGTATTGAAGAACCATCAATGCTTGCACATTCCATTACGTCTTTTATAAGTTTTTTAGACACAAAAGGTCTTGCCCCATCATGAATTAAGACATACTCGCTCGTTACCTCTTTAAGAGCGAGGTATACCGTCTCTTCTCTGCTTTTCCCGCCTTTTGTAACGACAATATTTTCATTTTTATTTCGAGAGGCTATATCTTTTGCGACATTTATATTTTCATCGCTTACCGCTATTATTATTTTATCTATGTTTTCAATGCCAATAAATGCTTCCACTGTTCTTTCTAGCGTAGTTTGGTGGGAAATGGTTAGTGCCATTTTATTAACGCCCATTCTTTCACTTTTACCCGCGGCTGCTATTATTACATCAAACTTTACATCTTTCATCATTTTCTCAACTTCTCTATCTACATATTTATAATTTCTGTCAATTACTACTTTTTTAGTGTACTGAAAGCACCTTAAAATGTCAACATTCAGGCTAACGATGCGCCGTTCTTTTTATATAAAATAACTAATGGAAGAGCCAGCATTTATGTAAAGTGTGGAAATGTAAGGAGCGTTTTGATTAACATATCACTACATTGACAAAAACGCTATATAGTGCTACTATTTCACTAATATAATTGTAGAGAGGAATGACATGAAAGTAATACTTTTAGAAGATGTACAAGGTCACGGCAAAAAGGGTGCAATCATTGAAGTAAACAGTGGGTTTGCACATAACTTTTTAATCCCAAAGAAAAAAGCTATTGAAGCTACTCCCGCCATACTAAATGAGGTAAAGCATAAGTTAGCAAAAGAACAAAAGCAAAAAGAACTAGAACTGCAACAAGCAAAAGAGTTAGCAGCTAAACTTAATAATACATTTGTAGACGTTAAAGTTAGATGCGGACAAGGTAAAATGTACGGTAGCGTAACCACGATGGATGTTCAAAAAGGACTTGCAGATAAGGGTTATGACATCGATAAAAGAAAAATCATACTTAACGAAACCATTAGAGAGCTTGGTCAATATGGTGCTGAAATTAAAATAGCCCCCAGTGTCTCTGCTACCATCAATTTAAATATAATTGCACTAGAGGATAAATAAATATTTAATCTGTAATAATGCAAAAAGACTGGCAAAAACCAGTCTTTTTTTTGTGTCTAATTTATCTTTTAACATTAAAAAAAGATGCTTGAAAAACAAACTTCTACTTTTTAATTGTAAGTTTAAAAACATTACTAGGAGAACTGACATCCCCTAGCAATGAATAGCAATGAATTTTACATTAAAGTACCAGTAATTACGCTACTTCTACTTCTGCGCCAACTGCACGTAGCTTTTCAGCCATTGCTTCGGCATCTTCTTTACTAAGACCTTCTTTGATGGTCTTTGGAGCAGAGTCAACTAATCCCTTAGCTTCAACTAATCCTAGCCCTGGTAGTACTTCTCTGACTACTTTTATAACTTGGATCTTGGTTGCGCCAGCTGATTTTAGAATGACGTCAAATTCAGTCTTCTCTTCAACTTCTGCGGGGCCAGCTGCTGCTGCGGGGCCTGCTGATACTGCCATTGCTGCTGCGCTTACGCCAAACTCTTCTTCTAATGCTTTTACTAAGTCATTTAGTTCTAATACTGTTAGACCTTTTACTTGTTCAACTATTGATTTAATGTCTGCCATTTTAATTTCTCCTTATTCCTTTAAATTTTTACTTATTTTAGTTTGCTTTTTCTTTTGCTATTGCATCAATAACTCTTGCGAATGATGAAATAGGTGATAGTAACATGCCAAGAAGTTGCGATAGTAATACTTCTTTACCTGGAATCTTAGATAGTGCCATTACTTGATCTGCATTGAAAAATTCACCTTCTACCATACCGCACTTAATTTTCATCTTTTTGAATTGACCTATCTTATTAGCAGTAATTTTTGCAGGTGCCATTTCATCTTCAACGGATACTGCTACTGAGGTAGATCCAGCTAAAAACTCATCAAACTGAGTATAACCTAAGTCATTAAGCGCAATTTTAAGAAGTGTGTTTTTAAATACATTGTAATTAACATTAGCATCTCTGTAGGCATTTCTAAGTTCTGTATCCTGAGCTACGTTTATTCCGATGTAATCAACTAGTACGAATGATTTTGCATTTTTAATGATGCTCTTAATCTCTTCAACTTTAGCTTCTTTTTTCTCTCTGATTGCTTGAGACATTTTAACCTCCTATATTAATATAGCTCCGTTCCAACGAAGAAACGGAGCTATTGCTCTTTGTTTTGCGTTTCTTCTGCGTATGCTTTTATTTTTAAGCCTTTTAAGGGCGCATACGGTCTTGGAAGCTATTTGATTATTGTCATTTTAATATAACATTTATACAAAGTCAATCATTTGACTATATTACCGTTATATTTAGTTTTGTTTATAATTTACCTTAATCCCAGGTCCCATTGTTGCTGCAATGTTTACAGCTTTTACATACGTTCCTTTAGCAGCTGCGGGCTTTGCCTTTATAATTGCACCCATTAATGCATCAAGGTTTTCTTGTAATTTCTCAACACCAAATGATGCTTTACCAATTGGGCAGTGAATAATAGTAGTTTTATCTACTCTATACTCAACCTTACCGGCTTTTGCTTCTTTGATGGCTTTTGCTAAATCCATTGTGACTGTACCAGTCTTAGGTGTGGGCATCAATCCTCTCGGTCCTAATATTCTACCTACTTTACCTACTTGACCCATCATGTCTGGGGTTGTAACTAAAGTATCAAAATCAGTCCATCCACCTTGGATTTGTGCAATGATTTCTTCCGCTCCAACAATATCTGCACCTGCTTCTTTAGCTTCGTCTGCTTTGTCACCCTTTGCTATTGCAACTACTTTGACAGTCTTACCAGTTCCGTTTGGTAGCACCACAACGCCTCTAACTTGTTGGTCCGCGTGTCTTGGGTCTACGCCTAGCCTTACGTGAAGTTCGATTGTCTCATCAAACTTTGCCTTAGCGGTACCAATAACTAATGCTAAAGCTTCGGAAGTTTCATACTGTTGATATTTATCATATGTTTTTAAAGAATCTACATACTTTTTACCACGTGCCATATTCCACCTCCTATTCTTCTGATATAGTTACACCCATGCTACGAGCGGTTCCTGCTACCATACTCATGGCAGCTTCCACGCTTGCTGCATTTAGGTCAACCATCTTGGTTTTAGCAATCTCTTCGAGTTGAGCCTTTGTTAATTTAGCTACTTTGTTCATCTTTGAGTTTGCACTACCCGCATTGATATTGCATGCTTTCTTGATTAATACTGGCACCGGAGGAGTTTTTGTAATAAACGAAAAAGACCTGTCGCCATAAATGGTTATTACGACTGGTATTACAAGACCTATTTGGCCTTTTGTTATTTCGTTAAACTCTTTAGTGAATCCAGGAATGTTAATGCCATAAGGACCAAGTGTAGATCCGACTGGCGGTCCAGGGGTCGCTTTGCCCGCTGGGAGTTGTAATTTTACAACTGCGGTTACTTTTTTTGCCATAGTCAATTACCTCCGTGACTAATTAGGTTCTAACGAACAATAATGTAATAAATTTTATTGTTCTCCCAGTGCTATTTATAATCTCACAACAAGTATGTTTTTTGCAACTTCTTTATTGCGATTTTAATAATTTTAAAGTTACAAAAACTCATTCATATATTTGTATGGATGAATTATGTTATTTTACAGGCTCTATTTTTCTTACTTGGTTAAAGCCAAGTTCAACGACGCTATTTTGTCCAGCCATTGTTATAATAACCTTAACCTTTTCTTTTTCTAGTAAAACACTTTTTACAATTCCTGTAAGAGTAGTTAGAACGCCAGAGACAATTTCTATCTCATCTCCTTCTTTAATTCCAAACTCTTCAATATCTATCTTTTCTAAGCCCATCCTTATGGTCTCATCGTCTGTTAACGCCTGCGGATCTCCACCAGGACCAACAAACCCTGTAACTCCTCTTGTGGAAGTTATAAAGTATCTAATTTGTTCCGTTAGCTTTGCTTTAACAAATACATATGAGGGATATTTTTTTACTTCTTTTATTTTCCGTTTGCCATCTTTTTCTTGAACTTCTTGAATCATTGGAATTCTTATATCCACAATAAATTCCTCAAGATTATTCTGTTCAATAATATTCTCAAGGCTTTGCTTTACCTTCGTCTCATACGTCGCATACGTATGTATTATATACCATCTTAATGCTGTATTATCAATATTCATACTACTTATTCCCTATACCTACAAGTTCTCTCAAGGCCGCTGTTAAACCAAAATCAAAAGCTGTTATTACTATCATGAAAAATAACACCACTAGGACAACTGTTCCAATATTTGACCAAACACCTGTAACTTTAGAAGTTCCTTTGAAGGGAGGCCAAGTAACAGCTTTTAACTCAGCTTTAATAGCTCTTAGCCAAGCTGTAAATCTTGCCCAGACACTTCTTTTATCCTCTAAACCTTTTCTTTGGTTAGGATTTCTCTTTTTCTTAGGTGCACTCCTTCTAGCTTTCATAGTATTATATTCTTCCGCAGTGATTGTTCTAGACGGTTTTTTTGTTGAAGTAGCGGCGGTAGCTTCTAAAGCCGCAGCTTCTTTAGCTCTCCTTCTGGCTCTTTTTGTCATGTTTGCTTCATCGGTTGCAAGAGCTTCCTGCGCCTTTCTTTCCTCAGCAGCAGCAATTGCTGCTTCCTTAGCTCTTCTTCTTTTCTCGCTTTTAGACACAACTGGCTCATCGGAAGACTTACTTACAGAAACATTTTCGGTCTCTGAAATATTTGTAGCGTTTTGGCTATCAAAGTTTTTATCATTGTCTTTTGACACGTCAAAACCTCCTACTTTGTTTCTCTGTGGATAGTATGCTTTCTGCAAAACTTACAATACTTACTTCTCTCTAGTCTGTCCGGATGTTTTTTCTTGTCTTTTTTTGTATCGTAGTTACGTTGTTTACACTCTGTACACGCAAGTACAATTCTATCGTACATATTATTACCTCCAACTAGTTTTTGCTAGTTTTATATCAAAAAAATTGCACCCCTAGAAAAGTGCTTTAATAATATAGCATTATATAATAGCAATGTCAATAAAAAATCAAGAACTATAATTTCGTTGTAATGTGTAAAGTTAATTGAACCATTAGTAGATTCACTGTTACTCTGTTTTTGGTTACTCCTTTCCTTCTTTGTTCATATCCCCCTAGGGGGATAAAAATTTTTCACGCAAACGCTGTCACTAA
>JAAZLE010000100.1 GCA_012799455.1 Clostridiales bacterium | reverse complement strand
GCACCGCAAATTTCATTTCCGCAGATGTCAATACCATGTCCAAATGGGGCGCTCAAAGCTTTTAATCTACGTTTGTTAAGCCATAAGGTGTCTGCAAAGGCAAGAACAACTGACTGGCAGCAGTTTTTACCTTCCTTAAATAATTTTAGACCGACAGTCTCTTCGGGTTGTTTAAACCTACTGGTAGAAGATCTTCTATCACCTTTTTTAAACCATCTTGAGTAATCATAGTCAGTGGTGATATAGTCTGCCTTTGATAAGTACATACGGTTTGCCGTGACAAGGTTACGGACAGTCCAAACGTTTACTTCTCTACCTTGTTGATGCGCTTTATGTATTCTTGCAGCATTCATACCAAATAGGTGCTGGTCCACATCATATCCTCTAGAAAGGTAGTATCTGCTCTGTACCCATGTATTAGTTAATATTTGAGTTTTAATGCCTCTATCCATGCGTCTTAAACGTTCTAAATTTCTAGCATGGAAGCTAATGAAAACAGCGTTTTCTAGACCTAATATCTCTTCGGTTAAATCTACTAATTTATTTAAATCTGCAATGGAAGGAACTGTTTTAAGTTCTATAAATGCAACTTTTCCGTATTTTTTATTTATTTCTAAGTATCGTTTTGTAGTGCAAATATATGATACGCCACGCTGCCTTGCATTTCCCCGTTTTTTTGGGTTCATTGGTAGTTTTAGTGCTTCTTCTAATGTTATTGCAGCTATTTTTACATCTCTGTTTTCAAAAGGGGCAGCATCATGACAACAAACCCAATGTCCATCAGAAGTAAGCCAGACATCAGTTTCTATACCGTAGAAAAAATTGCTTTTTCCAGCTGCCAAAAAGGCATCTTCGCTGTTTTGATAATAAAGTGAACTTAATCCTCTGTGCGCAATAAACTTAGACATCTCCCCCTCCTAAATAATGTGGTATATTACAATTATACACGAAGAGTAATTGATTTCAAGCATGATATACTATAAAGTATGTATAAAAATGACTAGTTATAATTATTATGTACGGTTAGGTATTCTCTAGGTTGGTGTATAGTTGTACCTTCTCTAATCTTGATTTGATACAATAATAGAAGTATAATTTTCAATAAGATTAGATAAAGATTGCTAACAAAGGTAGGGTTAATTACAGTTAGTTAAAACCTATAAGAATCTTGGGTTTAAAAGGATGGAAGATGAAGTTTTACGGCGATTACCATACTCATACAAAATACAGTGATGGTCACATAACGGTAAGAGAAAATATACAAGCCGCATTTGATGCGAGGCTTAGCGATATTTCTATAACAGATCACGGATATAACAGCCCAGATTTTGGGTCGCTGACGCCTGCCAAAATGATAAAGCAAAGGGTTGAAATAGAGGAGATAAAAAGTGAGTTTCCCATGCTAAATATTCATAGAGGGGTGGAGGCAAATATAATTGGGTCGGATGGTACTATAGATTTAACCGAAAAAGATTATGAGGATTTTGATTATATTATTGCTGGGTTCCATGCTCCCGCAAAACCAAAGAATTTTAAATCATTTAGAGAGCTTTACTTAAATTCATACTTTTATTTTCTAGGGACGAGCAGTAGCGCAAGAGAAAGAAACACAAAGACATACATTAATATGGTAAAAAAATACCCAATAGCTATAATTGCCCATATAAATCATTTAACTCGAGTAAATGTTAAAGAAGTAGCAAAATGTTGCGCAGACTATGGGACATACATAGAACTAAACGCAAAAT
>JAAZLE010000099.1 GCA_012799455.1 Clostridiales bacterium | reverse complement strand
TAATGGAACTACACTGAAGTATTTCATACCACTAGACATAGTCTCAATGTGGGAAGCTGAGTTTAATAAAAACACAACCGGCTTATCACAACCAGCAAATGCTGAAGCTCAAGGTCTAATAGACGAAATTATCGGCTTTGCAATTAAAGAAGATGGTTCTTTCAATATTCTTGGTGTACTTGGTGAAGTACTAGATATGACATTCTTAACAAGAGTGGTTAGTACCGTTAAAACCATTGCTTCAGAAGAAACCACAACTCCAATTAAATATGTTTTAGCGTTTACAAACGATCAAAAAGAAATCAGTTTGGATGCTGACCTTGCAGCACTGATGACAAAATTAGTTGACACAACAGGCAAGGATGGATTAATTGGTGAAATTGAATCTGATAAGGTTGCTCTCAAGACATACTATGCTACAGAAATTTCTGAAGATGGAACTTTAGCAGTCCTTGCAACCCCAACAGAGAAGAAAGTAGGTGAATACCTAACCGCTGGCGAAGTGCTTACATCAGTAGCTTCAATAGTTAACTTAGAAACCGGTAAGAGACTTGCTGACGATGCATGGAAAGCAGAAAATCCAGACGGAACGGAAGCAGAATTAGCAGCAGCTAGAGATGCATACTTTGAAGGCAAAGCATCAGACTGGGCACTTGCAGACATTCCAGCAACAGAAGATATCTGGACGTTTGAGAAAGTACAGTCGTTTGTTACAAACCTAACTGGTATAACACTAGACGCTCAGGATGCATACGCAGGCTTGAAAGCAAAATTAGGAATCACCTTTGGTGATGGAGCAACACTTGCATTAGAGATATCACAAAATGATAAAGTTGGTCTTGGAATTTCCATTAACCTAAAACTCGCAGGAACCAATGCCGAAGCAAAGGCAGCAAAGGCAGCCTATGAAGCAAGTGCATTCAAGACACCGTTTGCAGCAGAGACATTCAAAGATACCTCAAAGGGTGCAGAAGGCGACACAACTTGGAACGGACTACAAACAATCTTGTTTGATGAAATGATGAGATTTGTAGGCCTCTATAAAGAGCCAGTCGTAGATCCTCCAGTAGAGCCATAATAGTAAATAAACGTTTAGTTTATACACAAGGCACGGAGCAATCCGTGCCTTTTTTTTTGCGCTATAAAATATAAATAACTCATTATAATTAGTATGAAAAATAAACATAAATAAAGAAGTGATAGTTTGATTTTTAAACATAATAATTAATCGATAAACACCTAGGTGATCATGCTAACAATGCTCGTTTTAAAGATGGTATCAACATGATGTAATGACATTATGTTGGCATTATGCGTAAAAGTTGATATAATCTATTTGCAAACATATAATGTAACTCAATAGGAAAACACGGATATGTTGATGTATGAAAAAGGAGGAATTTATGGTGACAACTAACTTAAACGTAAGGACGGAAAAGGTTGTAAAAGAAAAAGCAGAGGCTATATTTAACGAGCTAGGACTGAATATGACAACCGCAATTAACATATTCTTAAGGACAACCATAAGAGAAAACGGTATTCCTTTTGATTTAAAATTATCAGAGCCAAACGAGGTTACTAAAGCTGCAATAGAAGAAGGTAGAAAAATATCCCGTGATAAGACTATAGCGGGCTATACAAGCGTGGATGAATTGATGGAAGTGCTTGATAAATGAAACAGGTAGGGATATTAACTACTAATAAACACGAAAGCAAGAGTGGCATATTTGTTCCTAGTTTTATAAGCTGATAATGATTATTAAACGTGAAAAGCATTATAAAAGCGCCCAGCTAATTGCTAGGCGCTTTGTTGCTTTGTGAAAGGCTTTACTATTATGGTTGGTTACGCATATAGCCGCCTTTTATAACTCTAACATCACTTACAGTAATAACAGCATTGGAGACGTGTTTATTAATCAGAGTAATGGTAGGGCGGAGTCTTCTTCTTTTTAAGTGTATTTGAAGGATTTCTCTAGCACCATCACGGCCTTCACCATGAGTGACTGTAACGGCTAGTTTGTTGTCTCGTAAGACCTTTACAAGATCGGGGCACTCATCTGGTTTGACAATGATTTGAATGGTACTAAGACCTAGAGCAATTAAGTCTTCAAGGTAAGACCCGGTGAAGTTCCCGATAGCAAACGCAAAGGCGAATACGACGGCCTTTAAGGGGGCTGCAGAAAGTCCTGCAAGCACGCTACCGGTTATGGAAACCCACATAAGGATTTCTACAAATCCAACAAGTGCGCCTATTGTACGTTGCCCACGGGCAAGTAGAACTAGACGAAGTGTCTACATACTGTTTTCAATTATCTTTCCAAAAAAGATAATGAAATAAACTCCAATATGATTACTTGCTAAATACTCCAGCAT
>JAAZLE010000013.1 GCA_012799455.1 Clostridiales bacterium | reverse complement strand
CAATGTTCTTGACTCATAGTTCTTTTCTCCTGATACTTTGTAGTTTGTTCAAAAACATTATATCAGGGAATATACTATGGGTCTTTTCTTTTCCTCAAATGGCTCATTTAATTTTACAACTCAGGGATGCATATTATTACTGCGGCAATCAAAACAAAAATCAGTAATTTCTTTTTCATATTCCTACCCCTTTCAAATTATACTTAAATACATTATATTTATATTCTTTTTTAACTGTTATGCCCATATTGTTGGCGACCATCCTTTAAATGCATAGTCGGTGTCGTTATCAGATGGTCTTGTAGGGTTTTCTCCGTTGCATTCAGGGATGGTACCCTTCTTAATATTTTCATCAACCTCCAAAACAGTTCCATCATAATTTTTCCAAGTAACTGCGAGTTTTTTACAGCCAGTAAGACAAATTTTACCGCTATCAACATAACCGCTATCACTAAAACTATTTTTTTTCATATACCCACCTCATAGCTTGTTTCAAATAATAAAGTCTGGACTTAAACACCTACTCCTTGTTATAAAATCTTACCTTATTGCCCTCATTATCCTTTTTTATCTTTTCTAATTCAATATGAAATGCTTATTCGGTTGTTTTCTCACATATTCGGTATGTATAATATGATTCATACTTATAATTAAAAGACGGCATAAAAAAAAGACTAGAGTCTCCTCTAATCTTTTAGTAATTATTAACTTTACCAGCCTAAATTATGAAATATGACTATTTGATATTTTCTAGATATTTTACGATATCACCTACAGTCTTCCAATTATTGATTTCATCATCAGAAAACTCTACACCGAAATCATCTTCTAATGCTATAAGCATTTGTACTATATCTAAACTATCTGCCTTTAAGTCTTCAGTAAATCTAGACTGCATCTTTATCTTTGATTCATCAATGCCTAAAAGTGTGGCTATCTTTTTTCTCACTTGTTCAAACATAATTCCTCCCTCGACTTATTTAAGTCTTGTTCATTATATTTTTTATATTATAGCATTAAAGACTTTTTGTCAAAAGATATACGATTATAGTAACTAATACCTTACCACCACATTAAAGTTAAAATTACACTACATAAGCCTTTCGTTTACCTGTACTTTTACTACAAATCCGTAAGCGACTTAAGTTTTGCAATTGATATAAAATCCATAACATCGTATTTTGAAGAATATGAAGACAGATATTTTTTTTCATATATAATTAACGACATAAAAAACAGCCGGTTTGTTGCCGGCTGCTTAATGTTTAATTTTGTGAACAATTAGTCTTCTATAATATAGGTCTTTTTAGATGGATCGTCTTTCTCAATTGCATAAGCATTCTTCTTAGCAAACAATGGGACGAACAGCATCACAATTGATATTATGAGCGCTGAGAACAATCCCCATCCCCAGGAAATTGTTGACTTTAAGGTTCCTATCGAGAAGAATTTTGCAGTATTTTCGGCTCTTAATGGCTGTTCAACTTCTGCATTAGACATCAAAAGTAACATAACTGCGGCTAGCACTATTAGTATTATATTAACCAATGTTAACCAGCTAAATCCTCTTGGCGTTTTCTTGCTAGCAAACTTTACTAAATATTTGATGAGAAGAGCTAAGAAGATAACCGCAATAATTGCTACTAAGAATGGGAATATGCTTACAATAATTTTATTTGCATCTGCATTTCCAATAATTGCTTTTGCATACTCACTACCAGTATCTACACCAAACACATCGGCAATTGACTTTATGGCACCTATTCCATTTAGTTTAAAGCCTTCTCTCATATCGTTTGCTTGAAAAACTGCAACTGACAATAGAAGTAACAATAAAATACCTACTAAACTCAATATAATAGCTACAGCGCTGATTCCTCTATAAGGTTTTTTGTAATATACAGGAGACTTTGGAGCCCCTTGTGGCTCTACAGGCCTTGAATAAGGATCGTACTGTAACATTGGCTGATTTTGTGAAGTGTAGGGTACCAATGCTATTGGCTGTACTATAGCAGGCATTTGTACTATTGACGAAGGAGCTGGAACGGCATTGTTTGAATTACTCGCAACTTTTGCTAGTTCTACAGATTCACCTACTTGGTAAATTGCTCCATCCGGTCCTACTACTGGTGATTTTGATGGTATTGGTGGAAGTGAAAATCCCAAAGACTGTTCATCCACTGGAACCCATCTGTCACTCTCTATTTGCGGACTGGCTGCCACCATACTTTGGTTTGCATTTTTTCTGTTTTCCATAACTGACCTCTTTATTCTTGTTCACCGCCACCGTAATTGGGGATAAAGTTCACGGGGGCTACAATTGGTGTTAATTGCACAATCGTTGCGGGTTTGGGTACTGGTACAGGCGCGCTGTTCGGTTGAGGTCCGTAGTGCATAGCAGGTGCAAACGCACGACCATATTCATCAATTGAAGTATATGTTGGAAGACCCATAGGCATTCCATTCGATGCTACCTCAAATGAACTTGTGTTTGGCATTACCATCGTTTGTGCTGGTACTTGCATAAGCGGAAATGGTCCTACCTGTGGTTGTCTCGTAGGAACATTAGTCCTTGCAACACCATCTGTGATTGGTTCAGGTTTTCTTCTGCACTTTCTCATAACTACACTCTCTCCTCCCTTTTGTTTATATTATCAATACTTTCCCCGCAATAATCAAATAATATTATTAAATATTATGCTGCTTGTTTTTTATTCTTTGATAGAAATGATATTATCACGATTAACAGAGCTATTGCTGCATATGCATATAGTCCATAGTTAGTTTCAATCGTGTCTTTTTGTAATAGTGCAAGTAGCACTGAAACTAATGTAACAACTAATCCTAAAAATGCAAATATCTTAGCAAAAGCCGGTACACCTGCTCCCTTAATTTTAATTATACTCGCAATTAGCACTAATAAGCAACAAACTGCACCTACTGCAATTGCAAATGCAATTATTGTAACTGAGTCAAAAACAATGGTTTCGGCTTTAAACACATTGATTAAAAGTGCTAGAGCGCTAGTATCATTAACTGCAGCAATATAAGCAAAATCTTTTACAAAGTAAGATATAACGTATAGAGCTACATATATCAACGAGAATACGATAAGAGCTATACATGCGCCACTTACCTTCTTCTTGCGTCTTACAACCACTTCCTCAACTACCACTTCTTCAGTATCATCATCATAATCATATTGTTCCTGAACATCATCATACATATAGAGTGGTTGCTCTTGTGTTGAATAAGGAACAAAAGCAATTGGTTGAATAATTGGTGTTAACTGCATTGGACCTGCGCCTTGTGGTGCAACTGGCTGGCTCTTTGCAACAGGTTTTCTCTGCATGGTTGGTGGTGCTGGTTTTTCAGCGATTTGGGTTTTTTTAGTCATAATTTTTTCCTCCTACTTTTATGGTATTAATATTTTAATGCTTGTGCATTAATAATCATCATCATAATATCCGTCATCTTCATCAAATTCTGCAAGAGGTTGTTCTTGAGTGGAATACGGCACTAATGACAATGGTTGGACAACAGGTGTTAATTGGATAAAGTCTGCTGGTTTTGCAACTGGCACAACACCACAATTATTCATAACCTTAAATGTTACCCTAGGTCTTGCACTTCTTCTAACTTCTTGCTTTTGAGCTTCTAGTTCTGCTTGTTTTCTTTTCTTTTTACTCATAACCGCCTCCATTACGAATATTATCTATCAAATATGCTATATGGAACTCTCTTCTTAGTGAAAAGTGAGAGTATTAATATCAATACTGGTAGAACGACGAGTGCTAATGCACCTACTCCAGATACCAATTGTAGTGGAATAATATCTACTTCCGGATCGATTGCTGTTGCTGGTGGCTGACTAAACGAACCTGTCAACACCTCTCCAACCTTACTGAAGTCTAGAATACTTACAACACTACCATCTTCTGCATATTTTGGAGCTCCCGCATAACTTCCAGACATTGCCACAACACCAACAAGCATTACTACAGCTACTAGTACCATAACTATCGCAAATATGAAAAAGCCTCTGTAGATTCTTCTTCCAAACAGAGATAGAAATGCTAGTATTACAATTATCAAAGCAAACAGTGCTGCTACCATCAGCGCTATTGGGAAATAACTGAATGCAATCGAAGCGATTTTGAACATCTTATCCGCATCTTTTGCAGAAACTTCTTCCTCACCTTCAGTAGCTTCCTCGCCACTTTCTTCCTCTGCAGCTTCTGCTTCTATATCCCCCTCGCCCTCTTCTTCGGTGTTTCCCTCTTCGGGTGCATCTAGTTCTGTTTCCGTTCCTTTAATATTTGCTTCAATCAAGTCATAATACGGAGAAAGAGAATTCCCTTCTGCATCCACCATAGGTTTTTTAGTCAGACCTGAAATTGCACCGTATATAGGATCCATTAGAGATACGTATTTTGTCTTTACCTCATATGGTATCATTACCGCATTACCATCTTCATCGATTTCTGGCTCCATAACTGGATTGCCTTCTTCATCGAGTACTGGATTTCCATCTTCGTCTAGTACAGGCACCATCGACTCCGTCTCTAACCTTTCATCGAGCGGGGTTAGGTCCCTGAGCACCATAAACGAAGTATATGTCTCAAGCATTTTATTCGCTGCTGGAGCCTTTATCATTTGAGCCGAGGTTATATAATTTAATCCTATTATTAATACCCATAATAGGGCTAGTAATAACATCGCAAAACAAACCCCTCTTCTCATTATGAAAAAGTAAGATCTTTCTTTTCTTCTTCTCTTTTTGACAGGAACCGCCGGTTTTTGTCTCTGTGGAGGAGGAGCGGCCGGTCTTCTTTGGGGCGCACCTTGAACAGAATATGGGACTTTTATATTTGTAGTAGGCAAAGTAATATTCCCTCCACTACTGCGTCCTTGCGGTCTTTTTTGTGCCATATTCCCTCCGAATATTTGATGTTTGTTATATGTTTTTAATTACAAAGCGATACCTTCGCGTAACATACTGAATAGTTTACCATAAGATATTATGCTTTTCAACTTGTAATATTTTAATGTTTGCGCACATACATGCGCGACCTTAGTTACTTTTAACCTTTAGTCTAAACAACTGTTTCCATCCTCTTAATAATAGTAATCGTCATCATCTTCATCAAACATAGCAAGAGGTTGTTGTTGAGATGAATATGGGACCAATGGGATAGGTTGAACAATAGGTGTCAATTGAATAAAGTCTGCTGGTGGAGCAACAGGTACCGGTCCCCTAGTGCTTAAGTGGCGCCAACTTGCAGTAGGTTTTGCCTTCGCAGTGCGTCTTTGCCTCTCTAACTCTTCTTGCCTTCTTTGTTCTTCTAGTCTTTTCTTCTTGCTCATATGTTATTACCTCCGCTTCCTTATCCCACTTTTTTCTTGCTACGATATGCAAAGAAACTAAATATTAATGACAATAGTGATATGCCAAGCGATATCAAGCCACCTATGCCTAGTTGAATTGGAATCAATTCTTTAGCTATAAATGGAATGTAGTTTGTTATATATGCAAAATTCGTACCTGCAGACCAAATATATCCTGTAGCTATCACCACTATATTCAGTACAAATAACAGAATTGAGCCAAGTATAAATAGCTTTCTTCTCTTTGGGGTGAATGCTGCGATAAGTAGTCTTACTAATTGAACTAGTGCTATTAGCAGCGCAAGTACATATGCTATCGGTAGTGCGTAGTACGCTATCTTATTTACGATACCCGCTTCTTTTACGATACTCATAGCATCGTTATAAAAATGGGATTCTTCTGCGGGCATTTCTACAAATGACTTTACAAACCCCATAACAATGTCTCTATTTGTTAATGATATTGCTTCCTCGGTTGATTCTTCCTCAGTTGTTTCCTCTTCAGCGGTCGTTTCTTCTTCTCCTGTTGCCTCTTCGCCCGCTGCTTCCGCTGCTTCTTCTTCAGTCTCTTCTTCCTCCGCAGGAGCCGCTATAACCACACCAGGGTTTTTAACAAATATTGAAGTATATTGTGGGAGGACATTGAAGAAAGATAATGCCGCAACCGCAACATATGCCACCATCAGTATCAGCATTATGATAACAATAGCGCCTCTTTTTGCCCTCAATTCCTTAGGTCTGGTTTTTGCCTTACCTACATTTCTGCCACTTTCGATTGAATCATATTGATCATACCCTCTGATTGGTCTGTTCTTTTGTGCCACTACATACTGTTGTCTTTGTTGTTTAGCAGCATAGTAATTAGCAACGTATGGTGAAGACATGTCTCTTTTGTTCATTACATACGAATTTGTTCCATATCTAGCAAAATCACGTTGGTCTTGTCTACTATGTGTGGACGCCTTTTTTCCCATTTCCTTCCTCCGAATAATTATATTTACCTATTCTTCTTGTTGCGAACAACCTTCGCATTCACTGGACAAAAACATGATACTATGAGCAATAGCACCGCTAATGCTAAAGAAACATACATTCCTATTTGAGCATCGCCTAGGAATGCTTTTATACTTTCGAGGGTAAATTCTGCATATTTTTGAATTAAGCCCACGATTCCCGTCAGGAAAAAAAGCAAAGCAAGTAGCGGTAAAAACCAACCCTTTCTCTTTGCATATCCACTTAAAGCTCTTACTGCGCTCCTAATCAAAATTACTAGTGTTAAAATTAGATACATTATGAAAGCAACAGGCGCTATGAAATCAGTAGGTCCGCTATATGTATATCCTAGTCCATTCCACTGTATATCTAGCCCAAACTGACCTTTTAAACACTCCACTATTCCATTAGCATAAACTAGTATTGACCATGAAGGCTTTCCTTCGGTATAGAAAACTGGCAACATGCCTTGAGAGCCTATCCTGTAAATATTCATAAGGTACGCCAGCACTATAGTAGCAATGGCGATAATAATCATCAATATCGAGACTATACGAACTGGCTTAGTCTTCTTGCTATATGCGACACTTTCATCTTCCACTACAGCCATGTCGTTATACTCTTCTTGCAGTTTCTGCAACCTTTGCGCCTCTAGTAAGGCTCTTTGTTGCTCTTCTCTATCTTTTCTAATTTGCTCTACTTCGGCTTGCGTATACGGTTGGAACCTATACAGTTGGTTTTGTCTTGATTGCCAAATTTCTTGATTGGGGTTTACAAATGGAACAATAACAAAAGGTTGTACAACAGCGTTGGCTTGCCCGCCACCACCTACATACATGGATACATTTTCTACTCTATGAGGCTCCATTGGTTGTTGAGGCTGTATTGGCTGTTGAATTGGCTGTTCGGGCTGCACTTCTGCTTGAGTTTGTTCTGCAGAAGCATCTTCAACAAACGACTCTCCTAATGCAGTGCTATATTCTTGACCCTGCCTAATTCTTCTTAGTGCATTTACAAACTCGCTTCTAGGTCTAGGCTTTCCACATTTGGTACATTTACTTGTGTCTATGCTGTTAACGGTCCCACAAACTGTACAAACATAAGTTACACGCGATCTGTCAATTGAAACTAGGGAGTCTTTTTCGAAACCTTTCTTGGCCTGCTCTAGTGCTTCTTTCATCGCTAAACTAGCCGCATCGCTAAGCGAACTACCGCAGGAAACACAAAACTTATTGGTGTCTATATTCATCTCCCCACAAGATTTACATTTAATCATAATTCTTTTCCTTTGTCCCCCGAGCACACTAAAGTACTCTAAAATCTCAATTAAAAATATTATACTAAAACGCGAGATATAAAGCAACAACAAATTTATTTTACAAACCCGCTCGCGCGCCCGACTAGTTCTAGCTAGCAACAAAAAAGCCCCTGCTGGGGGCTTTACAACCGTTGCGTTGCTTTTACTATGTGCTAAATATGACTTCAAATGACAGCAGTCAGTTATTTTTTGTTGTACGTGTCTCTCAACTCAACCACTCTATAAAACCTGACTATGCCATCAAAAGTACCAGCTTTTTTGTAGTACGCGCTTCGCATAAACTGATACACTTTTCCTATCTCGCCTTCGGCTATAAACTCTTCAGCCTTAGCCCCTTTGATGATATTCAATGAGTTTGGGTTTAAGCGTTCTCTGAAATCCGTTACGCCGTCTTTTGCATCAACAAGAAGTGATTCGTAATTGTATAACTCACATTCAACAGCATGTGAGGAAGATACCCATTGTATCGTGCCCTTCACTTTCATACCTGAATTTGGACCCCCGCTTTCTGTTCCTTCCAAATACTCACAGTGTAGCGTTACTGGCACTCCATTTTCATCGAGTTCCGTAGATTTGTGTTGGATGATTAAACCAGATTTCAATCTAACCTTACCGCCTGGCACCAACCTATGATACTTCGGTGGAGGAACGAGTTCAAAATCGGTTTTTTCAATAAATATTTCTCTTGTCATTATGACATTATGGGATGCCGAACTCTCATTATTGGGATTATTAATTGAGGAAAACACTAACTCATCGCCTTCTTTGATATTGTCAATAATTACCCTTAAAGGCTGTTCTACAACCATAGCTCTATCTGCATTTTTGTTTAAGTTTTCCCTTATGCAAAAGTCCAATAGTTGTTGCTCTACTTCGCTATTTGCCTTTGCAACTCCCACTCTACTACAAAAATCCTTTATTGCTTCTGGTGGATACCCTCTTTCTCTCATACCACTCAGTGTAGGCATGCGAGGATCACTCCAGCCTGTAACATATCCGATATCAACTAAACTTTTCAAAAACCTCTTACTCATTACAGTATTTTGTATAGCCAGTCTTGCAAACTCAATTTGTCTAGGCTTTGGATCAAACTCGCAATTATCAACAACCCAATCATACAGTGGTCTATGGTCTTCAAACTCTAAAGTACAGATTGAATGTGTTATTTTTTCTATAGCATCTTCTATGGGATGAGCAAAGTCATACATTGGATAAATGCACCAATCATCTCCTGTTCTATGATGATGTGCAAATAAAATTCTGTATAACACCGGATCTCTCATATTCATATTTGGACTAGCCATATCAATTTTGGCCCTTAGAACCTTTTCGCCATCAGCAAATTTTCCTGCTCTCATTTCTGCAAACAGTTTTAGACTCTCTTCTATTGGTCTATTTCTATACGGACTTTCCTTTCCTGGAGTAACTAAATCTCCCCTTGTTGCACTAATTTCCTCAGCTGTTAATTCGCAGACATACGCAAGACCTTTCTTGATGAGTAAAACTGCACATTCGTACATCGTCTCAAAATAATCTGATGCATATAGTTCTTTATCCCATACATATCCTAACCACTTGATGTCTTCTTTAATGCTGTCTACATACTCTTGCTCTTCTTTAGTAGGATTTGTATCATCAAATCTCAAATAACAAGTACCGTTAAACTTTTCTTTTATACCAAAATTTATTGACAAACTCTTTGCGTGACCAATGTGCAAATATCCATTTGGCTCCGGCGGAAACCTTGTCGCGATACTATCATGCTTGCCTGTTTCTAAATCATTTACAATAATCTCTTCAATGAAATTGTTTGCCTCATATTTTTTCGTCATATCATCCATCCTTTATCTGTTTTTTAGAACTTTAGTCTCTATTTTATTGCTTAACACAATATTATTTATCATGCTGGTATTTTCTAGTTTATTGCTTAACTATCATCACTAAATGCGTATTTATACTATTTGTCGTGCTGGCATTTCGAAGGAAATACTATGTCTTTTGACTTCATAAACATTTCATCAAAACTATCTTTAAATCCAAATTGAGTAAAGTATTTGGACTTATATCCTACCACTAAATAAGCACTTACCTGGGATAGTACATGCAGAAGTACTCTTGTAAAAAAGTCGCCATACCCCTTCCTTCTGTGTTCTTTTAACACTCCAATTGAAACAATCGTGGAAACATCGGGATTGACAATAACCTTTGCTACGCCAACAGCCTCTTCATCTAATTGCAATATATACCCTACGCCACCATCAAAAGGTACACCAAATATTTTATTACTTAAGCCATCTAAAATTTTCTTATCATTTGTTGCGGTTAAATTAATCATTTTAAATACCTACTACATATATCAAAATCAAGCTATGCGTATTAAAAGTTATTATATCATACGGTCTGACTATTGTAATCAAAAAAACACAAATCCGCCTTATATCATCTTGAGTTTAATTTACAATCGTTTAAGCACACACGCTTATCTCATTTATTTTATGATATTATCCAAGTTCTTTATTTGACAGTTTTTCATAAAGAAATTATAATCACTATATTACTTGCGCCCTTAGCTCAATTGGATAGAGCGTTGGTCTACGGAACCAAAGGTTAGGGATTCGAGCTCCTTAGGGCGTACCACAATGCGACTAGTCAAATAGTCGCATTTATTTTTTAACCAACTTCAAAACTTGAGTAAAAAAGCCACTCATATATTGAAAGTGGCTTTATAATCAAAAAAATGAAAGTTTATATTTTTAACCTTTTGGACCTAAAATGTTACGAGGGTATTGTGAAATTTTCTTTTGTCTCATTCTAAATTTCATAGGATTAAATTTTTCTCGCATAAAAGAAATTAATTTATCAAACTCACCGTCAGGTAAATTATCCTTTTTTATGTAATACATGGTTGCTGGGCTGGTATAAAAGTAAATAATCCCTTTATCTTCAAGTATTGCAATCCTATCTACCTGATCGTATTCCCTTATTTCTTTGTAAGCATCCTTACCCTCATTTTCATGAGTTTCAATTGAGTACTCGGCTTCACTAAATGTAAAGGTCCAAAGTTTTGTATTTCTATCTACAAACTCCTGTTTATATTGTTTTTTGCCAAGGGCTACAAAAATAACTACTAAAAGTACGGTCAAAAACAATGTTATACCGCTCATGATAAGCATAAAAATCTGTTGAAACGCAAAAAACAATGCTATACCACCAGCAAATAAAAGGCATAGAAGTATTATTTCTTTTACTCCAAAATACCGTCTCAAGTAATACTGATTACACTTTACATAATCTGCTTTATTTATTTCCACATTAACAACAAACATTATTTACATCAGTAGTGTGGGATACACGCCTCCCTCAATATTCAGTCCTGTCAGTGCCCAAATTGTGTCATCAAAACCCATCGCATCTAATCTAGCACCTTCATTAACCTCGGAAAAAGTTATGGTTGCAACAGTACTGTAGTCGGTATAGTCTTCATCATTTCTCTTAACTTCCTGTCCCTCAATGGCATACACATGTTGGAAGCGCTGTGTAGAGTTAGTAGAATGCCCAATAAAGTTATTTACGTGAGCTGGGTTTTTAGCATTAATCTCGCCGTCTTCTTCTAACTGCCTATGAGATATACCTTTTACATCGCCAAATGCAATACAATTGCCTATTAATATTTCGTTTGCCTGACCGACCAGGCCTCCTGCAAATACTGAATAGAAAACTCCTAGTATTCTATGTTCTTCAGTGTGCTCAACGCCTTCGTCATCAACATACGTTTTTTCATACACTGTTTCAGATGCATTTGCTGTTACATCACCAAATGCCAAACAATTAGATATGGCATTGAAAGAAATTCCAGGACGATCATTTTGTCCTACTGGATCAAAAATTAATCCACTATAATCATCCCAACCGAAATACGGGATATCTGATGTGTGTCTGCCTAGTAAACCTCCTGCGTACTCCGAACCAAACACATTTCCTTTTGCATAGCAATGAGTAATTCTTCCACCTATAGCAGTTTCATAATCAAACTTATTGACACCTACAAGGCCACCTGCGGTTCTTCCACGAACTGCCCCTGTTGCATAACTACGAGTGATTGTTCCGCTTGTTTGATTGTATGATGCAAGACCGCCTATAACCGATGGATATGATAAAGATCCGCTAACTTCACCTGAAGCAAAACATCTATCTACATTTCCATCATTTAAGCCTATAAGTCCCCCTGCCGCTTTACCATAAACTTTAGCAGCAGAATTGCACTCTGTGATTCTGCCAGATACTACATGCCCTACCACTCCACCTGTATAAATTTCTATAGCATTCGAATAAGAGGTAATTGTTCCTTCAGTAGATACCCCTGTTACTACACCGTTATTATCTACCTTACCAACTGCCCCGCCTAGCGACACTTTAGTTGAAGGTTTTGCGGTTACCCAGAACGTATCTACAAACCTCTTCCTGTATGACATCTCTGAATTTAACAGCGTTCCTATTGATTGGGAAAATAAAAGCGAGCCACCATCTAGATGTCCTATAATTCCTCCAATCATAAACCTAGACTTTTCGCCTTCTAGTTTTATTTTATAATTTGTCAGTGTTACATTTTTAACATGCCCAGTGACTCTGCCAAAAAGGCCTATAGGAAGCTCGTTAAACTCTTCGTCTTCTTCTAGCTCCTCTATTTTCATGTTATTAATTACATATCCGTTTCCATCAAACACACCAGTAAATGGCTCTAGTCTATCGCCTATCGGCTCCCATATACCATATTCAGCAAGGTCTATATTTCTTGTGAGTATGTAACTTCCAGCCAAATCATTTTTTACTTCCATTAAATCCTCAGGTGTCCCTATCCTTACAGTCGCGTTAGGAACCCACTTGGCATAAAGAGTGGTGTTTTTATGAAAAGTATATGGGAAATTTAATTTAGCACCTACGCACTCAGCGGTTAAGTACCACCCTTCAAAACGATATCCTGGCTTAACTGCATTAGTAAGTGTTGGCACTTGAGATGCGCTCATTGTCAAAAGCTCCATATTGGGAATAACTTGTGAGGAATCTGTTTCAAATGAAATTATATATTTGACTTCCGCTGGGGTTTCTTCATTTTGTAAATTAATGCTGTTTTGCGAGAGATCATATGACCCTTCTTTCGACAACTCAACAAAAGATGGGTCCTTAGCATCATCACATGCTATGACCGTCAAAGATGGGTCCTTAGCATCATCACATGCTATGACCGTCAATGAAATCATCAAAACCACAATGATGGCTAAAACCATCACTAAAATTTTACGCATATTGTCTCCACGTACGTTCTAGAGATTACCTTAATTTTATATGAGTAATATTTAGTTGTCAATAGCGCGCGTGTTAGGTTTCTGAATATTTAAGCAACTTTATAAAAAAATACCGCACCAAACCAGATACGGTACATTAGTTTCATCCTTTAAATCGTATTTTGTACAAATGTTGTTTTGCTGTAGATAAGCCTTGGTTCTATCATTAGCCTTATGTTTTACACTAAAATCATCTTACTTTGGGGATCTGCGTGTAATTTTTCGGCAGCAAGGCAAATCATTAAAACATACAAGATATTTGTGCTTTCTGTTGTTCTTATTTGGTAAAAGTTAGGCTTACCCATAACTGGCACTACACTTGCAACAACATAACTTCCGTCATAAATCTCGAAGTTATATTGGCTAGGCTTTCCCCAAATGGAAAATTTATTTGCTTTAGCCCCTTTGACCGCTTTTACAAATACTTCATCTCCTTTTTCCAACTCATTAGTGACAAATTTAAAATCATTTTGCCCCATGATTTTCATTTTTACAGCACCGGGAAAAGTAGGATTGCTCTTTACTATAGACAGTGTGGCTGCATTATCTTGAAATGTAACTTGTGCAAGTTGTAGCCCCAATTTGTTATAAAAATAAAAACCAGAAGGCAGCATCGCAATTTTGCACACAACCTCTCCGATTGCATTTTTAACAGTGTAATCCTGTCTCATTTCGTAAATCTTTTTCTTAATTTTAAAAATCATATTTTCACCTTGATATTATTTTATCCAAGTGTATTATAAAAGTCAACATATCACATAATTCAAGTAATTTTTATTAAAAACAATTAGGTTTCATGTTAAGATGCCCCGGCTCGAATAATTCTCAAACTAAGTGCAACTTGCAGTTCCTAATGTAAATCTAACGATATGGCATTCAGGTCAAAAATTTCTCAAATAATATAAGTGTTACAACAACGATTTCAGATGTACAAAAGCACATTAATTTGCGTGTTACATAAAAAAAGACCGATACAAAATTGTATCAGCCTTCTCCTTTGATGGTGGGCCGAAGTGGACTCGAACCACCGACCTCACGCTTATCAGGCGTGCGCTCTAACCGGCTGAGCTATCAGCCCATCAACTGCTGGTGGAGGTAAACGGACTCGAACCGATGACTTCCTGCTTGCAAAGCAGGCGCTCTACCAACTGAGCTATACCCCCTAGCAAATGCTTAAATATGATATCACCACTATAAAGATAATGTCAAACATAAAAACAAATTATAAACTTCATTTTGAAGCAACAATAAAATGCACTATTAGTGTCTATACTCATTCTCTATTTTCTAAAAATATGTAGTATGACTTCATAGTTTTGGTACGGTCTATATGCAGAATACACATACAAGCTGAAGTGGCCTCAACCTTTTTCACGCCTGAATTTTTAGCTGAAAAGCGAATAGCATCATCTGGGATATATAACTCAAGTTGTAAAAACATTCTACTTGGTACACTTTTATGTTGATAAAATGTTGTCATATGTAACATTTTTCGAACTTATTGTCTAATTTTGTTGCTAACACAATCTTTTAATTATGGGTAACAAGTAAATTGACACAAAAACACTTCAATTCTTAAAATGTTTTACTTTATTCATATACACATTTATGCATTGACCTTTTGGCTTATTAATTTCTAAGCATTTTCATTTTTTGTCAGATACCTTTTTAGTAAAAATGCACAAAAATATGGAAATGTATAAAACGTTCCGTTATAACCTATATTCCCTTTAGTAAATTTGATTCCATACTTTATGTCTGAATATCTGTCGCTTGTTATGAGAGTGTTTAGCGATTTTGACGAACCACTGGTAGCTTTTACCTCGATAGGAATAAGACTGTCCATATCCCGAACAAAAAAGTCTTGCTCTAAAGTAGAATCATCACGCTTATAGTAATACAAGGAATATCCTTGTTTTACGAGCGCTTCTGCCACAGTATTTTCATATAAAGCGCCTTTGTACACACCGAGGTTTTTATTTGCGCGTAAGTCAAGGTGGGATTCATCATCTAGTTGTGCAACTAGTAGTCCAGTATCAAAAAAATATAATTTGTATTTACTTTCATCGTAGTTCCCTTTCAGCGGAAGTTCTGGAAAATTCATTCCATAACATATGTTTACTATACCTGAATCTTTTAGCCACTCTATACAGCCTCTATAACTAGAAAAACGTGCTCCTTTTGCGACTTTAGTAATCTGGAATTTTTTGTTTTCTTTGGCAAGTTGTGGAGCAATATGGTTAAACACATTTAATATCCTAGTTTGGTCCAGGCCATCAACGTATTTACGAATATCTTCTTTGTAATCTTGAATAAGCTGCTTTTGTAGTTCAAGAGTGTCCGTAAATGTCTGGTTTTTAATATACAAATTTACAACTGCAGGCATCCCTCCAAGAATACAATAATCTAAAAACAAATTGTTAAAAACAACCATGTCAACATCACTAAATGGTTTTAGTCCACTCATATGTTTTAACATATCATCAACCACATCATCTTGATACCCCTTAGCCCACAAAAACTCTTCAAAATCAAGTGATGTCATTTCATAATCAACCTTATATCCTACGCTATTACTTTCTATCTGCTTATAGTTCAAACCAAGCAAAGAACCACTACAAATCACATCGAACCGACCATCTATCTTGAAAAATTTTAGAGCAGTCGCCATATTGGAAAAATCTTGTAATTCATCAAAAAATATTAGTGTTTTTTGAGGAATGAATTGTTTGGTTGTATCTATTAGCGAAATGTTTTTAATGATACTATCTACCTTATAACCATCAGAAAGAATGTTTTTATAAATTGGCTCTTCAACAAAATTTATGTAGATAACATTTGCGTAATGCTGAAGCGCAAATCTTTTTATGGATTCTGTTTTTCCAACTTGTCGTGCACCCTTAACAATTAATGGTTTTTTATTAGCATTGTTTTTCCAATCAATTAGATATTTATCTATTTTTCGTCTAAGATAATTCACTATTCATACCTCTCAAACCAGTTTACTAAAATATTAGCATTCTAAGCAGGGATTATCAAGTAGTTTACAAAAAAATGAGCGACTTTTTCAAGATTATTACAAAAAGATGAGCGACTTTTTCAGGATTATTACAAAAAAATGAGCGACTTTTTCAGGATTATTACAAAAAAATGAGCGACTTTGAGGTTTTATTAATGAGAAATGAAAGAATGTTTTTAATTAATTTCAAGAACTGAGTGCCTTACCGTTGCATTTGAGATGAGAGATTTAAGATATGAACACCTTACCGTTGCACTTACTATGACAACTGACTTTAGTTTTCAACTACCATTTGAAAAATGTTCACTCACTATTGACTATCAACTTTTGATTAAACTATAATATTAAAGATGCGAACATACTTTACATATCGCAAATATTTGTATGAAGGAGGGCTAAAAATGCCAAAGAAGGTAACAGTTGACGAACTGAAAGAAAAGGCAAAAGAGTTGCGTATTAACATCGTTAAAACAACAAACTACGCCAAAAGTGGTCACGTTGGTGGCTCGTTAAGTTGTGCAGATTCTCTAACAGCACTATATTTCAAATACCTTAACGTAGACCCAGCGGATCCAGACAAAATGGATCGTGACAGATTCATATTAAGTAAGGGACATGTCGCCCTAGCATATGTACCAACACTTGCAATGGCAGGATTTGTTCCAATGGACTCACTAAAGAGTTTTAATCATTTTGAATCTTGCTACGGAATCCACCCAGACAGTAACAAAATCAAAGGATGCGATGCCTCTACTGGTTCTCTGGGACATGGACTACCAATGGGTGTAGGCATGGCACTTGGTTTAAGATACCAAGGATATAACGATGCTAAAGTCGTTGTCCTAATGGGAGATGGTGAACAAAACGAAGGAAGCGTGTGGGAAGGAGCGATGGCAGGAGCCCACTACAAACTAGAAAACTTAATAGCTATTGTTGACCGTAATAAACTAATGATTGACGGACCTACAGAAGATGTTTTGGGAATTGACCCTATTGACAAAAAATACGAAGCTTTTGGTTGGGAAGTCATCACTTGTAATGGTAATGACATGGAAGAAGTTGATAAAGCACTAGCAAAGGCTTGGGCAAACAAGAGTGGCAAACCATTCTGTATTATTGCTCAAACTGAAAAGGGATACGGCGTAAAGAGATTCCAAAGCAAAGTTGAATGGCACTATGGAGCCATTGACTCTGTTATGCTAGAAGAAGCAATCGCCGATATTAAATCACTATAGGAGGAGGTAAAGCGTTATGGCAGAAGGAACTGCGTGGAATGTCTATGATGCGTTAAAAATGACATCTAGAGAAATTTATGGAAAAGTACTAGCAGAACTTGGCGAAACAAACGACAAGATAGTCGGAGTTACTGCTGACCTTGCAAAATCCACAAACATAGGAAACTTCGGAGAAGCTTTCCCTGAAAGACTATTTAACGTGGGTATTGCAGAACAAAACATGATGGGTGTTGCTGCTGGTTTAGCTAAAACTGGCCTCATCCCCTTTGCTTCCACTTTTGCAATATTTGCATGCTTACGTGGTGGCGAGCAAGTTAGAACAGATATAGCATATCAAAATCTTCCAGTTAAGATTATTGCTACCCATGGTGGATTAAGTTTCGGAGCATCTGGAACAACACACCATGCTACAGAAGATATAGCTATTATGCGTTCAATGGCTAATATGACAGTTGTTGTCCCTGCAGATGGTTTTGAAACCGCAAAAGCAGTAAGAGCATGTGTTGATATCCCTGGCCCATTCTATATGAGAGTTGGTAGAGGGTTTGAACCACCGCTACATGACAGCGAAGATTTCGAATTTGAAATTGGTAAAGCTATTACACTAAAAGAAGGAAGTGACTTAACAGTTATCGCTTGTGGTGTTTGTGCACTTCAAGCCCTAGATGCTGCAAAGGTTCTAGAATCAGAACATGGAATTTCCGTAAGAGTTATCAATATGCACACCATCAAACCACTCGATGAAGAAGTCGTTAAAAAAGCTGTTTTAGACACAAGACGTATTTTAACAGTTGAAGAACATAGCACTATCGGTGGACTGGGAGATGCTGTTGCTTCAGTTATTGCTGAAAGCGGTAAAGGTTGTGCCTTTACTAAACTCGGTATCCCTGATGAATACAGTGAAATTGGACCTCCAGAGGATCTATATGCAAAATACAAAATAGATGCTACTGGTATCGAAGAAACCGTCTTAGAACTAATGGGAAGAGAAATTGAGGAAGACGAAGACTGGTCAGACGAAGATTAGGAGGTAAACTATGAGTAGAGCAAGTGCAGAAGATGTTTTAGCCGCTAAACTTTTTATGAGAGCCGCATTCCCCGTTATGAGGATACCGCTTGAAGAAGACCCTAAAATGGTCAAAAAGTTTGAGAAGGTAAACACAATCGTAGAATTTACCGCTGACGACGAGGAAAACCCATTGGCTTGCCATATTATTTTCCTCACTCAAGAAAAAGCAGATCTTTTGTATGAAGGCAAAAGGTTTAAAGTAGTACAAAAAGCTTATGCAGAAGTAGCTGAAGGGTGGGAAGATATTCCTGTGATGAGATTCCATTTTAAAACCATCAAATCATTCTTAGGCGTACTTAAAGGGAATAATCCTACAGAGATGCTAGGCATACTTCCCCCTGTCATGAAAAACCTATTTAAACCCGCATGTCTTTCATTCATAGGTCTACTGCTTTCACTAACCAAGATGATGCCCAATTTCCAACCAGGAGAAGATAAGCCTTTCCAACAATATCTAAAAGTAAAAATGAGCTTATATCTAATTACCACAGCAATGTCGGTAGCTACAAAGCTCGGCTGGAAACCACTTGTTGATTGGACAGCTCGTCAAACAGATAGGGTTTACCAATTCCATGTTGGTCCCACATTTGATAAAGACGGCAAGGAAATATATCCAGAAATCGGTGCCTATCTAAGAGTTAAGTATGGCAACACCAAAGGTGGAAGAGGCATCTACACCAGAAAGAGTCCATTCGTTTTATTCGAATTCCCTAATCCAAATGCTACATTACAGCTACTATCAGGGAAATATACTTTTGTAAGTACTGTCGAAAAAGGATTTGTTACCATTATTGGTGCTGGTGATAGTTATGCAGTAACATTCAACGATTTAATGACTAAAGTACAAAACATGTTAATACCTAGCAAGTTCGTAGGTTAGTAACACATTAATCAAATTACGTAATTAGAGGTTGCCTAAAAACAACCTCTTTTTATTGCAACTAAAAAGCTCCATTTTTACGTGGAGCTTTCTATCGTTAAATAAAAGAATTGCTTTAATCCTTTACCAAAATCGTCTTAATCTCATATGGAGTGAATTTTAATGCAGTAATATCGATAGGTCCAAGCACCCTTTCAACTAAGTTTGTTTCAAAGGTTTCGCCTGGCCTTTGTAACGTTAAGTTAATAGTTGCCTCTTTACCCGCATCTTCATACAACCTAATAATGGTGCCCTCTCCATTTTCTGCCCTTTTAACAGTTTCTACAACCACATGAGGATTACCTGTTAAAACATATGGCGCTATTTCTACTGCATCCATAGAAATTAACGGCCTGTTATTGTATAGATATGCTATTTTTTGTGTATTTGCTTCGTTATAATCTCCAGCGTGTGGATAGAGTGCATATCTAATTACGTGGGTTCCTTTATCAGCATGCGGAGCTGGCCACATTGGACTTCTTAATAAGTTTAGAGATATAAGTCCCTCTTTAACTCTCCAGCCATACTTACTAGCGGTAATTACGGATAAACCAACTCCCCTTTCTTTATCTGATACATCAATCCATTTATGAGCACTTATTTCAAATTGAGCCTTCTCTACCTTAGTATCATTTTTAGTTGATCTCTTTATACTGCCCATTTGAATATCGCAGGTTACTTCATCATCAAAAACTCTTGGTCTAAATTCAGCTCTTAACATCTTATGAGTTTCTTGCCAGTCAATTTCAGTTATGAAATCTACTATCTGACCACCTGCGTATAGCGCAACTCGTTGGCTTATAGTTGATTTTCCATACTTATAATTATTTTCTCTAACTACTGCTGCAGAATAAACTTTTACGTTGCTTGATACCAGTTTAAACTCATCTGGTACTTGCTTTGTATAGTTAATATCGATATCCCACGCATTGTAATGAAGTGGCTTATCTCTATACACATTTAGCTTGTTCATCCAATGTTTGTCGCCAAAATCTTTTTTTAGATTTTTATCATAAATGCTTATTATGTTTCCATTTTTTGCAAACTTAACTATTAAGTTCTCGTTTTCAATGGTGTCTTCAGTTGCCTGTAATGCTGGATCTTTTTCTACCGGCTCGAGAGGCGCTGCTGAATATGGTGCAATGGAAGCTTTGTACCACTTGTCGTTTACAAACACCACATCGTTGTTCCTATATGGGGTTAAGTTTATACCCGTGATTTGCTTTTCCTTTTTGGACAATTTAGCTATGAGCTCACTATTTAGCTCTTCTACTTCTGCTAACATTTCTTTGTATCTTTGCACGCTTTCATCATACACTCTCTTAATAGATGAACCAGGGATAATATCGTGGAACTGATATAAAAGCACTTCTTTCCATATCTTTTCTAGCTTTTCATATGGATACTCATAAAGTCCATTTTCTTGAGCTAAGGTTGCCAAAAACTCTGCATTATGGAGCGCAAACTCTAATTTTCTGTTATATAGCTTGTTATCGCTTTGAGTAGTATATGTACCTTGATGCTTTTCTAAATACAACTCACCCTTATATACTTCCATCTTATCTTTTTGTTCAGCTAAGACTTCAAACATCTCTTTTTGGGTAGTCATTTTGACTTTAGGAAGCCCTGTCATTTTACTCCCTCTTTTTATCATTTCAATATGCCCTTCTCTTGGACCTCCGCCCCCATCACCTACACCATATAGCATCGCAAAATCCTTAATCTTATCTCTTTCGGGATAGTTCTTTATAGACTCCACCCATGATATAGGAGTGCCATCACTATTGTATGTTTCATCGGGAGGCATATGAACTATGACATCACTGCCATCTATACCTTCCCAAATAAAAGTTCTACTTGGGAACTTGTTATGCTCGTTCCATGACAGTTTGATTGTTTCAAAATAGTCCACATCGCTCTTCTTTAAAATCTGTGGTAAGTTCCCACTAAAGCCAAACACATCTGGTAAATGACAAACATTTATTGTTTTATCAAAATTATCTTTCCAATATTTTTTGCCATACATGTTTTGCCTAATCAGCGACTCGCCTGAAGGAACGTTAGTATCACATTCTACCCACATTGACCCCTGAGCTTCAATTGTTCCATCTGCTATAGCCTTTTGTATGCGCTCAAATAACTCCGGCTCCATTTCCTTCATCCAATCTAGTTGTTGTGGTTGGCTTACACCGAAGATATAACCATCATTTTTTTCTATATTATTTAGCTGGTTTGTAAATGTTCTAATTGCCTTTCTCTTAGTTTCTCTTATTGGCCAAAGCCATGCTAAATCTAAGTGCGCATGCCCAGTTGCATATATTGTATATTCACTAGGTTCGCCCTGCGCCATCTCTTGTGCGATTATTTCTCTAGCTTTTTTTACATTCTCAGAAGAATAATTTCCTGCAGTTTTTTCTGCAAGTTTTAGAGTGCGGGTAATACTAGCTCTTTTTTCACTTCTTCTTTCAGTAACGTATCTTTGTTGTACAAGAGCTAAAACATCGTAGTAAAATGCCTTAATTTCTTCGTTTACTACTACTATTTCAGCCTTCCTATACGTTTGCTTCACTGGGGTTTTACCAGGAGTTCTATTGTTTCCTACCTCCATCCAGATATCAACTTTTTCTTTTCCTTCTGCTACTTCTAGAAAACCTACCGTTTTATTGCCTCTTATTGGTTGCATAAAATCAATAAAGGAAAATATACCAGATGTTGCATCAACCGGAATTCCTTTTTCATCAACTATCAGACCTTCTCCACCCACATTCAGTACTAACTGAACTTTTTGTCCCTTGGCACAAGCAGGGATTTCCCCTGTAAAATTATCCCAGCCACATTCAAATCTTTTTGTCGACCATACTTGTCCAGGTGATATAGTTTTATAACTTAGAGATAGTCTCTCTTCAAACGATGTTGGTTCATCTGATACCGCAAATTTAGCATTTAAAGTGCCAATCTTTTTATACACTTTTCCACGTACCCTTCTTACGACACCAATAAGACCTTTTGATAAAATAAACTTAACGTTATCCATGTAATTCATAACTCCTCCATCTAATACAGCATAACTATTATTTATTATATATTACTTAGATTTATAGTGCAAGATACTAGTGACTTTGTATATTTGGTAACATATTAGTAAACTTTTATAGTCCAAAACATATAATACTTAATGTATTTCCAACAATAAAATTTGTACCACGACACTAAAAAGAGCTGCAAATATTTATTGCAACTCTTTTTCGGATAACTAGTTATCAAACAACCTTATGTAGATTAAACCTCTACATCAAAGGTATCGTCCTCTTTTTTGTCTTCAGCTGGGCCTTCTACCACGACTCTGCCTTTTGAACCTTTTTTATTCTTGATGATAAAGAATAACGCAACACCGATAACTACTACGCCAGCCACTGATCCAAGCACTATCCATAATGTAGCACTGGTTTTAGTTGCTTTAACTCTTTCCCACATAGCCATTACCGCTACTTGATCATCACCAAAATCATGCATCATTCCTAAAGTTACATCTGTCATGTCAGGATATCTGACTATATCAGAAAAATATTCATCAACGTCATATTCTGCTTCGTATAGGGCAGCTTTAACATTTTCATTTGCTTTTAAAACTTCTGGATTTATACCACATGTATAACCTATTTCTATCGCATTAGCTATAGCAACTTCTGGAAGGCAATTGTACTCTATAAATGCAAGTGCTGCCTTTTCATTTTGACAAGTTGTCGGGATTACCCACCCATCAAACCAGATATTTCCACCAACTGCAGGTACGAAAAAGTCAAGATTTACATCATTTTCTAATGCTTCTTCCATCGCATATAATGCGTCGCCGCTCCATGCTAAATTAACATATGCTGCACCTTTGACCATATCGCCCTTTCCTTGGTCAACTTCATACTCTTTCAAGTCTTTCTTTTGTTCTATAA
Source organism: Clostridiales bacterium (assembly GCA_012799455.1). GTDB lineage: Bacteria > Bacillota > Clostridia > Christensenellales > DTU072 > MWEH01. The sequence continues at coordinate 17,341 of JAAZLE010000013.1, read as the reverse complement.
GCGCTTCTTCTACTGCATCTAGAAGCTCTGCATCTACAGTATTTATTAATTTTTCTACACTGTAACTATTATATTTTTCGGGAAGTTTGCCCTGTTCTTTTAAATATAAAAGTCCTGCTGCATAAGTATCTCTTACGCTATCTTTTAACAATATCTTCCTTTTAAGTTCTTTCTTTTCAATTGTATTCCAAAGAAGACCGTATCCTGCACCTTCAGCTTCTTCTTGCGTGATAACATCGGAATTATATAAAACACCTAGTGTTCCCCACATGTATGGCACAAAATAATCTTTCATGTTTACTTCTTGACCGTTTATTGTGAGAGTGCCAAAACCGCTTTCTACTTTAGTGTAAAATGCAGGATCAACGTTATCTATGGTTGAAATTTTTGCCTTATCTATCTTTTTAAGCATGCCGGCTTTCAACATTTTTTCAATTGTATATTCACTAGGACAAACCAAGTCAATTGTTTCACCGCTTTTTTCAACTTGAGTAAACATCATTTCATTTGTATCTTGTGTAGTATATATTACCTTTATGTCTTCTCCAGTTTTAGCTTTATACCATGCTTCAAAATTTGCAACCGTGTCTGGAGCAATGTAGTCACCCCAATTCATTACATAAAGTTTACCATCATCTGCAGCTTCTGCTTGTGCTATGTCTTGACCACCAGCAATCATAACAGCACCGCTAAGTACGAAAGCAAATACTAAAATTAAAATTAAACTCTTTTTCATTTAATACTCTCCTTCTATTTTTATTTTGTTAGTGCTAAACTAACCTGATTCCATATAGTTTTCTAAATAACTCGTAGCACCTAACTACTATTCAACAATCTACTATTTTATTTTCCCCCGCTTTTCTTTGTCTTTTCTCTCCTGAATTTAACATAATTCCCTACTAAAACAATAGTTACGACAATTAATATAATTATGGAAAAGACTGGATACCAGTAAGCAGCAAAACCACTTGCACTTTTTGTTGATGAATATAGGTAAGTAGATAATGTATCAATACCCGTTGTAGCACCCTTATTAATCTGTGTGATTATAAAATCATCTAGTGATATAGTAAACGCCATCGCCGCACCCGATATTATTCCTGGCATTACCATAGGAATAATAACTTTAAACAATGCTTTTATGGGATTTGCTCCTAAATCCAAAGCCGCTTCATATACGTTTGGATCCATCTGCATCAATCTCGGCATAACAGAAAGTATCACATAAGGGGTACAAAATGTAACGTGAGCAATAATTAACCTTGTCCATCCTGGAGGAAATTTAAATGTTACGAAAAATAACATCAAAGATACCGCCATTACTATTTCTGAATTTATAATTGGAAGCTGGTTTACATTTTCTACCATTAATCTGACTTTTGGTTTCATGTAATATATTCCAACAGCGGAAATAGACCCGATTATTGTAGAAATTACAGAGGATACTAAAGCAAGTATAATAGTGTTTTTTAAAGAATCAAACAACTTCCCTCTCGAACCAGATGTAAAAATAGCCGAATACCCTTCTAGCGTAAACCCTCTTGGGAATGTGAAGTTAGTGGTACCAGAAAATGAGTACACTATTACAAATATAATTGGTGTATAGAGTACAATTAGTACCAATATTAAAAATATTTTTGGAAGAATGCTTTTAAATTTTACCATATACTTGCCTTCGCTTCCCCCTTATTAAATTTCTTTAGTAACATATTTGACAAAAGCACAAATGCCAGCATGATTAAAGACATAACACTACCTACTCCATATAGACCATGTATGAATTTTTCATGTATTGAGTCACCAAACAAATGTACTCCGCCTAGAAGTTGTGATATTGCAAATGTAGATATCGTTGGTATAAACACCATAATTATTCCGCTAATTATTCCAGGAACGGAAAGTGGGAGGGTAACTTTTAAAAACACTGTTACTCTATCAGCGCCTAAATCAGCTGCTGCTTCACCAAACGACTTATCTATATTAGTTAATGTCGTATGTAGTGGCAATATCATAAATGGAATATAGTTATACACCATACCAAATAAAACCGTTCCTTCGCCAAGAGGAATGGATAGAGCTTCAAAAACAGCTCTGGCTGCAAGCGTTCTAACTAAAAAGTTAACCCACATTGGCAATAAAAATAGTATTACAATAATAGAGCCCGTCTTCATATTTGCAAGTGTATACGCAACAGGATAGCCTATTGCTAAACATAGTATTGTCGTAACTGCCCCTATAAATATTGAATTAATAAGCACCTTAATACTTGCCCCATCTTTAGCTAGCGCAATAAAGTTTGCAAATGATAATTTCCCATCTGCGAGAAATGCATTTACTAAAATAATTACTAGAGGTAGTACTACAAATACCGTTAAGAATAAAACATACGGCCAGGCAAAAACCCCACGCGTTAAACGGAAGTTTTTAATCTTTTGGGATACTTTTTTTAATGGATTGGTTTTCATATCTTTAACTACCTATCTTCTGACTCTTCAATTTGTCTTGCTTCTATCTGTATATCTTCTGGCTTAACTGAAAGGCCTACTCTATCACCTTTTAGCCAATCATCTTGGGTGTCTACAAAGAACATATAATAATTATCTGCGCGGATAAAACACTGATAGTAACTGCCTTTATATATGGAGTTAATTACCTCAGCACCTATTACTCCGTCTTCTTCATCATCATGAACAACAACTTTGTCAAATGGAATTTTTACTGTTACTGGTGTTCCTGCTTCTAGTTCAGTAGGCATACATTCAAAACTTCCATCACAAATATTTACAGTTTGCTCATCAATCATTTCAGTTTCAATTTCATTCACAATTCTTGCTTTAGGCATAATATGAATGTCAAAAGGCTTAATAAATATCCCTATTTCAGCACCTTCTTCTACTCCGTTTGTTTCGTGTATAACAACCTCAAACTCATCGACCTGCACAGTTATCTGATAATGATCTCCTTTAAACACACAGGTATTAACTGCACCATGCTTCATTGCTGCGGCGTTATCAGCTGGAATGATGTATATATCTTCTGGCCTTACCACAACGTCAATTAACTCATTCTTCTTAAAGCCTTTATCGACACATTCAAACACATGATCTAAAAATTCTACTTTGAAGTCTTCATGCATAATACCAGAAAAGATGTTACTTTCCCCTATAAAGTCAGCAACAAACACGTTAGCAGGCTCATCATAGATTACTTTTGGCGATGCTATTTGTTGAATTAGACCGTGGCGCATAACTATAATTGTATCGCTCATAGTTAACGCTTCTTCTTGATCGTGCGTTACATAAACAAATGTTATACCCAGTTTTTTATGCATTTCCATAAGTTCTATCTGCATATCTTTACGCATTTTTAAGTCTAATGCACCTAAAGGTTCATCTAGTAACAAAACTTCTGGATCATTTACAAGAGCCCTTGCGATGGCTACACGCTGTTGTTGCCCTCCAGATAAGCTATTTACATCTCTATGCTCATAATCCTCAAAGTCGACCATTTTTAATGCTTTACTGACCTTTTCCTTAATCTCATCTTTAGTATATTTTCTTAACTTCTCGTATTTGGTTCCATTTTTGTCTACAATATATTGACCAGATGGTATTTTTTTAAGCTTTAAACCAAACGCTACATTATTAAATACATTTAAATGCGGAAACAACGCATATCTTTGAAAGACTGTATTTACTTTTCTTAAATGAGGAGGCATATCAGTGATATCTTTGCCATCCATAAATATCTTGCCACTTGTAGGTTTCTCAAAGCCTGCAATCATTCTTAATGTTGTTGTTTTACCACAGCCAGACGGTCCTAAAAACGTTACAAACTCACCTTTATTTATGCTAAAACTAGCATTATCAACTGCCGGTTTATCATCGTAATATTTACTTACGTTTTTAAGCTCTATTACCTTTTCTTTTTTATCGCTTTTAATCTCGATTTTAGCCATACCTTTAAGTCTCCACTTATTATTTTCTAATATATTTGTAGTTGCACTACTATAGTGCGTTTAATTTAGTTTAGAAGTTACTTGGTGTTGTTATCCAAAGTATTGTTGCTGGTCTTTCGCTTTTATTTTTAACCACGTGCGCACTTGCACCATTAATATAGAAAGAATTACCTTTTTTCGCCTCGTACTCTTTATCTCCTATAACTATTACCACCTTACCACTTAGGACATATCCAAACTCTTCGCCTTCAAACGGTGGCCTTTCGTTTGATGACTCCCCAGCTGGTAACTCAAGTAGTATAGGTTCCATTTCCTGCCTTTGAGAATTAGGTACGAGCCAAGTGCTTTCGCCCCCGCCATTAGTAGAAACAAAAAAATCATCTTTTGTAAATACTATTTTACTTTCTTTCTTCTCTGCAAAAAACTCTTGTAAATTAGTACCAAGTACATTTAGTATATCCATGAGTGTTGCCATTGAAGGACTTGCTAGATCATTTTCCAGTTGTGAAATATACCCTTTTGTTAACTCACACCTTGCCGCCAGCTCCTCTTGTGTTAAACCTAGTTGTAATCTCAACTCTTTTAACTTTGCACCTATATTCATTCTTCACTCCTTGTATCGTTATTTTTAACAATAACAAACTCATTCTATTATATATGATTAGTACTGTCAAACAAAATATTTAATATTTTTAAACTTTTATCAGTTTAGTAATTTTAAACTTTAAGTTTTATATGCTTTCATTTTTACGTGCAGGTTTATTTCAAAAACAATTTCGATATAACGTGAAATAATACAAAAAAAAGCTCCCAAGATACTCTCAAGAGCTTAATTAGTTTTTGCCATTTTATAAGATGCTTAATTTTTAAAACAATAGTAATTATAACGGCTGAGCATTTACTGTTCTATACTTACCGTAATATTCTCTCCATCTTACAAACGTAAAGTTATGAGTCTGCACGTTATTTTTGAGGTAGTCGTTATTATATGTATTAGCGTTTCCAAGATCAAAAATGAAGTTAATTGGATTGAAAACACTAAAGCTAGTTGATCCATTATTTTTATATTTAATCTGTGCTACTGGGAAGTTGGTCGCATGAGCTCCATTAACCAGTTTTGCAACACAATTAGTATGATCGCTTAAGCCCTTACCATTTGCTTCGTAGCGTATACTTACTGCGCTCGTTCCTGAATTTAATGAAGCACTGCTCCCGGCATCATTATATGCAGCCACTCCAAAGTAATCTTCCATTATCCCCGCCGTTCCATCTCCAGCATAATAATATCTATAATATTCAATAGTTGCATTAGCCGTTATATTAGTTATAGTTGACGACGCAGGAGGAGGGTTGGGGTTTATATATGCATTCCACCCCATTATACTGCCTACGTAAGAAGCATTTTTTACACCGCCAGCGCTTCTTCTAGAAGCTATTATCTTTCCAATGAAGGCTGACCTTAATTGTTCGGGTTCATACCATGTAATAAAGCCTTTATTAAATCCTACAATTCCACCAACGTACAAATTGGAACTATCATCGCCAGGGTCATCGCCTAAAATTTCTGTTGATACGGGATTAACTACAGGTGCATGTTCAATAGTGAAGTTTTCTGCCCATGTATATTCTGCAACTTCTGTATATACTGTAATCGCAGCACTACCTTCAACAAAAGCTTCGCCACCAGGATTATAGTTAACTATCCCTGCTTCAATTATAGAATTAACTAAAGTATATCCCGCAATCCCACCAAACGTTCCGCTTCCCATTGTTGGTCCAAGTTTTTTCCTATCAATTCTTATAGGTGCTGAAAGGGTTGCTTTAACTATTTTCCCTGCATTTATACCGACAATTCCGCCGCTAACTGAGCCTGATAAGAAAATTATATTGCTAGTTGTGGTAGTTACTGTTACATCGCGAATAAGACCAAAGTTAATTCCTGCTATACCTCCACCACCAAAATTAAATACTTGAGGCTCTTCAGGTTTCGTATATGCAAGTTGTGACCATCTAGAACGAATTGTCATGTCTGTTGAGTTTTTAGTCTTTAATGATGAGTTATAAACTGCTCGCCTATGTCCAACATACCCTACCACACCACCTATATATGCTGCCGATTCAGATTCATCATAAGAGATGTTAGTTGCAGTTGAGCCTTTGATACTAGCATTAACCTCTGTCTCCTCGGTATCTTCTCCAGATACTAAAGATCCTACGAGACCACCTGAAGCATATTTACAATTAAGCATTATGTTCTCAGTTTTACTGTTTTCCACACTAGCGCGTGCGCCTTGCTGGTTTTTATTTTGACCTATACTACCTACGAGACCACCAGCGCCACCTGGAATATATGTGTTTACATCACTAATATACTCATCAAATAAAGATACTACCGTTATAGTTTTCATTTCGCAATCAATAATTTTTGCGCCTGTATTTAGATATCCAACCAAGCCACCAGCATACTTATCAGAGCTAATAGTTCTACCTGTACTTGGGTTAAAGGCAGCATCATCTGTGGTTTTTACATTCGTTATTACTGCACCATTATTTACTTCACCAGCAAGCGCCCCTGCATATTCACCACCAGTAGATACATTGAAGTTACCGATAAGCAGGTTCTTCACTTCACCAAACGTGGTTATCTTTGCAAAAATTCCAGCATGCGTTATGGATTGAGTTGGTTTAATATCAAATAGTGCTTTGCCATTTCCATTGAATATCCCATCAAACCCTTGTCCAATTGAACAAAGCGGTCTATTTAAGCTCATACCACCGTTATCACTACTTAGGTCTATATTTTCGGTCAGTTTGAAATTCAGTCCATATACTTGTGAAGGGTTCCCTGGCGTAACATATCTAAGAGTCGGCTGTCCACCTTGTAGATTTCCTTCATACAATGTATTTACATTGAGTAAATGTATTATAGTTTCTATCAAGAATGGTTTTTCCGGAGACCCATCACCAGCATTTGGTGTATCTGCTTCCGCAAACGGATACGCTAGTGGCGATGTAAGAGTAGAAGAAACCGGTGTCCCAGAACCATCATATCCAGTTACTACGTCTTTTGAGCCATAGAAAACAAATTGTGCTAATTTTGAGGTTATACTATTACCATCTAGATTTATCGCTCTTTGATAGATTTGACTATCCATAATAGCCCCAGCAGATAGTAATTCACTAATTCTGATTCCAAAATCACCCTGCTTAACACCGTCATAATTTACACCTGGCTGCACGGGGATTTTATTAATCTTAATGATGCCTTGAGTTGAATCTACATCTCTTAAGCCATTGTCTTTCACATATATATTAGATTGGTCACCAGCATTTTTCCATCCCTTAGCTATAGCTAAAGCATCTGGCATTCTGATAGAAGCTCCATGATACACATTATGAATAACAAGCTCAGCTTCCGTTCTGAACATTATCTTTATATACTTATCACCGTTTGCATTAACTCTATATATAGCATTTTCAATGGTATTCACAATATTTTGCGCTTCGGTTGGGTCATCGTTTGTTTCAGTAAATATAACGTTTGTACTAATACCACTATCACCTTGGTTCCACAAATCTTGAGCACCTGTTGTTAAATCTTGCGAATCTACCCCTATTAGTCTATCAAAACGCGGGTTAAACTTGGTCCAATCATTGGGATAAGCACTATCATATTTTGTCTCCAACTTAAACATTAACCTCGTTCCAACGTCAGCGATTATATCTGTGATTTTACGCTGTTGAACATATGTGCCTGTTTCAAAGTCTGGGTCAGGATAAACGCCTCCTTCACTTGGATTTACTACACCATAAAACTTTATATCAGGTAGTGCATTTGTAATATGTGAAGATGTTCCTGAAACACTCACTACTTCTAATGTTATCTTAAAGATACGCACGTATCTTGCGTATACTACATAATTTTGATCCTTCCAATCTAGTCTGAGTGTTAATCTGTTATTTGAAGGCTCAAGCCTATATGTCATCCACTGTTCAGTTCCTGGAATTAGTTTTGATGCAATTGGATTTGTATCTTCTAGCTTAATGTAACTACTAGAAGTTACACGATAATACCAACCTGCAAACTGGTATCCAGGTCTTTCCGCAGGATCTAAAGTAATAGTCTTGTAGTATTCAAAATTAGCTTTTGGCAACGCATTTTCTAAAATAACTGGTCTGATTCCCTCGGTTCCTGAGGTGCCAAACACATCAGGCCTTTGTGTCGCTGCTTCTTTAATAATTTCAATTGGCACAACCTTTTGGAATCTTGGTCTAATTTGTATTGCCAGCACATTGGGTGTTCCTACCCACGACATTGAACCCGAATCATATTTGTACACTGTGGTCTTTGCTCCTGGAGTCTCTACGTCTCCCCCACTATTAAAGACACTAAAGTACGAACTTCTTGCTAGCGCACTGATTGGGAAGGTATACGATGTTCTTCTATAATCCATAACACCCACGCTTCCGCCAACATTTTCTACATACGGTATATTAGCCCATTGATACATGTTAGCATTTATATCATACATATAGTATTGCCAGCCCAAGAATTTATATGTAGGTCCTGCAATTCCCGCTCCAGTCCAATTTAGTGTTATAGTATTATTTGTCCATGTATTGTACGGAGAGCTTGCGATATCTTTAGATCCTTCTATCTTGTTAATCTTACCCATGATTTGGAAACTATGTGTCGCTGAATTGTCACCGTCAGCTTGTTTTGCATATATGGGGGTTTCTTCCTTAAAATACCTCATGGTTTGCGCGCCGTATTCTATTGTGCTTACGGATATTTGTTTTGGATCAAGATAAATATTACCTTCTTCTGCCGAATCGTATACATAAGTGTTGTGAACTACTACATTGTATACAGGAATAAATCTTGCTACCACATCAACAGCATGTACAAGTTTCCCGCCTACGTACTTGTTAACTATATTTGCGGTATTATCTAACCTAATTGTTGTATCTATGGCAGTTGGATACGCTTGATTTAGGTTTTTGAATAAATTGATTCCATTTACGAAATATCCCACAAACTGCCATCTAATTGCCCAGCCAGTGTATGAAGGCACGTTAAGTTTTAATGTTACATTATCACCAAAATCGTAAGTTCCATCCTCGCTTGTCGAATCTAGAAAGGTAGGCTTTAAGTTAACCATAGCCGTAGTTAATCCTTCGTCTGTCATAATGGAAACCTTTCTTGTAAATTGAATTTCACGCCAGAATTTAATCTTGAAAATTGAATTTTCTGACACATGCCTTAACAATACTTTCACATACGCAACTCTTCCGGGATATGTTGCTGGATTAGAAATAATATTGTTACTTTCATTGAAGTAAGTAATCTGTAATCTCCCGTCAACAGATGATGAAAGGGTCTTAAACACACCTGTATTTCTTCTAAACCCATCATCTGATGCCCTTGATAAGTATTCTAAACTAGAAACTGCCTCAAACCTGTAGTTAGGCTTAGGTGTTATTGTAAACTCTATTGTACTATTTGGTTCGGATACTAAAGAGTTATTAGCTAAAGTTGCCACAGTTCCGTTTACAAGGTACGAAACCGTTCCACCTGCATTAGATTCAAGTGCACCTTCTGTTTCCATTGTAAAACTAGTGTAGATGTTATTCATAGCGTACGAATACACAAGTTTATCACTAGATATAGCTACGCCTCTTTCATAGTCTATGTTGTTGGTTCCTTGTGAGTATACGCCGGAACTATCAAATGTTATATCGTAGTAGAAAAACCCTCTAGAAGCATTTGCGGTTGTAATCCTATCAATTGATCTAAGCATTAATACAGCACCGCTTCTTACATAGAACTCATATTTACCATCCAAAGCCTCTAAACTCTCATCAATTAGTGGTGCATTCATAGGAGATGCGATGTTTGGTAAAACTACACCCTTTTCAATATCCGCGAAATGATTAGCTGAAGCCGCAACCGTAGAATACAAACGGTAGCTCATCAAATTAGGCTCGTTGCTTGCAAACGACCCCTGCGTATATTTAAACTCAGGTTTTACTTCTACTTGTACGCGATACAGCCTGAAAAACACAGCGCGAATATTTCTATCTTTTGTCACTCTTACACGCATAGCTCTGCCGTTTGACATAATCTCTATTTCGTTTGTTGGCACATTTAGATAAACCCAATTATCTCCCACCTTTTCTTGGAAACCAGCAAACTCATACTTATTCAAAGCAACTGGTGCAACCGTAGTCGTAAATGTACCATAAACTCCGTATGCATGAGGACCACTTGAAATATTATCTGTAAACTCGCGACTAGTTGTAAATGCAGGAAGACTATTAATCTTTGGAATATCCCCCTCGTTTGTGAAGGTTCTTCCTCTATTAACATATGCAAAAGCACCTGCATCATATTCTGCTTCTACTAAATGATATGCAAAGCTTATTTCGTGTTTGTCTTGTTCTACTCCATAATTAAGCCTTATTATGCTCAAACTGGATATGTGAATATCCATCATGTTTAACAAAGCGCCAGATGCTGGAATTGATAATACGCTGTCTTTTGGATTAAACTCATCATCTTCTAGAGTTGCATCTGTGTTCTTAGTTAGGGCGTATGTAAGGGCATCATATGTTTCTGAATTCTTAAACGTTATGCTTGTGATGCTATATCCCTCGCTTATGCTATGAACAAACACTGCTTTTATTTGTGGATCATAAGTAATCTTGTTATCTGCAATACTAGCAGTCATTGGGTCTGTTTGAGGATTGGGTATATTATTGTTTATTTTTATAGCTACATTGAAAGACAGTGGTTGGAAAAACGGAACTAGTCTTATATCTCCCCTGTCATTTAAAAGTTCGGTTGTAATGAGATATTTTTCCCCACTTGTTGCATCATCGGTTGAATATTTATAAACATTAGCAACTGTTTTTTCATACGATAACATATGGTTTTCTACAGAATATATATTGCCATTAATTTCCAACCTAGATAAGTAATACCCATAAGCAGCTAGTAAATTCCAAGTGACCTTTTCATAGTGCGTTACTTTGGTAATAGATAAATCGGTAAATTCTCCGTTAGATGGATTTACGTAGATAACATTATACTGCTTAAGTTCATATTTCACTGAAATAAATACATTGCCTGTTACAGAACTAATTGTATATGTGCGCTTGCCAGAGCCATCATCTGAATCAAGCTGGCTTTGAGAGGACAGTATTTGAGTTTCATTGATGCCATTATCATCCATAGATACTGAAATAGATGCAATTTTAAAGCCTTCTGGGATGGTTAGGTGAAATACCAGTTTATCCCCAAACCTAAGTCCGATATATGCCCCTGTCTCTTGGTCATATGCTTTGATTTTTCCATCTGTATCTATCGTGCCATCATCTGAACGGAAGAACCGTGCTGTTTGTCTTGGAACACCCTCGTTTATAGCCGCCCAGCTAACTGCAGTTTTAACTATTTCTCCGTTGTTTAAAGAAAACTCCGTGCCATAATCGCTTTCTGGGTCAAATGTTACATTATACCTAATTCTTTCAGTAACTATTTGAATTTCCTTATCTTCAGTAATACTAGCTAACGCATAACTACCTGTTGAAATCAGCGCAAGTTTCATAGGCTCAAAATCAACACCATTTATCTTAACTGCGCTTATAAAGTAACCCCTTGCAATGGTTGCTACTATCGTACTTGTCTCTCCCCATAAAACTTCGGTAGGAGTAGCTACTGCACTTCCACCTTCATATGAAAGAACATTGACCTCGTAAACATTTATTGTAAACACCACATTAACATTTAAAGAATACCTAACAGTAGTTTCGGATACAGCTTGAGCATCTCCCGACATACCTGCATCAATGTTATTAACAATAAACGAGTTTATTCTATATCCTTGGTTAGATACACCATTTTGGCTATTATTTGGCGTAACTTCGATGCGTATAATTGTTCCATATGTGGCTACAAGCTTGTCTTCATACGCCCAAACTCTACCTTTAGCAGTATTTATTTCTTCTCTTATGAACTCCCCAGTTGCTGGTTCCGGATCTCCCTCACCAATTATCGGAACACCTTCGGCCCAGAGTAACGTTCCGACTTCGTCTTTAATTCTTACCCTTCCGCCTATTGTCTGTTCAGTGCGGATCTCGTAAGTGTTTAAGGTATATTCTGCTCTGATTTCGATATTTGATGTCACAATACCAATATATTTGTTTAGCCTAATGTAGTCCATCCTATCTTCGCCATTGAAATAAAATCCCGTATGCGAATAACCAACACTTGGATGTAAAGATATTTCAAAATTCGTACCGTATTCATAATACTCACCATCAACCTTAACTACCGATGCTTCTTTATTATATTGGTTGGTAAATTTGACACTCGGTGGATCGGAAGACCATGGATGTGGAGCGCTCAGTTGGTTAACTATGTGTTCTGGAGTTGGAAATGTGAATAACCTTCTTCTAAATTCAACATTTAATTCATCAATGTCTGTAACTAAATTGTATATAATATATGACCCACCATTTCTCGACAGTTCATTTTCACCAACAATTTTTTCTACCCCATTTGAATAGCGTATTGAGAAACGGTCTATATAATATCCCCTTGCTGTTCTTGGCTGTATGACTACTCTTACATTACTGCCATGAGCAAATCCTGTATACTCGTTATTTTCGTTGGGTATATAACCCACTACAGATACTCTTCCATAGTCTATGGGGCTAACATCAAAGTCTCTGTAGTTAACACTTGTATTGTATGCATTAACCTTCATAGAATAGGAGTTAATTGTGTACACCACTTCTATTCTTACATTGGAAGAGATTTCTTGTATTTCCATATATTCTTCGGTTAAATCATTTTGCCAAGTTGTTACCACTCCATTAACCTTGATTGAAGAAATATGATATCCCTCATTAGATCTCATTCTTATAAGTAATCTGTCACCTGTGCTTAAATACAAGTTATTTGCACTCAAAAATGGCGTGGTTGTCCCATCTTCTGAAATTCTCTTAAATAGAGTCTCTCCATTTAAGTCCTGAGTAGCAATAACTCTATATCTATTCGGAGCAAACACAAATTGGATGTCTACACTAGATGTCACTGTAAGCTTAAAAATACCATACTCTATCTCTTCGGTTTCACTATTAACTACTCTATCTTCTAAATCCCAAGCTGAATATTCCACTCCATTTAAAAGAACAGATGACACATAATAGAACTCATTAGCCTGGACTACAACTTCTAGTTGCGTTCCATAATCTAAGTCTCTACTACCTTGATTTTCACTTATGTCGCCACCTTCAGTCCTAGAAAATGATATACTATATTTTCTTGGCGCATATGTTGCTTTAAGTAGTAGGTTTGCAACGGCCTGCGCACTGGGTACGGTATACTCTACCACTTCCTGCCCTGATGGAACGGTCACTGAGTGTGTTATAGAAGTTTGTAAATTTGTAAGGCTCATAGATGTAACTACATAGCCACGTCTAGCAATTGCCTTTATTTTGAAACTTTCGCCCTCATCAAACAGGGGTAATTCGGATGTAATAATACCATTTGTATTCGTCTGGTCTATTTCTACGTAATATCTAGGCTTTACAAATTTTGCAGATACTACCTGAGGAGTGCTACCCATTGTGCCGTAATACTTACCATCTACGGTCGCTACTTTTTCTCCATTAATTAAGAGTGCCAGTAAAACATAGCCAGTATCCGCAGTAGCTATATATGTTAAATTAGTTCCCTCTAACACTTCAGTGGTGTCGCTTATTAAATTAGAGTTGTTGTCTCTAACTTCTAATGTGCCGTTTGTCGGAGTTTCAGTGAATACATCATATGTTGCAGGGTCATCAATAAATGTTATAAAAATGTCAATCGAAGTTTTTATGTTGCCTATATCCAAGTTATACTTGTCTACTTGCTCCGTATCTGCATATAGTATATATTGCCCAACTGGTGCATTAGGGTTGATTGCACTATCCTCTGGCACCACATATGTGTAGGTGTTTCTTATATCTTTATTGCGTATTATGATTTGTGATACATCTATCTTTAATCCAATATCTGGGCTTATCTTTAAGTTGATATTTCTTCCATAGCCTACTGTTGTATCATACACTGCACCCGTGTCCTCTCCGCTATATTCTACTGCGCTAAACCCCTTATTAGACACATAAATAGTTACATCTTTTAGGAGAGGTTTGGTCACTACTCTCACAGTATAATCTGCTTTAATGTTGTCAATTTGTACAGTATGAGTTGTCGCATTAAATGCCAATTTTTCTTGATATGTAGTTCCATCCGAAGAATGCTCAACAAGATCTAACTGCATGCCTGCGCCCGCAGTTATCACATATCTATTACTGCTACCCGACTTAATATTTGTAAATGTTTTACCTAGCGTAATCGGATAATCTACACCACTATTTCTAACATAAACACCTGAAGATGGGTCAAATGATACTGAGTAACGTCTAGTTGAGAAAACAAAATGTACGGTATGGTCACTGTCAACATTCGTAAATGTGTGGACAGTACTTACTATCAGCCCGGCAAGAGGTTTATTATCTCCATCGATTTTAAGAATGGAAATGTAGTTACCTTCTGTGGTTCTTGCTTCGACATCCACGTTATTACCAACAAGAACCTTTTTAGAAGTATCTGCTGTTCCTACACCTTCTGAACTTACTGTGATGTTAAAATACAACTTTGCAAACAACACTTCTACCAAAGCATCTCTATCGATATTAATAATAGAAAGTTGCAACTTCGTTACACGATCATCTTGTGGGTCATCTTCATTATATAAAACATTTAATACTTCCCTGTTTGTAATGCCATAGCCACTTGGTGGTTGATATGGATCTATCTCCCAGCCGTTGACCCTTATCTTCTTTATATAATATGTCGCATCTGCTTCTATGTTGATTCTAGGAGTGGTATTTTTTGCATAATCGGGTTGCGGGTCTAATAAACTCACTGTTCCACCCTCAAGCCCTACAGCTTCTGGAAGTGTTACTTTGTATCTAAATTCTTTATAACTTACAACTACAGAAATATCTTCATCTATTTCTGACAGGTTGAGTGTATGATAAGTAGCTAGATAAGGCACTGCACTACTGACGCCACCTGCTATAACGCTGACAATGTAATTACCATCTGTTGCTAAAATTTCAATATTTTTATTACTCCCACGTGTAGCGTTAATGCTCACAGTAGTAGCATCTGAAGTTGCAACACCTTGGGGTTGTGTTTCATCGTTATATGTAATAATTCCGTATAGCCCTGCATCTCCATTTGTAACAGTTATTACATGTTGAATTTTGTTAAACCTAACTGTTACTTGTCTTCCTACACTTGGATTAATTATTTCAAAATCATGTTGTGGAGCTTCAGGGTTGATCGGCTGACCGACATCTCCAACTATAACCTCACTTAACTTATATCCAGCGGCAGGTTTAATTCTAAACCTATAAGTCTTATTCACATCCATATAGAAAAGACCTCTTATCGGGACTTCTAAATCGCCCGCATATGGATTTTCCAGATCTGGAACCAAGTTTACTACAGAGCCTGCCCCTTCAAGTATAGATACTTTTAGTTGCACCTTATTAACTTCAAACACGGGAAGCACATATGTCACTTCTCTATCGATTTTATATGTCTTATCTACAGACACATCGGTAGGTAGCATATCTTCGCCTCTTATGTACCATCCCTTAAATGTATGATTGGTTAAGTAAACAGGTTCGGTCGGAAAAGCTCCTTCAACCGCACTAACTAAGCTGTCCTGATAATACGCTCTTAACACTCTACCTCCCTTAGCTGGGTCATACCCCTTGCTTTGGTTGGTAAATTCTGGGTTTTCATTTTCGCCAGTTAAGAAGATTACCTCATATCTCTTTTTCTCCCACTGGGCAACAAGTTCTGTAGGCTGAGTGAACGTTTGAGTATTTTGTATAAT
Organism: Clostridiales bacterium; assembly: GCA_012799455.1. GTDB lineage: Bacteria > Bacillota > Clostridia > Christensenellales > DTU072 > MWEH01. Next base: position 1,423 of record JAAZLE010000013.1, on the reverse strand, counting down.
TATGGGCTTTCCATCCCCATCAGCTGGTCCATCTTTTATAGCCCAGCCTTTAAACTCATATCCCATCATACCCATAGCACTTAAATCTTCTACATCAAAGATGTTGCCTATTTTTTGGTCATGTCTTATCAAGAGAGATTCTTTTGCTTTGACACCCATGCTTGTAAAACTAATTTCGCTTTCAATATATGCAAAGTGTGCCTGGATATGAACATTATTGACAGGTTCATCCGGCGTAAATGTTATAGCAAACTCATCTGCCGTTCCTGTTCTATTTGTATTAAATAACACATTATGATCAGGTGCTAGTTTTACTAACATCTGCCCCCTGTCTATAGGCATGTCAACCCAGTTGCCATCTACATCTTTTATAGACCAACCAATAAAGAGTCTATCTGAATTCGGTTTAACTCTTATAGATGCTATTTGATCCTTTTCATAAAACGGACGTAATTCCTCACTAGTTCCAAGAGGCACACCTTCTGCGTCCAAAGTAAAATCTAAAATCGTATCTGCTGCGTACTTTTCGTACAAAGGATAAATATCGGTATGACCTGAAATCTTAGAAAAATCTCTATCAAATCCAATAAATTTATATCCGTAAAGACGCATGTTCTGTTCTTCAGCTCTAGGAACTTTAGGAGGAGCTTCGCCAAATTTAACTATTTGCTCCCTAGCAGTCGTCCCATCAGGATAGAAAAATATTACAACGTACTCTAGTTTCTTAAATCTTGCAATTACATCTCTAGAACTAGAAACCTGCCTATCCAGCCTACTTGCATTAGGATTCCCATCGCTCCAGCCATCGAACTCATATCCTGCATCGGCTATTGCCTGTACTCTAGTAGCATCGGTGCCAGCACGTACCATCTGTGACATATCGCCTGAAATACGCCCACCTGTTGCTGCCCTATAATTCAAATTTAAAAAAGTGGGCACAACATCGTATTGAACGACTTGTTTAAACCCACCATAGTCTAGTATTACATTATTCAATAATTTTTCTTCAGATGTATCTAGCCCAACCACTATTAGTTCTGAAAGTGGCACCTTCTTTGACGAGCCATCTTTGTACTTTACAGTAGCAAAAACTTTAGTCATGTCAGCATCTACACTAATGATACCTTCATTCTCTGGAACAATAGCTACGATTTCCGAAGGCTCAGTCTCAACAACTGGGGCTATTTTAGGAAGTAAAAGCGAAGCAACAACTATGACAATAACAGCAAACACAGCAACCGCTGCTACGCTAATCCCTATCTTTGCATTTTTGCTAAAACTTTTCTTTACTGCCACTTCTAACTTCCTTAAGTAATTTCAAAACCTTAAAATCCGCGAGTTTCTTAAGTCACCGATACAAGCCAAAGGCACACTCGCGCGTGCATTGTTTTTATTATATATTAATAAAGTATCTAAATCAATT